>NZ_AP027055.1:648545-972817 GCF_027924905.1 Limnohabitans sp. INBF002
CGAGGCCTTGCTCAAAAGCACAGTCGACAACGTGTTGGCCATGGGCCCCGCGCAGGCGTTGACTGGCCCTGCCGCCCGTGGCGACACAGCGGTGGTGCAGGCGCAAGGGGCGGTGGTGAAGGATTGGAGCGCGCCTGCTGGCGAGGTTTACAAGACCTTGAGTGCGCTGGCGGCCAAGCTCAAGCAAGACGGTCACACACAGCCCTGAGCGAGTCGCATCAGGCCTCGGCAGCGGGGCAAAACCCTGGTTTTGGCCGCACCCGCCCACAATGCGACAATATGCCCCAGACATGACGACCTCTTTTTCCAATTTGCAGCTGGCCCCCGCGCTGGCACGTGCCGTAGCCGAAATGGGCTACGAATCCATGACCCCCATCCAAGCCCAGGCCATTCCCGTGGTTCTGACCGGCCAAGACGTGATGGGCGCCGCGCAAACCGGTACCGGTAAAACGGCCGCGTTCTCGCTGCCTTTGCTGCAACGTTTGCTCAAACACGAAAACAGCTCCACCTCGCCCGCACGCCACCCCGTGCGCGCACTGGTGCTGTTGCCCACCCGCGAGCTGGCCGACCAAGTGGCCCAGCAAATCAAACAATACGCCGTGCATACCAACTTGCGCAGTGCTGTGGTGTTTGGTGGCATGGACATGAAGCCCCAAACTCTCGAGCTGAAAAAAGGCGTTGAGGTCTTGGTGGCCACGCCCGGCCGTTTGTTGGATCACATCGAAGCCAAGAACGTGGTGTTGAACCAAGTTGAATACGTGGTGCTCGACGAAGCCGACCGCATGTTGGACATCGGCTTCTTGCCTGACTTGCAGCGTATCTTGAGCCACTTGCCCAAGCAGCGCACCACGCTGTTGTTCTCGGCCACGTTCTCGACCGAGATCAAGCGTTTGGCGGGCAGCTATTTGCAAAACCCTGTCACCATCGAAGTGGCGCGGCCTAATGAGACAGCCGCCACCATCACGCAGCAGTTCTACAGCGTGAGCGTGGACGACAAGTACAACGCCTTGCGCCACCTCATCAAAGCCAACGGCATGAAGCAAGCCTTTGTGTTTTGCAACAGCAAACTCGGCTGTGCGCGTTTGGCCCGCTCACTCGAACGCGATGGTTTCCGCACCAGCGCCTTGCACGGCGACAAGAGCCAAGACGAACGCTTGAAAGCCCTCGAAGGTTTCAAGAAAGGCGAAGTCGATTTATTGGTCTGTACCGATGTGGCCGCGCGCGGCTTGGACATCAAAGACGTGCCAGCTGTGTTCAACTTTGACATCCCGTTCAACGCCGAAGACTATGTGCACCGCATTGGCCGCACAGGTCGCGCCGGTGCATTGGGCCACGCCATCAGCTTTGTGTCGGGCAGCGACCAACGCTTGGTGGGCGACATTGAAAAATTGCTCAAGACCAAGATCAACTTGGAAACCGTGGGTGTGGAGCAAGACCGTTCGCGTGAACGTCGTGAGCCTCGCAGTGATTCCCGCGAGCCGCGTGGCGACTCTTCTCGTGGCGAACGCTCAGAGTCTTCCAGCCGTCCACGCGAAGGCTACGCCTCACGTGATGCACGTCCTCGTGAGCAAGACAATGGCCGTCGCAACCGCGAAGTGGGCTACATGCCCGCACCGCGCGTGAAGAACGACCCGTTCTTTGACAAGCCCTACGAAGCGCCCGTACGCAGCGCCGAAGCAGCGCCTGTGGCGCCCGATCCTTTGCGCAAGTCGTCGAACATCAAGCCTAAGCGGGTGATGGCGGCTTTGTTTAAGTCGACCACTTAAGCGTAAAAAAGGCCCCGTACAACGGGGCCTTTTTTATTCGGGCTTGAAGCCTGCTCCTTTGAGCAGCTCCGCATTTTCGGTAATGTATTTGCCGGTGTACTTTTTAAATTGATCGACAGATTCCACAACAGGTTCAATCCCGAGTTGTTCGAAAGCCCCTGATTTAGTCAGTTGACGTACCGCTTCATTGGCAGCCTTGTTCAACAATTGAACGCGATCGTCAGGTGTACCTTTGGGCGCCCAGATGCCATACCAAGACTCGGTCACAAACTTTGGATAGCCACTCTCAGAAGCGGTGGGAACGCTAGGCATCACAGAGCTTCGCTTTGCAGACGTCACGATGATGGGTTTCACCTTGCCTGCTTTGGCCATTGATTGCAACGAAATGATGGAGTCGATCAAGATTTGTGAGTGTCCGCCAGCGACATCGGTCAACGCAGGTGCAGTGCCTTTGTAGGCCGTCATGGTCAAGTTGAGATTGCCTTCCTTGGCAAACATCAACGTCGCCAAGTGACTGGCAGCGCCTAATGCCGGTATACCAGCCGTCCATTTGTCTGGATTTTGTTTGGCTGCATCCATGACTTCTTTTAATTTGGTTTGCGGTAATGTCGGTGCAATCACCATCAGCAACGGTGCTTCACCCACACGTGCCACATAAGAAAAATCAGTCAATGGGTCGTAGGGTGGATTGGCAATGACCAGCTTCGTCAACGCTTGTGTGGATGCAGAGAAAAGCAATGTTTGACCATCTGGGGTCGATGCTTGAACAAATTTAGCGCCAATTGTTCCACTGGCCCCAGGCTTGTTCTCAACCACAATTGAAATATTCAAATTTGCTTGCATCTGCTTTGCTAGCAAGCGCGCTGCGTTATCTACACCACCACCTGCAGCAAATGGCACGATCAATTTAATCGTGCCATCTGGGAATTTAGGTTGCGCTGATGCAAACGCCGTTGCCGTCAGTAATGCAACCGAAAGCATTTTTTTTGTCCATGAAATCATGTTTGTCTCCAGTTAAATTTTGAACTCACACCTTCTTAATCTCTGTAACCTTTGCGCCAAGAAGATGAACCTCCAAACAAGGGAGCTTCGGGGGCTGGCCCATGAAGCTTGGCGTAGGACTCAATGGTTTTCGTCATGCGTGGCAATAGCCAATCGGTGACCGCATCATTGACATCCTCTTCTTCTAAGCGACTCAAGATCCCACGGATGGCTTGATCTTGAGAAGCAATAGGGCCTGGCGCGAGCAAAAAGGCCACGACCTCTGTCTGGCCCAATCGCTCGCTCTCCGCCCACAAATAGTCTGCAATGTCATGCTCGAAGTCTTCGAGCGTGACACTCATGCCACTCATCGTGCATGAGCATCCCAACGCCACATGCTGACCTGACAACCGGTTCCAAAGACCGGACAGGTAGGCAGCTTGCTGCTGGGATGCTGTCATTTCAATTAACTCAAACAAGGGCTTTGCTTCGTAAGGTCTGTGTCTCAGATGGCTTCACTGCAAAGCTGTCATCCAACACCACACCGTAGAGTTTTTCAGCGGCCTCGCGACTGACGTAGCCTTCGCGCACGTCATGCGCCACTGCATCGGCGTCACGTTTGAAAGGACTGCCAAAACCACCACCACCGCCTGAAAGCATCTTGTAGGCATCGCCGCGTTCTAAGCGAACGTTGAAGATCTTTGCGTTCGGCAAATCAGAACTCCATTCACCCTTGTGACGAATGGCAATGCCGTTGCCAGCAGCCTCACCGCCACCCTCTAGACCCCAAGGCTTGCAATGCATGCGGTCGATGCGGGTGGTCACAGAGAACGGTGACAGGGCTTGCACCACCATCTCGGCACCTAAGCCACCACGGAACTCCCCCGCACCCGCGCTGTCTTCGCGAATTTTGTAACTCTCAACCAAAACTGGGTATTTCGCTTCAAGCTGTTCGGTTGGGCTGTTATGCGTGTCACCATCGTTGATACACACCGTCACAGAGACACCGTCTTCGCGTGACTTGGCACCCCAGCCGCCACCCAAGGGGCCAATGCCCACAATGAACAAGCGGCCATCTTCAGGCGAAATCCCGTGGATGTTGGGGAACACCAAATCGGCATGGTGGCCCGCAATCGCGCGATGAGGGATCGCAGGCGCCAAGGCTTTGAAGATGGTGTCAATCACGGTCATTGGGAACGTCATCCACACACGCATGGGGTAGGGACGTTCAGCGCTGATGACAGTGCCCATGGGCATGATGACCTTCAGAGGACGGAAGCTGCCATCGTTCACGGGATAGTCGGTGGGTGTGGTCAAGCACTTGTAGGCCACTTGCGCGCAAGCAATACCCGTAGTGAAACCAGAGTTGTAGAAGCCTTTGACTTGTTTGCTCACATCCGACAAGTCCACCTCCATCTCATCGCCCTTGACGGTCACTTTCACGCGAATCGGAATGCGTTTGCCGATCTCTAAACCGTCGTCATCCATGAAGGACTCGGCTTCGTATACGCCGTCAGGAATAGTCAAAGTGTTTTGACGCGCCAGTGCTTCAGAGGCATCCATGATCTGCAAAATCGACGCTTGCACATCGGCATTGCCGTAGCGTTGCACCAGTTCTAAGAATCGACGCTCACCTGTGGTGATGGCTGTGATTTGAGCGCGCAAGTCGCCCAAAGCACGTTCGGGCATGCGCACGTTCATGGCAATGATGTCCAACAAATCTTGGTTGACTTTGCCAGCAGATTGATATTTCACGATAGGGATCTGAATACCCTCTGAGTAAATATCGGTGGTGATCTGACCCAAGCTTCCACCCACATCCAACCAGTGCGCCATGCAGCAGGTAAAGCCAATCAGCTCACCCTCGTGGAACACAGGCATGGTGAATGTGAAATGGTTCAAATGACTGCCGGTGGTGTACGCATCGTTTGTCACCAAGATATCGCCGGGGTGGATGTTGTCATACCCAAAGTGACGAATCTTTGATTTCACAGTTTCAGACATGCCACGAATGAACATGGGCAAGCCCAAGCCAATAGACACCGTGTCGCCTTCTTTGGTGAAAAGACCAACCGTGAAGTCCAGCGCCTCATAAATGATGAGGTTGTAGGCGGTGCGCATCAAGTTGGTTTTCATCTCCTCGGTCACGGCAAATAGGCCGTTACGGATGATTTCGACAATCACAGGATCGACGGCCTGTGCATTTGATTTTTGAACGTGTGTCGTGTTCATGAGCGGTCACTCCCGATTGAAATTTGAAGGTTGCCGTACAGGTCAACTATGACGCTGTCGCCTGGTTGCACCACGGTGGTGGATGCGTGCTCTTCCACAAGCGCGGGGCCGTGGAACTCGTTGCCGCTCTTGAGCAAGTCACGTCGATACACAGGTGTGTCAACAAACTTCCCTGCGCTGCGGAAATAGACAGGTTTGTGTGCACGCAGTGCTTTTGTATCGGGCGTGACCTGTCCTGATTCCACGGCATTGCGTGGTGGTTTTTTCATGCGTCCCAACACGGTCACGCGCAAGCTGACAATGTCGGCGGCCTCTTTGGGGGCTGAGGTGCCATAGCGCACTTTGTGAACTTCATCGAAATGGTTTTTGATGGCAGCGCGGTCTTTGCTGACAAAGAATTCATGTGGCAAATCCACGGTCACTGCATGCTCTTGGCCAAAGTAGCGCATGTCTGCGGCACGCTCGAACACGATTTCTTCAGGGCGAATTTGTGAAGCGCCAATCGCTGCACGGCCTTCGTCTTCCATCTCTTTGTAGAAGGCTTCGATTTCGTCGAATGACAGGCTGTCCAAGCGGCGGAACACCGAGCGAACATAGTCATAACGCAAATCGCTGAACAACATGCCGTAGGCCGAGAAGTAACCAGGCGCATGTGGAATCAGCACTTTGCGGATGCCAATTTCACGTGCAATGGCTGAGGCGTGCAAGGGGCCAGCGCCGCCATACACCACCATGGTGAAACTGCCAGCATCCAAACCACGCTCAGTCGTGACGGCTTTGACGGCATGTGACATCTGAGTCACGGCAATACGCAAAATACCGTCAGCAGCCTTGGTTGCATCCAAGCCCAATGGCTTTGCAATTTTTTCTTCCATCGCTTGCTTGGCACGGTCCAAGTACAGCGGCATTTCGCCACCGAGGAAGTTGTGTTCGTCCAAGCGGCCCAAAATCAAATTGGCATCTGTCACTGTGGGCTCTGTGCCATCGCGACCGTAGCAAACGGGGCCAGGCATGCTGCCTGCCGAGCGTGGACCGACGCGCAATGAGTTACCCAATTCAACTCGGGCAATCGAACCGCCGCCTGTGCCCACTTCAAAGATGTCCATCATGGGAATTTGAATGGGCAGTGCTTTTTCGTAGCCACCAATCAAGGCGCTGCCAGTGGTCAGGGGGCGACCTTCGCTGATCACCCCAGCCTTGGCCGTTGTGCCGCCCATATCGAATGCGATCGAGTCTGGCATGCCCAGTTGGGCGCAAATCGCTTGCGCGCCAATCACGCCTGCGGCGGGGCCTGACTCGAGCATACGCACGCAATCGCGACGCGCATGCTCTACAGGGAACAAGCCGCCCGTAGATTGAACCGCATAGAAATCGCCTTCAAAGCCTTTGTCGCTCAAATGGTGCTCTAGCTCGCCCAAGTATTCAGACACGCGAGGACCCACATAGGAGTTGGCGACAGCCGTCGACACGCGTTCAAACTCTCGGTACTCTTGTGACAACTCGTGCGATGCGGTCACAAACGCGCCAGGAATTTCTTCCTGAAGAATCGCTTTGACACGGCGTTCATGGTCTGGGTTGCGATAGGAGTGCAACAGCAACACAGCCACGGCTTCGATGTGCTTGGCTTTGAGTTCGCGTGCAAGTTCACGCACAGCATCTTCATTCAAAGGTTTGTGCAAAGAGCCATCCGCACGCAAACGCTCAGACACTTCGTAGCGCAACGAGCGGGGCACCAGTGGCTCATGCTTTGAGAAAAACAAGTTGTAGGCGTCAGGACGATTCACGCGACCGATTTCATAAATGTCGCGGAAACCTTCTGTGATCAACAAGGCTGTCTTCGCACCATTGCGTTCCAGCAAGGTGTTGATCGCAATCGTTGAACCATGCAAGAACAAGTAGCCGTTGCTCAAATCAATGCCAGCGCCGTCCAAGGTGTTTTGGATACCTGTGACCAATTCGCCGTGCGTAGAAAGTGCTTTACCGAATGAGATCGCACCCGTGGACTCGTCAAAGCAAGCCATATCCGTGAATGTGCCGCCGATGTCGACCGCAATTCGTAATGAGTTTTTAGATTCAGACATTGATGATTCCTTTATGCAGCGTGAGACACAACGTTGCGTAGCGTGCCCAAGCCAGTGATTTCGACTTCAATCACATCACCGGCCTTCATGTAAACAGGTGGTTCACGGCGATCACCCACACCACCCGGCGTACCTGTGGCAATCACATCGCCTGGATAAAGGTTGGTGAAACCAGAGAGGTATTCGATGATCACCGGCAAGGTGTAAATCAAGTCAGCCACGGACGCGTGTTGCATGACTTCACCATTGAGACGGGACTCCAAGGTCAGTTGGTTCACGTCAGGAATTTCTTGGCGTGTGGCCATGAACGGGCCAAGTGGTCCTGTCAACGGAAAGTTTTTACCGGGAATCCATTGGTGTGTGTGACGTTGCCAATCGCGTGCCGTGCCATCGTTGAAGCAGGCGTAACCCGCAATATGTTCAAACGCTTGTGCCTGCGTGATGTTGCGGCCACCTTTGCCAATGATGACGGCCAGTTCACCTTCAAAGTCAAACCGCTGAGTTTCTTTGGGGTGTGGCAGTGGTGCGTTGTGTGCTGTCAAGCTATCTGCAAAGCGCGTGAAGATGGCGGGGTAGTCGCTGTCAGCACGTTTGGTTTCTGCCACGTGCGTTTTGTAGTTCAAACCCACACAAAAAACCTTGCTTGGATTAGGAATCACAGGCAGCAGACGTGCTTGTGATGCCGTCACAGCTTTGCCACTCTGATGTGTCAACGCTTCCAACGCATCCAATTTGTTCGCAGCAATGACAGACTTCAAATCTGGATACTGAGCTTGAAATGCCTCGGGCACTTGAATCCAGTTACCTTCATCTTTCCAGAGACCGTAGGTCTGTTGACCTGCTATTTCAAAACTAACAAAGCTCATCGTTTTTCCTTCGATATGTTGCACCGACCGTCGATGCATCTGAACAATGAGCGCGAGTTTATGGATGGATAAACCATCTGCATAGAATGTTTTCTGAGATTTCAGATATGCCTAAAATGGCATATCAAAGAGGCTCGTATGCAAATCAATGATTTACGCTTATTTATGGAAGTCGCCGAGCTTGGTAGCTTCACCAAAGTTGCAGCGCAAAGAAATACGGTGCAGTCCCACATCAGCAGGCAAATCAGTGATTTTGAAAAAACCTGTGGTGCTGCACTGTTTCGACGAACGGGGCGAGGTGTTGTACTGACAGAGTTTGGCGAACATGTTCAGCAGCGTGTGCGAGGTTGGCTCAAAGACAGCGATGAGCTTTTTGCTGACATACAGCAAACATCGCAAGTGCCTATGGGTGAAGTCAAGATTGGCGTTCTTCCTTCAGCTGCGCATCCTTTGATGACGCACATCTTCAAGCGTTTACACCATGACTATCCCAAGATCAAACTGAATATTCGCGAGGGGCAAGGGACGGAATTAGATACGTTGCTGGATACGGGGGCTGTCGATATGGCCATCTTGTTTCGTTATGAGAAACCAACGGGGAGCGATGAAACACTTTTGTCCACGGCGAACACTTACCTTGTCTCGTGTCCTGGTCTTTCACTGACCTATTCCGATGCCGTTGATTTCAAGCGGCTCGAAGGTTTGCCATTGGTTTTACCTCGCCGACCCTCGCATTGGCGCTCGATCTTGGATGAAACAGCCAAAAGTAAAGGGTTTAGTTTGGTGGCAGAAGTTGAGGCCGATTCGCTTCGGGTTCAAAAAGAAATCATTGCGTCTAACCCGCATATGTATGCGTTACTCGGCCCTTTCTCTGTCGATGAGGAGCTACGCACTGGGAAGTTGCAAGCTGCAAAAGTCATTGCCCCCGACCTCAAGCGCTATGTCACGCTTGCGCATCCCAAACAAGGGCATTTCACGCAAGCGAGCCGCATTGTTTCTCAGCTCATCAAAGAAACTGTGACAGGCTGGAAGGGGCAATTAAACAGTCCACCCGTATTCAATGAGTTTTAGGCTAACGGGTCCATCGTCTGCGGGCACTTCACGCTGAGTCGCTCCCACGCGGGGGCGTCTGCCACGCTCAACAGCGTGTCCGATGCTTCGAGCTTGGCCGCACTCAAGCACCCACCCCACACACACCCATCGTCTAGGCACACCACGTCTGGGCGGTCTTCAATGTGCACGGTAGACCAATGGCCAAAGGCCATGCGCACATCAGCGGTCAGTCGGCCAGGCACATCAAACCACGGCATCAAATGCGCAGGCGCTTTGTCTGCACCTTCTTTCACGCTGAAATCCATGGCGCCTTGTGCATCGCAAAAGCGCAAACGGGTGAGTGCGTTGACGATCACGCGCAAGCGGTCAGCACCTGCCAAATCATCACGCCACACATTGGGCAGGCCGCCATACATCTGCGGCATGAACTGCACCCAGTCGTCGCTGCGCAGCACGGTTTGCACTTCACCGGCCAGCGCCATGGTTTGTTCCGCTGTCCATTGCGGCAGCACGCCCGCATGCACCATCAGTAGGTCGTTCACACGCAAGGCCATGTGTTGGTGGCGCAGCCAGTGCAGCAACTCAGCGCTGTCGGGTGCGGTCAAGATGTCTTGCAGGGTGTCTTGCTTATTGGGTTTGCGCACGCCGCGTGACACAGCCAGCACATGCAAATCGTGGTTGCCCAGCAAACATTGCGCGCTGGTGCCGAGCGCCATCAAACGGCGTAGCACGCCCGCGTTGTTTGGGCCACGGTTGACCAAATCGCCCAATAAATAGAGTGTGTCGCGGCTGGGGGAGAACGCGAGGTGGGTTAACAAACGTTCTAAGGCTTCGTCGCAGCCTTGCACGTCGCCAATCAAGTAAAGTGCCATGTAGGAGATTGTGATGGATGTTTTACTGATTGTTTTCTTAACGCTGCTCAATGGCGTGTTCGCCATGTCTGAGATGGCTTTGGCCTCCAGCCGCAAAGCACGCTTGGCGGCGTTGGCCGAGACGGGCGACAGTGGTGCGCAAGCCGCGCTGCGTTTGATGGCGCAGCCCACACAGTTTTTGTCTACGGTGCAAATTGGCATCACCTCCATTGGCGTGCTCAACGGCATCGTGGGTGAGGCCGCGTTCAGCGATGATTTTTCGTATTGGCTGTTGGCCCAAGGCGTGCCTGAAAACCTCGCCTCAGGTTTGGCCACGGCGTTTGTGGTGACCCTCATCACCTTCAGTACCATTTTGTTTGGCGAGTTGGTGCCCAAGCGCATTGGTCAGTTGTTTCCAGAGTCGGTGGCACGTGTGGCCGCACCGGTGATGTTGGCCCTGGCCACTTTGGCCAAGCCCTTTGTGCATTTGCTGTCTGCCAGCACCAGCGGCATGTTGAAGTTGCTGCGCATTGATGTGCATGGCGCACGCACGGTGACGGAAGAAGAAATTTCGGCCAGCTTGGTTGAAGGCGTAGACGCCGGTGTGATCGAACAGCACGAACACCAAATGGTGCAAAACGTGTTCAACCTCGATGACCGCCCACTCACTTCCATCATGGTCCACCGCTCTGACATTGAATGGCTCGATGCCAAGCTGCCCGTACCCCAAGCCTTGGCGCAAGTAGGAGCCAGCGGCGCGCACTCGTGGTACCCCGTGTGCCGTGGCGACTTGGACAACGTGGTGGGCGCGGTCAGCGTGTCGCAGCTCTTGCGTTTGCCACCCGGCACTGACATGACGGTGGAAGCCTTAGCCAAGCCTGTGGCTTTTATTCCTGAAACTTTGAGTGGTTTGGATTTGCTGGAGCAATTCCGCAAACCCGCCGAACGCGCCACAGCCCACGGTCGCATGGTGCTGGTGGTGGACGAGTATGGCGTGGTGCATGGCTTGCTCACGCCACGTGATTTGCTAGAAGCCATCACGGGCGAGCTGCTGCAAGCCACGCCCACCGATGAAGCGTGGGCCAAGCAGCGCGAAGACGGTTCTTGGTTGGTCGATGGCTTGATGCCAGTGAGCGAATTCAAAGCGCGTTTGACGATCAAAGAATTGCCCGACGAAGACCGTGGCATTTACAACACGGTGGCCGGTTTGGTCATGGCCATTTCGGGTGAGCTGCCCGCAGTGGCCGATGTGGTGGCTTTTGGTGAGTGGCGTTTTGAAGTGCTCGACCTGGATGGCCGCCGCATCGACAAACTCTTGGTCAGCCGCGTCGGTTAAACGGCACTTGGTACATCCACACGGGGCGGCCATCGCGGCAGGTGAGGATGGCGCTGGGAATCAGCTCTCGCGCTTCAAACTCTAAGCTCACCAGCCAAGCGCCACGGCGCAATTCGGCTTCGGCTTTTTCGACGGCGCGGGGCATGCTCTCAGGGCGTTGAAACAGGTAAACCATGTCAAAGCTGCGCCAATCCACCAGCCAAATATCACCTTGGCGAATATGCGCAAACGAGCAGCGCATGGCGCTGAGTACGCGCAGCGGCCAGCTCATTTCGACGCCGTGAAGTTCGGCACGCGGGAACGCATCGCGCAAAGCCAACAAGCCGTCACCCATGCCACTGCCCGCATCCAAAATGCGTGCGCCCGCGGGCAGCACGATGTGTTGCTGCAATTCGCGCAGTGCTTTTTTAGGCGTGGGAAACAAGGGCGCATCGCGCCATGCTTTGCGTGGGTAAACCAAAACAATTAACCCCAACAAGAACAACCAGCCAATCGGCGGCACGTTCAGGGTAGACGAAGACGCAGCCATGGAGAGCGGAAAACCCAACACGATCAAGGCTTTACGCATGGGTGTGTGTGCCAACGCGCTTAAAAAACCGCCCAAACACGTGGCGACGATAAAGGCAATGGCTTCGCTCAAACCGACCAGTTGCAGGCCTTTGAAGATGAGCCAAGACGAACCCCAAGCAAGCAGGGCGGGAACGGGCCAAGTCATGAATTTCATGAGGAGGAATCATAGAGCCAACGTGACAGCTTATTCAGGTGGATTTGACTGAGAATCAAAGCCAATGGAATCCGTTCACAAGCTCACATGACTCAGTCCGTCACACACACGCTCAGCACCGTTGACCAGATGCGCGACACGCTTCGCCGCATCAGCCACCTCAAAGGGCGACAGCCCGATGCGCAGGCGCTGCAAGAAGTGCGGGCCTTGGTGCGTGCGTTTGAGCGGCGCGATTTGTTGATCGAGCATTTGCATGCGCTGAACGACGCCTACCGTGGTTTGTTTGAGCGCCACTTGGTGGCCTTGGCGCACGAGATGAAGCTACCCATGGCCGAGGTGTTTGAGGTGGCCACGTTCTATCACCACTTCGAGGTGTTGCCCAACGACGCCACGCCTGCCGCATTGACGGTGCGCGTGTGTGATGGCCTGAGCTGCGAGATGGGCGGTGCCAAACAGCTGCTGGCCAAGTTGCCCGCCCTCTTGGGGGCAGAGGTGCGCGTCATCCGTGCGCCTTGCGTGGGCCGTTGTGAGCAAGCCCCTGTGGCCGTGGTGCACCAGAACGCTGTGCCGCACGCCACGCCCGACAAAGTGAAGGCGGCGGTGCAAGCCGGTCACACCCAACAAGCTTTGCCCGACTATGTGGACATGGATGCCTATCTGGCCGATGGTGGCTATGCCTTGGCTGCTTCGCTGTCAAATGGCACAACCCAAACAGAGGATGTGTTGCAAGCCATGGAGGCCTCGGGTCTGCGTGGCTTGGGTGGGGCGGGCTTTCCGGCAGGGCGTAAGTGGCGCATCGTGCGTGAGCAAACCGCACCGCGCGTGGTGGCTGTCAACCTTGATGAGGGCGAGCCTGGTACTTTCAAAGACCGCACGTATTTAGAGCGTGACCCGCATCGCTTTTTAGAAGGCATGTTGGTGGCTGCACAAGTGGTGGGCATAGAGGCCATCTACATCTACCTGCGAGATGAATACCACGGCTGCCGCGCATTGCTGCAACACGAGCTGGCTGCTTTGCAAGCCAACCCACCTTGCCCGCTGCCACACATCGAATTGCGCCGTGGCGCGGGTGCCTATGTGTGTGGCGAAGAGTCCGCCATGATTGAAAGCATTGAAGGCAAGCGCGGCGAGCCACGCATGCGACCGCCCTACATCGCGCAAGTGGGTTTGTTTGGCAAGCCCACCCTCGAACACAACTTTGAAACACTCTATTGGGTGCGCGACATCGTGCAAAAAGGCCCGCAGTGGTTCACCAGCTTTGGTGCAAATGGCCGTGTAGGTTTGCGTAGCTTCAGTGTGAGTGGCCGCGTCAAACAGCCGGGTGTCAAGCTCGCGCCTGCAGGCATCACGGTGCAGGAATTGATTGACGGGTACTGCGGCGGCATGTTGGAGGGCCACACCTTGTATGCCTATTTGCCGGGCGGGGCATCGGGCGGCATCTTGCCTGCCCACATGAATGACATTCCTTTGGACTTTGACACGCTGCAAGCGCACGGCTGCTTCATCGGCTCTGCGGCGGTGGTGGTGCTGAGCCAGCACGACACCGCGCGTGATGCCGCGCTCAATGCCATGGCATTTTTTGCACACGAGAGCTGTGGCCAATGCACACCCTGCCGCGTGGGCACTGCCAAAGCTGTGCAGCTGATGCAGGCGCCGACGTGGGACAACACCACGCTGGAAGACTTGAACCAAGTGATGGTCGATGCCTCCATCTGCGGCCTAGGCCAAGCGGCACCCAACCCGGTGCGT
This sequence comes from Limnohabitans sp. INBF002, assembly GCF_027924905.1. Lineage (NCBI taxonomy): Bacteria > Pseudomonadati > Pseudomonadota > Betaproteobacteria > Burkholderiales > Comamonadaceae > Limnohabitans > Limnohabitans sp. INBF002. The sequence continues at coordinate 662,185 of NZ_AP027055.1, forward strand.
TGTGTGCAAACTTATTTCGCGCACGAGGTGGCTTGAATGATTGATTTCAAGCTCAACAACCAAAGCGTTCAAGCCTATGAGGGTGAGAGCATCCTCAAAGCCGCACAACGCAACGGCGTAGACATTCCGCACCTTTGCTACAAAGACGGTTTGCGTGCGGATGGCAACTGCCGCGCGTGTGTGGTCGAGATCAAAGGCGAGCGCACTTTGGCCCCCAGCTGCTGTCGCACGGCGACGGCGGGGCTTGAGGTGTTGGTGAGCGACCGTGCGGTGAAGAGCCAGAAGATGGTGTTGGAGATGCTGCTCTCGGACATGCCTGATGTTGGGTACAAGTGGAACGATGCTTCTGCTTCGGTGACTGCGCTCGCTGCTGCGACGGGGGAGACGCCGGGCTCCTCATGCGGCGAGCCAAAATCGTCACCCGGCGCATCCCCCATCGCAGCAGGTGTTGGCGATAGTGGCCATGCTGGCGCTGTGGGTCAACATGGTGAGTTGAGTGACTGGGCTTCTCGCATGGGTGTCACCGTGCGACCTGCATTGCTTGCGCTGCGTCGCGAGCAACCCGCGTGTGATGTGTCCCACCCGGCGATGGCGGTGAACTTGGATGCTTGCATTCAGTGCAACCGCTGTGTGCGTGCCTGCCGTGAAGAGCAGGTCAATGATGTGATTGGCTACGCGCACCGTGGCGCGCAGGCGCAAATCGTGTTTGATTTGAACGACCCGATGGGGCTGAGCAGCTGCGTGGCTTGCGGCGAGTGCGTGCAGGCGTGCCCGACGGGCGCGTTGATGCCAAAGGCGCATGTGGGTTCGCAGGCTGTCGATCAAAAAGTGGATTCGGTGTGTCCGTTTTGCGGTGTGGGTTGCTTGCTGACCTACAACGTGAAGGACAACCACATCGTCAGCGTCGACGGGCGCGACGGACCGGCCAACCACAGCCGTTTGTGTGTAAAAGGCCGTTTCGGGTTTGACTACATCCACAACCCACAACGGCTGACGGTGCCGTTGATTCGCAAAGCGGGCGTGCCCAAAGACCCAGACGCGTTGAACGCGCTCAACATCAACGCTTCCGATTGGTCGCAGGTGTTTCGTGAAGCCACGTGGGAAGAAGCGCTAGACCTGGCCGCATCTCAACTCAAACAATTGCGCGACACGCATGGCAAAAAAGCGCTGGCCGGTTTTGGCTCGGCCAAGGGCAGCAACGAAGAAGCGTATTTGTTCCAAAAATTGGTGCGCACAGGTTTTGGGTCTAACAACGTGGACCACTGCACACGCTTGTGCCATGCGTCTAGCGTGGCGGGGCTGTTAGAGGGCGTGGGCTCGGGCTCGGTGACCAACCAGGTGAACGATGTCGAGCACTCAGACTTCATCTTCGTCATCGGCTCCAACCCCACATCCAACCATCCTGTCGCGGCCACGTGGATGAAGAACGCAGCCAAGCGCGGCGCCAAGATTGTGGTGGCCGACCCGCGCGGCACAGACCTTGGCAAACACGCGTGGCGTGCCTTGCACTTCAAGGCCGACACCGATGTGGCCATGCTCAACGCCATGCTGCACGTCATCATTGAAGAAGGCTTTGTGGATGAAGCCTTCATTCGCGACCGCGCCAACAACTTTGACGCACTCAAAGCCAACGTCAAAGACTTCAGCCCCGAGGCCATGGCCCCGATTTGCGGTATTGACGCACACACCTTGCGCGACGTGGCGCGTGCCTACGCCACCGCCAAAAGTGCCATGATTTTGTGGGGCATGGGCGTGAGCCAACACGTGCACGGCACCGACAACGTGCGCTGCTTGATTGCCTTGTCGTCCATCACCGGCCAAGTGGGAAAACCTGGCTCGGGCCTGCACCCCCTGCGCGGCCAAAACAACGTGCAGGGCGCGAGCGATGCGGGCCTCATTCCGATGATGTTTCCCAACTACCAACGCGTCATCAACGCCGATGCGCATGCGTGGTTTGAAAAGTTTTGGGACACCCCGCTTGACGACAAACCCGGCTACACCGTGGTGGAAATCATGGGCAAGATCTTGGCCGACGAGTCCGACCCACACAAGATTCGCGGCATGTACATCATGGGCGAGAACCCCGCCATGAGCGACCCCAACCTCAACCATGCGCGTCACGCGCTGGCGTCGTTGTCGCACTTGGTGGTGCAAGACATCTTCATGACCGAAACCGCGTGGCTGGCCGATGTGGTGCTGCCCGCCACCGCCTGGCCCGAGAAAACGGGTACGGTCAGCAACACCGATCGCATGGTGCAACTGGGCTTGCAAGCGATAGACCCACCAGGCGATGCGCGTGCGGATTTGTGGATCATCCAAGAAATCGCAAAACGGATGGGTTTAGCTTGGCACTACGCAGGCGAGCACCACGGCGTCGCCGAGGTGTACGACGAAATGCGACGCGCCATGCACGCCGCCATCGGTGGTATCACGTGGGAGCGCTTGCTGCGCGAATCCAGCGTGACCTACCCCTGCCACACCGAAGACGACCCGGGCGAGCCCACGGTGTTCAAACACCACTTCGCCACCGACGATGGCCGTGTGCATTTGGTGCCTGCCGGGTTGATCTCGGCCAACGAACAACCCGATGCGCAGTACCCGTTTGTCCTCATCACCGGTCGTCAACTCGAGCATTGGCACACCGGCAGCATGACGCGTCGCGCCACGGTGTTGGACGCAATCGAACCCACAGCCACGGCCTCGATGTGCAGCGCCGATTTACAAGCCTTGGGTGTGCAAGCGGGCGAGGTCATGACCGTGGCATCGCGGCGCGGCCAAGTGAGCCTGCGTGCGCGTTTGGACGAGGGCACGCCACAAGGCGCGGTGTTCATCCCCTTCGCCTACCAAGAGGCCGCGGCCAACTTGTTGACCAATCCCGCACTGGACCCTTTTGGCAAGATTCCAGAGCTCAAATACTGCGCTGTGTCCGTGACAGCAGGCGGTCAGCTAGCGCACCCCGCTGGTTTTAAAATCTAACCCTCATTTTTGGAGACTTGTTCATGCACGCTTTTCGCCGTTCTTTGATTGCCCTGAGTTTGGGCTTGGCTTGCGCATCTGGTTTTGCGCAAAACGACGCGACTGTGAAGGTCGGTTTGCTCAGCACCTTGTCAGGCCCTGGCGCGGGTTTGGGCGTGGACATCCGTGATGGCTTTCAGCTCGCGGTCAAGCTTTCGGGTGGCAAATTCAGCGGTAAGGCTGTGGACGTCATCGTGGCCGACGACCAAGCCAGCCCCGATGTGGGTCGCCAAACTGCAGACCGTTTGGTCAAGCGCGACAAGGTTGACTTCATGACCGGCATCGTGTTCTCCAACGTCATGCTGGCTGTGGGCGCACCCACCTTTCAATCGAAAACTTTCTACATCAGCGCCAACGCCGGCCCATCGCAATACGCGGGCGAGCAGTGCAACCCATTCTTCTTCAGCGCGTCCTACCAAAACGACAACATGCACGAAGCCGTGGGCAAAGTGGTGACAGACAAGGGTTTTAAGAAGGTCGCTTTGATTGCGCCTAACTACCCTGCAGGCAAAGACGCGATTGCTGGCTTCAAACGTTTCTTCAAAGGCGAAGTGGCGTCAGAGACCTACACCGCCTTGAACCAACTCGACTACGGCGCCGAGCTGTCCAAGCTGCGCGCCACCAAGCCTGATGCGGTGTACATCTTCTTGCCCGGTGGCATGGGCATCAACTTCATCAAGCAGTTTGTGGGCGCTGGTTTGTCCAAAGACATCACCTTGTTTGGCCCCGGCTTCTCGGGCGATGAAGACGTGATCAAAGCGGTGGGCGACCCGATGCTGGGCATGTTCAACACCTCGCAGTGGGGCCACGACATGGACAACGCGGCCAACAAAAAGTTTGTGGCTGAGTTCGAAAAAGCCTATGGCCGTTTGCCCACTTTGTATGCAGCCCAAGGCTACGACGCTGCACGTTTGATTGAAGCGGCCGTGCGCGACAGCAAAGGCAACTTGGAAGACAAAGCCGCCGTGCGCAAAGCCTTGGAAGCCGCCAAGTTTGATTCGGTGCGTGGTGCGTTCAAGTTCAACAAGAACCATTTCCCGATTCAAGACTACTACTTGCGCGTCATCACCAAAGACAGCAAAGGCCGAGTGACCAACCGCACCTTGAGTCCTGTGTTCAAAAGCCATGCCGACGCGTATGCAGCCAGCTGCAAGATGCCCAGCTAAGGCGTTTTGATGGATGGTATTTTGCTGTTTGAGCAGTCGCTCAACGGCTTGCAGTTTGGGTTGATGTTGTTCTTGCTGGCCGCGGGCTTGACGCTCGTGTTCGGCATCATGGACATGATCAACCTCGCGCATGGCTCGCTCTACATGGTGGGCGCCTACCTCATTGCCACGGTGGCTGCGGCCACCGATTCTTTTTGGCTAGGACTAGGCGCTGGTGTGGCAGGTGCTGCGCTGTTTGGCGTGTTGCTCGAAGTTTCCATCTTGCGTCGCCTGTATGAGCGTGACCACCTCTCGCAAGTGCTGGGCACCTTTGCCATCCTCTTGATGTGTAACGAAACCGTGCGCTTGATTTGGGGTGCGCAACCCATCACGCTCAACCCACCGGCTGCACTCAGCGGCCCTGTAGAGTTGGTGAGTGGTTTCTTTTATCCGGCTTATCGCTTGTTCATCATCGGCGTGGGTTTGGCTGTGGCTTTGTTTTTGTATGTGCTCATCACGCGCACACGCGTGGGCATGCAAGTGCGTGCAGGCGCGGCCAACCGTGAAATGGCTTTGGCCATGGGCAGCAACGTGACGCGTTTGTTCACTGCCGTGTTTGGTGTGGGCGCTGCGCTGTGTGCGATTGCAGGTGGCATGCTGGGGCCACTGCTGGCCGTGCAAGTGGGCATGGGCGAGAGCATTTTGATTTTGGCCTTTGTGGTCATCGTCATCGGCGGCATTGGCTCGATTCGCGGTGCGTTCTTGGGCGCGATGTTGGTGGGCGTGGTGGACACGGCAGGGCGCACCTTGGTGCCCATGGTGTTTGATTCGCTGCTCAGCGCCGAGGCCGCATCGAGTGCGGGCCCTGCTGTGGCGTCTATCTTGATTTACATGCTCATGGCGACCGTTTTGTTTTTCAAGCCGCGTGGTTTGTTTCCTACCCACGGCTAAACATCACACAGTTAATAAGGCATGGCTAATTCGTCTTCAAGCACCTCGCTCGACCACGCCTTGCAGTGGCGCTGGAGCGTGCCTGCGCTGCTGCTGTTGGTGGCCTTGCCTTTCATCGCTAACGCTGCAGGCGAGGGTTTTTACATTGCCTTGGCCAGTCGCATTTTGATTTTTGCGTTGGCGGCGACCAGCCTCAATTTCATTTTGGGTTTTGGTGGCATGGTCAGCTTTGGCCATGCCGCGTTTGTGGGCGTGGGCGCGTACAGCGTGGCCATCCTCACACAAATGGGCATCACCGACGCGTGGCTGTTGTGGCCTGCAGCGATGGTGGTGAGCGCCTTGTTTGCTTTGCTGATTGGCGCAATCAGCCTGCGCACACAAGGCGTGTACTTCATCATGATCACGCTTGCGTTTGCCCAGATGATTTACTACCTCACCATTTCTATCAAAGCGTATGGCGGTGACGATGGGTTGTCATTGGCCGCTCGTTCGCAAATTCCGTGGGTCGACATCAATGACGACACCACGTTTTATTACGTGGTGCTGGCTGTGTGTGTGGCTGCTATCTATGCCGTGGCTCGTGTGCTGAACGCACGCTTTGGTCACGTACTGCAAGCCATTCGCGAGAACGAGGTGCGCATGCAAGCCTTGGGCTATGCGGTGTACCGCTACAAGTTGGCTGCGTTTGTGATGGCGGGTGCCTTGGCCGGTTTGGCTGGTGCGCTATTGGCCAACCAAGGTGGCTTTGTCAGCCCCGCGCTCATGCAGTGGAGCCAATCAGGCCTCTTGATGATGATGGTCATCTTGGGCGGCGTGGGCCATTTGTATGGCGGTGTGTGGGGTGCGGTGGTGTTCTTGCTGTTGGAAGAAGCCTTGAGCCACTTCACCATCCATTGGCAGCTTGGCCTAGGTGCATTGCTCTTGGCCGTGGTGCTGCTGGCGCCCAATGGCTTGACCAGTGTGTTGCAACGCCTGCAACGAAAGGACCCACCATGAGTGCGCCCTTGTTGCACGTGGACAACTTGGTCAAACGTTTTGGTGGTTTGGCGGCCACTGACCATGCCACCTTGCAGGTCAAGCGCGGCGAAATTCATGCGCTCATTGGCCCCAATGGCGCGGGTAAGACCACACTGATTCACCAAATCTCGGGCGCCTTGCCGCCCGACGAAGGCCGCATTGTGTTTGACGGTGCAGACCTCACGCACACCGCTATGCACCAACGGGCACGGTTGGGTTTGGTGCGCTCGTACCAAATCACCAGCGTGTTCACTCGCCTGACAGTGCAAGACAACTTAGCTTTGGCCATTCAGGCAGGCGAGGGGACAAGCTTCAAGTTCTGGCGCGCAGCACGCAGCGACCACACGCGTTATGCGCATGCCGCCGAGGTGGCCGAGCGTGTGGGCTTGCAAGCGCAACTCATGCAGCCCGCAGGCGCGCTGTCGCATGGCGAGCAACGCCAGTTAGAGGTGGGCTTGGCATTGGCCACTTCACCGAAGTTGATGCTGCTCGATGAACCCATGGCAGGCATGGGCCCCGATGAATCTGAACGCATGGTGCAACTGCTACAAAGCCTGCGCGGCCACACCACGCTGCTGCTGGTCGAGCACGACATGGATGCCGTGTTTCGTTTGGCTGACACCATCTCGGTGCTGGTGTCGGGCCAAGTCATTGCGTGTGGCACGGCAGAGCAGATTAAAAACGACGCGGCTGTGAAGCGCGCTTACCTGGGCGACGAATAAACCATGAGCGCCTTGTTAGAAGTTCACGACTTGCACAGCGGCTACGGTAGTAGCCAAGTGTTGTTTGGCATCAGCCTCAGCATTGAAGTGGGTGGCGTGTCTACCTTGCTGGGCCGCAACGGCATGGGCAAAACCACGACAGTGCGTTCTATCTTGGGCCTCACACCTGCGATGGCAGGCACCGTGCGTTTTTGTGGCGAGCGTGTCGAGGGGCACAGCCCTGACCGCATTGCACGCATGGGGTTGGCGGTGGTGCCTGAAGGTCGACAAATTTTCCCGACGCTCTCGGTGCAAGAAAACCTGTTGGCCTTTTCGGCCAACCGCAACAGCAGTGCCAACCCGTGGACGCTAGCGCGTGTGTACCAGTTGTTCCCGCGTTTGGCTGAACGCCATCGCCACATGGGCAACCAACTCTCGGGTGGAGAGCAACAAATGCTCGCCATTGGCCGAGCCCTCATGACCAACCCCCATTTGTTGGTACTCGACGAAGCCACCGAAGGCTTGGCCCCGCTGGTGCGTGAAGACATTTGGCGCTGCTTGCACACTTTGCGCGCCGAGGGCCAAAGTATTTTGGTCATCGACAAGTATGTGCAAAAGCTGGTCAAGCTCGCCGACCAACACACCATCATCGAACGTGGGCAAGTGGTGTGGCAGGGTGCGTCTGCTGCGCTGGAGGCGGACCACAGTTTGTGGCATCGCTACATCGGGGTTTGATTCAACCCCTCATCTCGTTATGCAGCCAGTGCCAACCTCTGAATCTTCGGACGCTTCATCTTGCTGGCCATGTGCAAATCGTATTGCAGCTGCATACCTGCCCACAACTCGGGACTTGTGCCAAACGCGCTAGCTAGGCGATAAGCCATATCGGCGGATATGCCAGAGCTGCCCGAGACAACGCGCGACAGCGTGACGCGATTGACATTCAGTTTGGAGGCTGCTTCGGTCACAGTAATGTCACCCAAATATTCCCGAAGGACTTCCCCTGGGTGAGGAGGGTTGTGCATTCTTGTCATATAAACCTCAGTGGTAATCCATGTAGTCAACCAACACAGCATCCGTACCTTCAAACGTGAACACCATGCGCCAATTGCCATTCACTGTCACGGCCCAATGCTTTTTCAGGTCGCCCTTCAACGGGTGTAGGGCCCATGACGGTGCAGACAGGTCTTCTGGACTTGTTGCCTGATCAAGCGCCGCCAGCTGAAGTCGAAGCTTGGTTGCATGAGAGGCTTGTATGCCTGCTTTGCTACCGGTTTCAAAAAACCGTTGCAAACCTTTGTGTCTGAAACTTTTGATCATTCCAGATTATTTTATCGTGTAGTGTGATGCGCTACAAGTTAGGATTGTAAATTATGTAAGTTTCAACCCGTCACCGCAAATCAAGCACCACGCCTTCCAACTGCGCCAACATGATGCGGTTGTCTTTGCCAAGGCTTGTCACCGCCGCGGCCAATACCAAATTCATTTCCTTACGCTACATAGACAAAGGCCCGCATGAAGCGGGCCTTTTTGTGAAGCTTAAATATTTACTTTTAGCGCTTACTTTTGCGTGTGATAGCTGGTCACGCGTTCCACTTCGTTCTTGGAGCCCAAGATGACGCTCACACGTTGGTGCAGCTCAGTGGGTTGAATGTCCAAGATGCGTTGTTTGCCGTTGGTGGAGGCACCACCGGCTTGCTCGACCAACCAGCTCATGGGATTGGCTTCGTACATCAGGCGCAGCTTGCCGGCTTTGCCTGGCTCGCGCTTGTCCCAGGGGTACATGAACACGCCGCCGCGGGTCAAGATGCGGTGCACGTCGGCCACCATGGAGGCAATCCAACGCATGTTGAAGTTTTTGCCGCGTGGACCTTCTTCACCTTGCAAGCACTCGTCGATGTAGCGCTTCACGGGCTCGTCCCAGTGGCGCATGTTGCTCATGTTGATGGCGAACTCTTTGGTGTCAGCAGGGATGCGCACGTTCTCTTGGGTCAACACAAACGAGCCTTGTTCGCGGTCCAAGGTGAACATGGCCACACCGTCTCCCACGGTCAGCACCAAGGTGGTTTGTGGGCCGTACACGCAGTAGCCTGCGGCCACCTGTTGGGTGCCGGGCTGCAAGAAGTCGTCTTCGCTCACGCCTTTGCTGGGGTCCACTTTTTTGAGCACGCTGAAGATGGTGCCAATGCTCACGTTGACTTCGATGTTGCTTGAGCCATCGAGTGGGTCAAACATCAACAGGTATTCGCCTTGGGGGTAGCGGTTGGGCACGACGTGGATGCTGTCCATTTCTTCGGACGCCATCGCGGCCAAGTGGCCGCCCCATTCGTTGGCTTCAATCAACACATCGTTGGCGATGATGTCGAGTTTCTTTTGTACTTCGCCTTGCACGTTTTCGCTGCCGGCTGAGCCCATGACGTCGCCGAGTTCGCTGCCCAAGGCACCTTTGTTCACGGCATGGCTGATGCTCTTGCAAGCACGTGCCACAACTTCAAGCAGCAAGCGCAGCTCAGACGGGATGAGGCCTTTGGCGCGTTGTTGTTCGACCAGATAGCGGGTAAGAGATACAGACATGGCAAGTCCTTAGTTGGAGAGCGCGCGCGAAACCACTTCACGCACGTCGTTGCTTAAATCGGTTTTGGCGGCGATGCGTTTGATGGCTTCGTGCGCAGCGGTGCGGTAGGGCTCGGCCAGTTTGCTCCAACGGTCCAAGGCGCGTGCCAAACGGGCGGCGACTTGGGGGTTGATGGCGTCGAGCTCCAACACGCGTTCGCTCCAGAACACATAACCCGCCGCATCGCTGCGGTGGAATGCGCCGGGGTTGGCACTGCAGAAACTGAAGATCAGGCTGCGTGCGCGGTTGGGGTTTTTGATGTGGAAGTCGGGGTGCAGCATGAGGTTGCGCACCAGCGACAAGATGTTGCCACCACGGTCGGTGCTGCCGGCTTGCAGGGCAAACCACTTGTCCATCACCAAGGCTTCGTTGTGGAACAGGTTGTAGAAGCGTTGCAGCGCATCGTCTGCCAATTCAAGACCCGAGCCCACCAAAGCGCTCAAGGCGTTGAAGCGGTCGGTCATGTTGTGCGCGTCTTTGAAGCACTGGTAGGTGCGACCTGGCCACACCACGTCACCGGTGGTGCGTGCGTCTAAGCACAACATGGTGAGAGCCATGCCACTCAATGCGCGGCGGCCACTCGACACGGGGTCGGGGCTGAAAGCGCCGTTTTCGCTGTGGGCTTCGAAGGCCCAAGCCCAATCGTCATGCAACTCGCGTGCGAGTTGGGTGCGCATGGCTTCGCGTACCGCGTGGATGCGTTGAGGGTCGACCACATCGAGCTGTTCAGCAATGTAGGTTTCAGAAGGCAAGGTGAGCACCAAGTCTTTGAACGCGGCGTCCAATGCTGGGTTGCGCAGCACGGTGCGCAGGGCTTGCACCAAGGCAGCATCCAACACGTGTGTGGGGGCCTCGCTGGCCGCCACGGCGGTGAGTGCGGCGTTCAGGCACAGGCGTTGCGCGGCTTCCCATTGGTTGAACGGGTCGGTGTCGTGTGCCAACAGCGTGAGCAGTTGTGTAGGCGTGAAGTCTTTTTCCAGCACCACAGGGGCGCTGAAGCCTCGCAAGATAGAGGGCACAGGCTCTTCACCGGCTTGCAGTGACAAGTCTTTGAACTCGAAGCTTTGCGTGGCTTCGGTCAATACCAAGAGTTGCGTGGACAGCACCTCGCGGCCATTGGCGCCCAGCAAACCAAATTGCACCGGAATGACAAACGGTTCTTTGTGGTCTTGGCCGGGGCTGGGTGGGCAGCTTTGGCTCATGCTCAGTGTGTACGTGCGTGTGTCGGCGTTGTAACTGCCAGCGGCTTGCACGCGGGGTGTGCCGGCTTGTGCGTACCAACGCTTGAACTGCGTCAAGTGCGTGGCGAGTGCTGAGCCTGGGTTGGCATCAGCAATGGCTTGCGCAAAATCGTCACACGTCACCGCTTGGCCATCGTGGCGCTCGAAGTAGAGCGACATGCCTTTGGCGAAGCCCTCACGACTTGTCAGGGTCTGCATCATGCGCACGACCTCAGAGCCTTTTTCGTAAATCGTGACGGTGTAGAAGTTGTTGATTTCTACATAGCTGTCAGGACGCACGGAGTGGGCCATGGGGCCTGCGTCTTCGGGGAACTGCGCGGTGCGCAGCAAGCGCACGTCTTCGATGCGTTTGACGGCTTTGGCCGAGGCAGCCGCTTGCGCGTTGTCCTTCAAAGCCTCAGCGGCCAAGTCTTGGCTGAACTCTTGGTCGCGGAAAACGGTGAGGCCTTCTTTGAGCGAGAGCTGGAACCAGTCGCGGCAGGTCACGCGGTTGCCGGTCCAGTTGTGGAAGTATTCATGGCCGACCACGCTTTCGATGTTGGCGTAGTCCATGTCGGTGGCGGTGGCGGAGTTGGCCAACACAAACTTGGTGTTGAAGATGTTGAGGCCCTTGTTCTCCATCGCGCCCATGTTGAAGTCGCTGGTGGCGACGATCATGAAGCGCTCTAAGTCGAGGCTCAAGTTGAAACGCTGCTCGTCCCACTTGATGCTGGCCATGAGCGAGTTCATGGCGTGTTCGGTTTTGTCCAAATCGCCGGAACGCACAAACACTTGCAGCAAGTGTTCTTTGCCCGACGGCGCTTTGACGCGCTGTTCGCGGCACACAAACTGGCCCGCCACCAAGGCAAACAAGTAGCAAGGCTTTTTGTGCGGGTCGACCCAACGGGCGAAGTGACGACCGTCTTCCAGCGTGCCTTCGTCCACCAAATTGCCGTTGCTCAGCAGCACGGGGAAGGCCTTTTTGTCGGCGCGCAGCGTGACGCTGTAGTGCGACATCACATCGGGGCGGTCTAAGAAATAGGTGATGCGGCGAAAGCCCTCGGCCTCGCACTGCGTGAAGAACGAGTCGTTGCTGACGTACAAGCCCATGAGCTTGGTGTTCTTGTTGGGCAAGCAGGTGGTGAAGATTTCCAGATCAAAGGCCTCATGGCCTTCAGGCAAGTTCTCCAGCACCAACTGGCTGCCGTCCATCTTGAACGAGGTGCCTTGGCCGTTGACCAACACGCGCGCCAAGTTCAGCTCGTCGCCGTCCAAACGCAAAGGCTGAGCCGCCACGTCGGGGTTGCGGCGCACGCGCATTTGGTTGAGCACGCGAGTTTTGGCTGGGTCAAGGTCAAACGTCAGATCGACGGTGTCAATCCAAAACGCGGGCGCTGTGTAGTCGGCGCGTTGGATTAGTTGGGCTGTGCCTTCACGGTACATGGTGTTCCTTAAATACCTTGCTTGAGTGACGCTTCGATGAAAGCATCGAGGTCGCCATCCAAGACTTTTTGTGTGGCCGAAATTTCGACGTTGGTACGCAAGTCTTTGATGCGGCTGTTGTCCAGCACGTAGCTGCGGATTTGATGGCCCCAGCCCACATCTGTCTTGGTGTCTTCGAGCTTTTGTTGTTCTTCTTGGCGCTTGCGCATCTCGTGGTCATACAGGCGAGAGCGCAGGCGCTTCCACGCCACGTCACGGTTGCTGTGTTGGCTGCGACCGTCTTGACACTGCACCACGATGCCGGTGGGCATGTGGGTCAAACGCACGGCAGAGTCGGTTTTGTTGATGTGCTGACCACCCGCGCCCGAGGCACGGTAGGTGTCGGTGCGCACGTCCGATGGGTTGATGTCAATCTCGATCGAGTCGTCAATCTCGGGGTACACGAACACCGAGGCGAACGAGGTGTGGCGACCGCCCGAGCTGTCAAACGGCGACTTGCGCACCAAGCGGTGCACGCCAGTTTCGGTGCGCAGCAAACCAAAGGCGTATTCGCCTTCAATCTTGATGGTGGCGCCTTTGATGCCCGCCACGTCACCCGCAGATTCGTCTTCCACTGTGGTTTTGAAGCCTTTGCGTTCGGCGTACTTGAGGTACTGGCGCAGCAACATGCTGGCCCAGTCGCAGGCTTCGGTACCACCGGCACCGGCTTGGATGTCGAGGAAGCAATTGAGCGGATCCGCTTCGTTGCTGAACATGCGGCGGAATTCGAGCTCTTCGATGGTTTTGACCAAGCCTTGGGTGTCGGCTTCGATGGTGAGCAAGCCGTCTTCGTCGTTGTCGGCCTTGCTCATCTCAAACAACTCGGCGTTGTCTGCCAGCTCTTGCGTGAGGCGGGTGAGGGTGACGACCACGCCGTCGAGGGCTTTCTTTTCACGACCCAGCTCTTGCGCTTTTTTGGGGTCGTTCCAAATGGTGGGGTCTTCTAGCGAGGCGTTGACGGTGCGCAGGCGTTCAGATTTGGCATCGTAGTCAAAGATACCTCCGGAGATCCACCGTGCGGACGCTCAGGTCGGCAAGTGTGGATCCAATGAGGTTGATGCGTTCTGCTTCCATGATGCGGTCTTCTTTATGTGTCTGGGGGAAACCGCAGATTTTCTCACGTTCAGACCGGTTCTTAGAAGCTGCGAGCGTAGGCAAACAAAACGCCAGCGTTGCCGAGCAAAAAGACCTGCGCTGAGTCTTTAGGCGTGAAGGCGTAGCCCAGCGAGGGAATGATGGCCGGCGCAATGCCGTAGTTGTTGAATGGGATTTTTTCTTTGTATGCGCCGCGGTAGCCGTAGAGCAAGCCCGCAGAGACTTTGGTGAACAGCTTGGGGTTGCCCAAAATGCCATCCCATTGCTTACCCACATAGGCGTAAGCAGAGCCTTGGCCAAACGAGTTGGTGAACAAGGCCAAGCCGCAGAAGCGACCACCGCTGACGTGGCTGTCAAGCGCCACCAGAATGACTTGCTTGTGCTCTGGGTTGTTGGACCAGTGGTGGGTGTAAGGGGAAATGGTGAGGTCCCATTTTTTGGTGGGCTGCTCGCCGCCCTCAACTGCCAAGCTGTCGGGGCAAGGCTGCCAGTCGTAGAGATCATTGCCTGCGGCTTGGGCCGACGTGGCTCCCAAAGCGCCTGCCAACACAGTGGAGAGCAGCAGGGCGCGTAGGTTGTATGAAAAATGCATTCGTTTAGCTTAATTTCTAAAAGCTGAATTTTATCTTCTTTAGCAAACCATCACGTTTTCAAAAAATCTTCTATGAATTGCGCCAGCTTTTCAGGCTGGTCGTGGTGCAGCATGTGGCCTGCGTTGTCGATGACGGCGTGGGTGATGTTGGGCACGGCGGCAATGCGCTGCCTGAACTCGGCCAGGGTGTAGCTGTCCTTCCACCACTGGCCCATGCTGTCGGTGCTGGCGACCACGCACAACATGGGCGCGGTGATGCGTTCGTAAATGGCTTGGGTCTCATCGGCTTTGAACAACTGGGCGTTGACGACCTTGTGTGCCGCATGACCCAGGATGCGCCATTCACCTTGGTCGTTGGCGCGTGCCCAATGCTGAGCCAGCCAATGGGCTTTGTCTGAGCCCAAGCGCGGGTTGGTTTTGATGAGGCGCTGCGCCACGGCTTCAAGGCTGGCGTAAGGTTTAAGGGCCATCTCGTTGCGTTGCAAAGCTTTGAGCTCGTCCATCCACTTGGCCAAGCGGCTTGGTGCTTGGGCTGGGCGAGTGGCTGGCATGCCAAAGCCTTCGAGGTTGATGAGTTTGTGGATGCGTTCAGGGCGAATGCCCGCATACATCGTCGCCACATGACCGCCCATGCTGTGGCCCAGCAGGTGGATTAGGCGTTCGCCCACGTAATGGTCGAGCAATTGGTCCAAGTCAGCCAGATAGTCGGGGAACCAGAAGTTGTCGGTGTGGGGTGTTTCGGTCAGGCCAAAACCACGCCAATCGGGGGCGATGACCCAGTGATCGTCTTGCAGTGCGTCGATCACAAACTGAAATGAGGCGGCCACATCCATCCAACCGTGCAGCATGACCAGTGGCGTTTTGTCGGGTGATGGCGTGCCCCACTGCCGTACGTGATAACGCAGGTGGCGGATGGGGATAAATTCGCTGCGCGAAGGGTGTTGGATGGGGTACATGGCTTGAATCATAAGGAGGCGTGGCATCGCCCAAGTCAAACCACGGCTTCTGAGGCTTTAGACTTGTCAGGTTTTTACAAGCCTTGATGGCTGGAGTAATTCGGATGACTTTTCCTCTCGTTCAGCTGGGCACCAGCGATTTGCACGTCACACCCATTTGCTTGGGCACCATGACCTTTGGTGAGCAAGTCAACGAAGCCGATTCACATGCCATCCTCGACCACTCGCTGGCGCGTGGCGTGAACTTCATCGACACCGCTGAGATGTATTCGGTGCCGCCCAAAGCCGAGACCTGTGGCCACACCGAAACCATCATTGGCAACTGGTTTGCCAAGAACCCAGGCGCGCGCCAAAAACTGGTGGTGGCCACCAAAGTGGCGGGCCCATCCCGCGGCATGCCTTGGATTCGCGACCACATGGGGTTGACCGTGAAAGATTTCGTCACTTCGTGCGAAGGCAGCTTGCGCCGCTTGCAAACCGATGTGATTGATCTCTACCAAATTCATTGGCCCGAGCGCCATGTGCCTGCTTTTGGCGGTGTGTATTACGACCCCCAAAAGGAAACGTCTGAGACGTCCATTCATGCCCAGCTCGAAGCGCTGGCGCAGTTGGTGAAGGCGGGCAAAGTTCGCCACGTGGGCTTGTCCAACGAAACGCCGTATGGCGTGCACGAGTTTGTGCGCTTGGCCGAGCAGCACGGCTTGCCGCGCGTGGCCACCACGCAAAACCCGTATTGCCTGATCAACCGCACGTATGAAAACGGTTTGGATGAAACCTGCCACCGCTTGAATGTGTCGTTGCTGGCCTATTCGCCTTTGGGCTTTGGTTTGTTGACTGGCAAGTACGACGCCAGCGGCATCACTGGCCCAGACGCGCCCAAAGGCGCACGCATCTCTGGCTACGAGAGTGTGCGCAAGCAACGCTGGGGTCGTCCTGAGTCGTTGGTGGCAGCACGTCGCTACAACGCGTTGGCTTTGGAAAACGGCATGACACCGACGCAAATGGCGCTGGCGTTTTGTTACACCAAGTGGCAAGTGGCCAGCACCATCATTGGTGTGACGTCGCTCGCGCAACTCGATGCCGATTTGGACGCATGGGGCACCACTTTGTCGCCCGAAGTGTTGGCCGCGATCGATGCGATTCGTTGGGAAATGCGCGACCCTGCGCAATAAAAGGAAAGATAGATGTTTGCTGATTCTTCTGTGGTGGTGTTGCTCACCTTGGGCGCGTATTTGGTGGGCTCCTTGTCCTTCGCGGTCATCGTGAGCCGCCTGATGGGCTTGGACGATCCACGCACCTATGGCAGTCAAAACCCAGGCGCCACCAACGTGCTGCGTTCGGGCAACAAACAAGCGGCCGTGGCCACTTTGTTGTTTGATGCGCTCAAGGGCTACTTCCCTGTGTTGCTGGTCAAACTCTATGGCCCAGCTTTTGGCTTGGACGACCGGGCGGTGGCTTTGGTGGCCATCTCGGCTTTCATCGGCCACTTGTGGCCTGTGTTCTTTGCCTTCAAAGGTGGCAAGGGCGTGGCCACTGCCGCTGGTATTTTGTTTGGCGTGGAGCCCTTACTCGGCGCTGCGGTGATGGGCACATGGCTGATCGTGGCGTTTTTCTTTCGTTACTCGTCGCTGGCCGCTTTGGCTGCATCGCTGTTTGCACCGGCCTACTATTTGTTTGGCAATCAAATCGCATGGCAAACCAGCGACGCAGAGTTGTTGGCCGTGGCGGTGATGAGCGCTTTGCTGCTGATGCGTCACAAAGACAATATTGCACGCTTGGTGTCTGGCCAAGAGACGAAGATTGGTGCGAAGAAAGAAGCGAGTTAATCGCGGAAGTTGTTGAACGACAAAGGCAAGTCGGTCATGTCTTTGCGAATCAAGGCCATCGCGGCTTGCAGGTCGTCGCGCTTAGTGCCGCTGACGCGCACCGCATCGCCCTGAATGGCGGCTTGGACTTTGATCTTGCTGTCTTTGAGCAAGCGCTGAATTTTCTTGGACACTTCGGTCTCAATGCCGTTGCGGATTTTGATGACTTGTTTGACCTTGTCACCGCCCACTTTTTGCACGTCGCCTTTGTCAAGGAAGCGCACATCGACTTCGCGCTTGGTCAGTTTGTTGCGAAGCACGTCTTCGACTTGCACCAGCTGAAAGTCGGCATCGCCAAACATGGTGATCTCTTTGTCTTTGAGTTCAACGGCAGCAGACGTGCCTTTGAAGTCGAAGCGGGTGGCGATTTCTTTGGAAGTGTTTTCAACGGCGTTTTTCACTTCGACCAAGTTGGGTTCGAGTACGGTGTCAAAAGAGGGCATGGCAGTCAGCTTTCAAATTCAGAATGAGACAATTGCCCTATGTTAGTGGAACCCAACACCCCCCTTCAAGCGCACAACAGCTTTGGCATTTCGGCCAAAGCCCTGCAACTGGTGCGCGTGCGCACCGAGGCCGATGTGCAAGCCGTGCTGGCCGATACGACCTTGCGCGAATCGCCTAAGTTTGTGCTGGGCGGCGGCAGCAACATTGTGCTGACGGGCGATGTGAAGCCCCTGGTGCTGAAGGTGGAAATCAAAGGCATGCGCCTGGTCGAAGAGACCGACAAGGCTTGGGTGGTCGAAGCCGCCGCCGGCGAAAAGTGGCATGACTTGGTGGCTTGGACGCTGGACAACGGCTGGCCCGGTCTAGAAAACATGGCGCTCATTCCCGGCAGCGTGGGCGCATCGCCCGTGCAAAACATTGGCGCGTACGGCGTAGAGCTGCAAGACCGCTTTCATTCGTTGGACGCCATTGACCTGACCACCGGGCAAACCTTCAGCCTTGATGCTGCGCAATGCGCGTTTGGCTACCGTGACTCTGTGTTCAAGCACGAGAGCAGTGGACAGAATGGCCTGGGCTTGGCAGGCAAAGCGCTGATCACCCGCGTGCGTTTTTTGCTGCGCAAAGATTGGAAGCCCGTTTTGGGCTACCTTGACCTCGAACGCAAAATGGCCGAGACCGGCATCAGCCAACCTACCGCGATGCAAATTTTTGAATGGGTTTGCGCCATTCGACGCGCCAAGTTGCCTGACCCCGCGGTCATTGGTAACGCCGGCAGCTTCTTTAAGAACCCCACTGTCACGCAGGACCAGTGCGACGACATCATCGCGCGCGAACCCAAGGTGGTTCACTACCTGTTAGACGATGGCCGGATCAAACTGGCCGCTGGCTGGCTGATTGACGCTTGCGGGTGGAAAGGCAAAACCGTGGGCAATGCCGGTGTGTACGACAAACAAGCCTTGGTGTTGGTCAACGTCGGTGGCAAAGAGCACCCCTGTACCGGTGGTGAAGTGATGACGCTGGCCAAAGCCATTCAGACCAGCGTGTATGAGCGCTTTGGCATTCGCCTAGAACCAGAACCCGTTGTGGTTTGAATGAGCTAACCAACACACCGAAGGCGTACGCCGTCATGCGCCTTCAGCGAGAGACGTGCAATAAAAAAAGCGACCCGAGGGCCGCTTTTTTACTGGGGCAAGAAGTGTTTACTTCTTAGAGCCGCCTTCCAACTTGATCATGTCTGCACCTTCACCCAACGACAGCAAGCCGGTGTGTGCGTAGATACCCAGCTTGGCGCGTGTGTCCACGATGTCCAAGTTGCGCATGGTCAATTGGCCAATGCGGTCGAGTGGGCTGAACGGCGCGTCTTCCACCTTTTCCATGCTCAGGCGCTCGGGCGCATAAGTCAGGTTGGGGCTTTCGGTGTTCAAGATGCTGTAGTCGTTGCCGCGGCGCAACTCCAGTGTCACGGTGCCGGTCACAGCGCGGGCCACCCAGCGCTGGGCGGTTTCGCGCAGCATGATGGACTGTGGATCGAACCAACGGCCTTGGTACAACAAGCGGCCCAAGCGCAGGCCGTTGATGCGGTACTGCTCGATGGTGTCTTCGTTGTGGATGCCGGTCACCAGGCGCTCATAGGCGATGTGCAGCAGCGCCATGCCGGGGGCTTCGTAGATGCCGCGGCTCTTGGCTTCGATGATGCGGTTTTCGATCTGGTCGCTCATGCCCAAACCGTGGCGGCCACCGATTTCGTTGGCTTTGAGGAACAGCTCCACAGGGTCAGCGTATTCCACGCCGTTCAGGGCGACGGGTTGGCCTTCTTCAAAACGGATGCTGATTTCTTCGGCTTTCACCACGCAGTCTTCGCGCCAGAAGGGCACACCCATGATGGGGTTGACGATCTTCATGCCGCTGGCCAAGCTCTCGAGGTCTTTGGCTTCGTGGGTGGCGCCCAGCATGTTGCTGTCGGTGGAGTAGGCCTTTTCGGCGCTCATCTTGTAGCCAAAACCGTTGGCGGTCATGAAGGCCGACATTTCAGCGCGGCCACCGAGTTCGTCGATGAACAGTTGGTCCAACCAAGGCTTGTAGATTTTCAAGCTGGGGTTGGTCAACAAACCGTAGCGGTAGAAGCGCTCGATGTCGTTGCCTTTGAAGGTTGAGCCGTCGCCCCAGATGTTGACGTCGTCTTCTTTCATCGCGGCCACGAGCATGGTGCCGGTGACGGCACGGCCCAAGGGCGTGGTGTTGAAGTAGGTGATGCCACCGGTGCTGATGTGAAACGCACCGCACTGAATGGCAGCGATGCCTTCGTGGGCGAGTTGTTTGCGGCAGTCGATGAGGCGGGCTTTTTCTGCGCCGTACTCCATCGCTTTGCGTGGGATTTCGTTGTAGTCCGACTCGTCGGGTTGGCCGAGGTTGGCGGTGTAAGCGTAGGGCACAGCGCCCTTTTGCTTCATCCACAAGAGGGCCGCAGAGGTGTCGAGGCCGCCCGAGAAGGCGATGCCGACTTTTTGGCCTTTGGGGAGGTGTTGGAGGATGGTGCTCATGGTGTGGCCCTTGGATTAACCGAAGTGGCAGATGTAGTGGTAGGGCTCGGTCACGCGAATGTCGAACTTCGAGTTGCCGGGCACGTTGAACTTTTCGCCTGCGCTGGACTTGACCCAGTCTTGGCTGCCGTCGAGTTTGTATTCGCAGTAGCCGCCGACACATTCCATGATCTCAGGGGCGCCGGTGTTGAAGGTCAACGTAGCGGGCAGGATGACCCCGACCGACAGCTTGGTGCCATCAGCCAACGTCAGGCCGTGGCTGACGCATTTGCCGTCAAAGTAAACATTCGCTTTGGTGGTGACGCTGGCGCTGTCGATTTTTTCTGTGGTCATGGTGTGCGTATCAGTAGGATTGCAAAACCATAGATTTTAGGTGACCCAAAACGACAAAAGCCGCTGAGCGCGGCTTTTGCTTGCAATCAGCGCCCGAAGAGACGCATGGACGGGTTTAGTAGCGAGGTGCAGAGCCTGCTGGTGGCACACCATAGCTAGTGTTGGCGGGCGTTGTAGGGGCCATCGGGGTGATTTGTAAGCGCACGGTAGGGCCTGGGTCTTGTGGCATTTGCACGGTGTATTGTTTGCCTGCAAACTCATAAACCACGTTGTAAGCCATGGTGCGGTTCTCGTAAAACATTTGCTGGCTGCAGTTTTGAACGTTTTTCACTTCAGGTGTACCTGGGCCTTCGATGTTGTCACCCAAAATAGCGCCACCAAAGAGGCCCGCCATGGTGGCCAAAGCGCGGCCAGAGCCGTTGCCGATTTGGTTGCCAATTGCGCCACCGGCGATGGCACCCATCGCAGCACCTGCGCCAGACTTTTGACCACCAGTGACCACTTGTTGGTTGTTACACACTTGGCGTGGCACGGCTACTTGTTGAATGATGGGCGTGCTGGAGATAACTTTGCCAACTTCTTGGGCTTGCACAGAGGCAGAGGCCAACACAGCCATCAGGCCGGCGAGCAATGTGGTTTGAATGGTGATCTTTTTCATGGGAAATCCCTTTTTTAACTTGGCAGAAGTGTAGTGCTTGGTTTGTTTTTATCTGTAAAGCGTGGGTAAAACCTGCGCTGAATGGACTTAGCCTACAACGCGCGCCCAAGCCTCAGGGTTGACGCCCACGATGACGGTTGCACCTTTGACCACCACGGGGCGCTTGATGACGCTGGCGTGTTCCAGCATCAAGGCACGTGCCGATGCGTTGTCCACCACGCTGGCTTGGAGGGCAGGGTCCAGCTTGCGCCAAGTCATGCCTTTGCGGTTGACCAACACGTCCCAGCTCACGTGTTGGAGCCACAGGTCGACGGCTTCGGGCGGTACGCCTTGTTTTTTGAAATCGTGAAACACATAGTCCACGCCATGGTCGCTCAGCCACACGCGGGCTTTTTTGACGCTGTCGCAGTTGGGGATGCCGTAAACGGTGATGGTTGTTTTGCTCATAGGGTGAATCATGCCGCAAACCAAATGCCTGCAGCGGTGGGCGACAATCGAACGATGAATTCACTCGATAGCTGGCTCGCGCATTGCGAGCGTTTGCACCCCAAAAACATCGACATGGGCCTAGAGCGCGTGCGCACCGTGGCCGAGCGCATGGCGCTCAAGTTTGATTGCCCCGTCATCACCGTGGCGGGCACCAACGGCAAGGGCTCGACCTGTGCGATGTTGGAAGCCTGTTTGCTTGAAGCGGGTTACCGCCCCAGCGTGTACACCTCGCCGCATTTGGTGCATTTCCAAGAACGCTGCCGCGTGCATGGCGAAACCGTGCAGCCTGACGACTTGCTGCCACATTTTGAAAAAGTAGAAGCCGCGCGCACCCAAGGCGGTGAGGTGTCGCTCACTTACTTCGAGTTCACCACCTTGGCGATTTTGAGTTTGATGGCCTCGTCGCCCATTGACGTGGCCATTCTCGAAGTGGGCTTGGGTGGTCGTTTAGACGCTGTCAATGTGATTGAGCCCACGTGTTCCATCATCACCAGCGTCGACTTGGACCACATGGATTTTTTGGGTCATGACCGCGAAACCATTGGCCGCGAGAAGGCGGGCATCATGCGCACGGGCCGCCCCGTCATCGTGAGCGACCCCGTACCGCCGCAAAGCGTGATTGACCACGCCACCGAAATTGGCGCAGACCTGTGGCTGTTCGGCCGCGATTTCAACTTCACAGGTGACAAACAGCAGTGGGGTTGGGCAGGGCGGGGTCGTCGCTACAGCGGTTTGGCGTATCCCGCGCTGCGTGGTGCCAACCAGTTGGTCAATGCCAGCGGTGTGTTGGCCGCACTCGAGGCCTTGCGCAGCGAGATGCCCGTGACGGCCCAAGCCATTCGCAATGGTTTGGCGATGGTGGAGTTGCCTGGACGTTTTCAAATCGTGCCGGGCCAGCCCGCCTTGGTGTTTGACGTGGCGCACAACGCCCACGCCGTGGCGGCACTCACTGAAAACCTCGATGCCATGGGCTTTTATCCCACCACCCACGTCGTATTTGGTGCGATGGCAGACAAAGACGTGGCGCCCATGTTGGCGCGTGTGGGGCCGTTGGTGGACCGTTGGTACTTTTGCGATTTGCCCACTGAGCGTGCTGCCAAAGCCACTCAGTTGCAAGACGTTTGGCAAGCGGGCAACGCACGCAAAGATGTTCAATCCAACACATACGCCAACCCCCAAGCCGCGCTGGACGCGGCTGTGGCTGCGGCAGACCCCGCTGATAGAATCGTGGTCTTCGGATCGTTCTTCACGGTCGGGGGGATTTTGGCGAATGGCATCCCCCGTTTAGACGCCCCACATTTGAGCTCCTGAGACCCCATTCACATGGCTTTTTTCAAGTTTCGATTGCCCGGTCAACCGACCAGCGAGTCCCAAGGCAACACCAGCAACTCTCCCGCCGAGAGCGTAGATGCCATGCGCCGCCGCGCCCGCCACCGTTTGATTGGCGCTTCGGTGTTGGTCGTGTTGGGTGTGGTTGGTTTCCCCTTGCTGTTTGACACCCAGCCGCGCCCTGTGTCGGTGGACATTGCGGTCGATATTCCAGACCGCGCGACCGCCAAGCCTTTGGTGGACACATCGACGCCCAAACCTTTGTCGGCTGCGGCGGGTTTAGATGCCAAAGAGGAAGTGGTGCCTGACACCAAAGCCGAACCCAAGCCAGAAGCAGTTGTGGCGGCTGCCGCTGCGGTGGCTGCTGTGGTGCCCAAAGCCGAAACCAAGCCCGAGTCAGCCAAGGTCGATGCAAAGCCAGCGGCCAAGCCGGAAGTTAAATCAGACACCAAGCCCAGCGACAGCAAGGACGCAGGGTCTCGTTTTGTGGTGCAAGCGGGTACGTTTTCAGATGAAGGCAAGTTGCGCGAAGTTCGCAGCAAGCTGGAAAAAGCGGGCATCACCACCTACACCCAAGTCATCGAGAGCAAAGAAGGTCGCCGTGTGCGCGTGCGCGTCGGACCTTTCACCAGTCGCGACGAAGCCGACAAAGTGGCTCGCAAGATCAAGCAGTTGCAATTGCAACCGCAAGTCTTGACACTCTGAGCCCCAGATGCAGATGTTGTCGGCCGTAGATTGGATTCTGCTGGCCGTCTTGGGCCTGTCGTTTTTGCTCGGATTGTGGCGCGGCATTGTCCAAGAGGTGTTGTCACTGCTGGGTTGGGTGGCCGCGTTTTATGTGTCGCAGATGTACGCACCCCTTGCCGCCGCTTGGCTACCCATGGCGGGCAGCAGCCAGATGTTGCGCTATGCCGCGGGCTTTGTGGTGGTGTTCATTGCAGTATTGGTTGCCACAGTGTTGGTCAGCTGGATTGTGAAAAAGCTGGTGTCAGCGGTGGGCCTTGGGCCTTTAGACCGGTTGCTGGGCAGCTTGTTTGGATTGATGCGCGGCGTGGTCATTTTGTTGGCCGTGACTGTGTTGGTGGGCATGACGCCCATGCGTGACACCGAAGCTTGGAAGCAAGCGCAGGGCACGCAATGGTTGCAACAGTTTTTGCATGTGTTGAAGCCGGTGTTACCGGCTGATTTTGGAAAGTACCTCCCCTAATGTGTGGCATCGTCGGCGTTGCAAGCAACGCACCTGTGAACCAGTTGATTTATGACGCCTTGTTGCTCTTGCAGCACCGAGGCCAAGATGCCGCGGGCATCGTCACCCAGCTGGACCGTAAATTTTTCATGCACAAAGCCAAGGGCATGGTGCGTGACGTGTTCCGCACCCGCAACATGCGCGCCTTGCCTGGCAACAACGGCTTGGGCCAAGTGCGTTACCCCACCGCAGGCAATGCGTTCAGCGAAGAAGAGGCTCAGCCTTTTTACGTGAACGCGCCGTTTGGTTTGGTGCTGGTGCACAACGGCAACTTGACCAACGCGCATGCCTTGAAGGCGGAGTTGTTCTCTGAAGACCACCGCCACATCAACACCGAGAGCGACTCTGAGGTGTTGCTCAATGTGCTGGCCCACGAGATTGACAAAGCCACGCGTGGTTTGCCGCTCAAACCTGACGATGTGTTTGAGTCGGTGCGTCGTGTGCACCGCCGCATCCAAGGTTCTTACGCCGTTATTTCGATGATTGCAGGCCACGGCTTGTTGGCGTTCCGCGACCCGTTTGGCATTCGCCCGTTGTGCATTGGCCGTGGTGCGGATGGCACTTACATGGTGGCCAGCGAGTCGGTGGCTTTGGATGGCACGGGTCATGTGTTTGAACGCGACATCGCGCCAGGCGAAGCTGTGTTCATTGACTTGGCTGGCAAAGCGCATTTCATGCAATGTGCCGATGCGCCGCAGCTCAAGCCCTGTATTTTTGAATACGTGTACTTGGCCCGTCCCGACTCCACAATGGATGGCATCTCTGTCTACCAAGCGCGTTTGAACTTGGGCGAGACCTTGGCCAAGCGCGTGGTGTCCATGGTGCCGCCAACCGACATTGATGTGATCATTCCGATCCCTGAATCCAGCCGCCCCAGCGCCACGCAGCTGGCGCATTTGTTGGGCGTGCCTTACCGCGAAGGTTTTGTGAAAAACCGTTACGTGGGCCGCACCTTCATCATGCCGGGCCAAGGCGTGCGCAAAAAGTCCGTGCGCCAAAAGCTCAACGTGATTGCCAGCGAATTCAAAGGCCGCAACGTGTTGTTGGTGGATGACTCCATCGTGCGCGGCACCACCAGCAAAGAGATTGTGCAAATGGCGCGTGATGCCGGTGCACGCAAGGTCTACTTGGCCAGCGCTGCGCCGCCTGTGCGCTTTCCTAACGTCTACGGCATCGACATGCCCACGCCAGAAGAGTTGGTGGCGCACAACCGCACCATCGACGAAGTGCGCCAACTCATCGGCTGCGATGCCTTGATTTACCAAGACGTCGATGCCATGAAGCAAGCCGTGCGTGCAGCCACTGCTGGCGATGCGCCCAAGCTCGACGGCTTTGACGCCTCATGCTTTGACGGCGTGTACGTGACCGGCGATGT
The DNA here is from genome assembly GCF_027924905.1 of Limnohabitans sp. INBF002. NCBI lineage: Bacteria > Pseudomonadati > Pseudomonadota > Betaproteobacteria > Burkholderiales > Comamonadaceae > Limnohabitans > Limnohabitans sp. INBF002. The sequence continues at coordinate 687,252 of NZ_AP027055.1, forward strand.
GTCTGCGGGCGACATCGTGCGCTTGAATGAAAAACGTGTGGGCACCGAAGAGGGCGCTGAAGACAACTCGCGCCTCGCCTTGCCCAACCCCTCGGAGTGACCTTGGTATGAGCCAACACCCTTTGCCCACTGATTTGCATTTGGAAACTTTGGCTGTGCGTCTGGCCGCAGACCGCAGCCAGTACGGTGAAAACTCAGAAGCCCTGTACCTGACCAGCGGTTATGTGCAGCCGTCTGCCGAAGCCTCGGCCCGTCGCTTTGCAGGCGAAGAAGAGGGCTACACCTACGGCCGCTCAGGCAACCCGACGGTGAGCAGCTTCGAAATGCGCTTGGCTGCCTTGGAAGGCAGCGAGGCTTGCTTGGCCACGTCGTCCGGCATGTCGGCCGTGATGCTGATGTTGTTCAGCTTGCTCAAGGCGGGTGACCATGTGGTGTATTCGCAGTCCATGTTTGGCTCGACCTTGAAGCTCATTGGCTCCGAGTTTGCACGCTTTGGCGTGGAGTCGACCGTGGTGCCGCAAACCGATGTGGCCGCATGGAAAGCCGCCATTCGCCCCAACACCAAAATCTTGTTTGCTGAGACGCCCACCAACCCCTTGACCGAGGTGTGCGACATCGCCGCCTTGGCCGACATGGCGCACAACGCCGGTGCTTTGCTGGCGGTCGACAACTGCTTCGCTACGCCTGTGTTGCAGCGTCCCATGGGCATGGGTGCAGACATCGTCATGCATTCAGGCACCAAGTATTTGGACGGCCAAGGCCGCGTGATGGCGGGCGCTTTGTGTGCCAGCGAAAAGCTCATCAAAGAGAAGTTGCTGCCTGTCATGAAAAACAGCGGCATGGTGCTCTCGCCCTTCAATGCGTGGGTGGTGCTCAAAGGTTTGGAAACGCTCGACATTCGCATGCGCGCCCAAAGCGCACGCGCACACGAGTTGGCCCAGTGGTTGGAGCAGCATCCTGCGGTGTCGCGCGTGTACTACCCAGGTTTGGCATCGCACCCGCAACATGCCTTGTCGATGAAACAAATGTCGGGCATGGGCGGCGCTGTGTTGTCGTTTGATGTGAAGGCGGCTGACCCGCAGCAAGCGCGCACTCGCGCTTTTCATGTGCTCGACAGCCTGCGCACGCTCTCGCTGTGTACCAACTTGGGCGACACCAAAACCTTGCTCACACACCCCGCCAGCACCTCGCACGGCAAGCTGTCGGAAGACCAGCGCCAAGCCGCAGGCATTGGCCAAGGCATGATTCGCTTGGCGGCAGGCCTTGAGCATTTAGACGATATGAAGGCCGACCTTTTGCGCGGCTTGGACACTCTGTAAATTTTGTAATGACTTCAAAAATTCGCACCCGTTTCGCGCCATCACCGACTGGCTTTATTCACCTCGGCAACATTCGTTCGGCTTTGTACCCATGGGCGTTTGCACGCGCCACAGGCGGCGACTTTATTTTGCGCATTGAAGACACCGACCTTGAGCGTTCTAACCAAGCCTCGGTGGACGTCATCATCGAAGGCATGAAGTGGTTGGGCCTCGACCACGACGAAGGCCCGTTCTATCAAATGCAGCGCATGGACCGCTACAAGGCCGTGTTGGAAGAACTCAAAGCCGGTGGCCATGTGTACCCCTGCTACATGAGCATGGAAGAGCTCGACGCCCTGCGCGAACAGCAAATGGCCAACAAAGAAAAGCCGCGTTACAACGGCACATGGCGCCCCGAGCCAGGCAAGACTTTGCCTGCGATTCCTGAAGGTGTGAAGCCTGTGCTGCGCTTTAAAAACCCACAAGGCGGCTCGGTCGTGTGGGAAGACAAAGTCAAAGGCCGCATCGAAATCAGCAATGACGAGTTGGACGACTTGGTCATTGCCCGCCCCAACGGCACACCCACCTACAACTTCTGCGTGGTGGTGGATGACATCGACATGGCCATCACCCACGTCATCCGTGGAGACGACCATGTGAACAACACGCCGCGCCAAATCAACATCTTCAAAGCGCTGGGCAAGGAGATTCCGGTTTACGCCCATTTGCCCACCGTGCTCAACGAGCAAGGCGAGAAGATGAGCAAGCGCAACGGCGCCAAAGCTGTCACGCAGTACCGCGACGAAGGCTACTTGCCCGATGCGATGGTGAACTACCTCGCGCGCTTGGGCTGGAGCCACGGCGATGACGAAATTTTCAGCCGTGCTCAGTTCTTAGAGTGGTTCAACCTCGACCACCTTGGGCGCAGCGCTGCACAGTTTGACGAAGCCAAACTCAAGTGGGTCAATGCCCAGCATTTGAAGGCCATGGCTGATGAGGCGCTGGCACCCTTGATCAGTGCCGAGTTGGCCAAGCGCGGCATCGTGGCTGATGACCGCTTGCCCGCCATTTGCGGTTTGTTCAAAGACCGTTGCGACACCTTGTTGGTTTTGGCCGATTGGGCTGCTGCGTTTTACAACGACGTCACCCCGCAAGCCGATGATGTGGCCAAGCACATCACACCTGCGGTGTTGCCAGCCTTGGATGCCTTGGCTGCCAAACTCAATGCCGTGGGTGAGTGGAGCATCACCCACGTCAGCGCAGCGTTCAAAGAGGTGTTGGCTGAACAAGGTTTGAAGATGCCCCAACTGGCCATGCCCGTTCGCGTGCTGGTGATGGGGACGCCTCAAACGCCATCGGTCGATGCTGTTCTTTTCCTTTGCGGCAAAGAAAAAGTTTTGGCTCGTTTGACCAAACGCTGAAAAGCTTGCTATACTATCGCTCTCGACACCCAACGGGGGTATAGCTCAGCTGGGAGAGCGCTTGCATGGCATGCAAGAGGTCAGCGGTTCGATCCCGCTTACCTCCACCAAAAATGTCGAGAAGGTTCGAAAGAACCAGTCCAGGTTATGACCCTATCGTCTAGAGGCCTAGGACATCACCCTTTCACGGTGAGTACCGGGGTTCGAATCCCCGTAGGGTCGCCAAGTTTTGTAGCACTTGGCTTTGATTGCTCAGGCAATTAAGCAAAAGTTACAGCTACCAGGAGTGGTAGTTCAGTTGGTTAGAATACCGGCCTGTCACGCCGGGGGTCGCGGGTTCGAGTCCCGTCCACTCCGCCAAAACGATAAAGGGTTAGCAAGTATTAACTTGCTAGCCCTTTTTCCTTGGTGCTTCCTCTAAAAACGAGGCTATGCGCTGAGATGCAGTCACAGAAACCGTGTAATCTTGCCGTGTGACTAAAGCAACCTTGACCAAATTCCCTGGCATTCACCGCCGCCCAGACTCTGGCATTTATCAGTTCGGTCTTAGAGCCCCAAAAGAACTCTTGCATCATTTCCCTAGTGGTTGGGCTATTCGCTGTTCTTTGAAAACGGCAGACCTCCGCACGGCCAATGAGCAGGCTAAAAAACTGCAAGCTGAGTGGAGCGCTCGTTTTGAAGCGATGCGAACAGGTAAAGCCATTCCCGTGGATTTGGCAGACGTTCGCACAAAGCTTTTAAACCGTCTAGAGCAGCTTCTGGTTGAAGTTGATCACCAGTATCAAGGTCTGTCCGTTGAGGAGCGTCTAGAGCGCTCTGATGCTTTAGCGTGGCAGCTTGCCGATACCCGTTCATGGGTGTCGGGTGGGGGCGTGCCTGATTGGGCAGGTGATTGGATGGAAGAGTTGGATTTCCCCCGCTCTGCACTTTCTGATTCTGAGGCTATGGGACACCTCTTGACAGTTCTTGAAATTCGTCACGAGGCGTTGACTGACGAAACCAGAACGTTCCCCAAGCGGGTGTCGGTGATGAGCTCACGCAGGGGATTGTTAGAGTCGATGGGCGTAGCCGCCGCAGGAAAGTCTTCGACACAACTTCTGACTAAGGGTGCAGCACACAAGATGTCGGATGCGTTGGCTGTCTGGCTAGAGACTGAGCACCCATCAAAAACGATTGGAACTTTTACTCGTCACGTAAATCAGTTTTCAGAAATGATGAGCGACCCCACGTTGGAAGTTATTGATAAGCCGTTAGCTATTGAATTTAGGGACAGTTTGCAAAATTGGGCGGTAGAAAACAACAGAACAGCAAACACCGCTGATAACGTTTTGGTGACCATACGTGCGATGACTAATGTTGCACGTGACAAGGGCTGGATTACAGCCAATCCGTTCGAGAGGTTGAGTGTAAAGATCGGCGGGCGTGTATTAGCTAAGCGCGAGCCTTGGTTGCCTCAAGAGTTGAAAGTTCTTTTTGATGACCCAATTTGGCGGGATTACGAGTTACCAAAAGATAAAAAGGCAGGAGCAGATGCTGCTTATTGGATTCCATTGATTGCTTGCTACACAGGAGCGCGTGCTTCGGAGATAGCGCAGCTATGGACGGACGATATTGCCGCTGATCTTGGTGTCGAAGTTATTGAGTTCAGGGCAAACACAACTCGGAATCAAAGCCTCAAAAACGAAGGCTCTTGGAGAGCCGTGCCAATGCACACGGAGCTGATCCGATTGGGCTTGCCGGAGTACGTGCAGTCCTTACCGAAGGGCCCGCTTTTTCCATTGCTCCCTGTTAAAGGGGCAAATGGAGCAGGAGGACAGTTTGGACAGTGGTTCGGTAATTTCAAGCGTGCCAAGGGGTTCGAAAGCTCAACTAAAACATTGCACTCTTTCAGGCACCTAGTTGCAAGTGAGCTTCGTTTGCTTTCAGTTGCAGAGTCCTTGGCTGATGCCATCACAGGACACACGACAGATAGTGTGGTTAGAAAGTTTTACTGTGCAACTATCAGGCGACATGCTGAACGGCTCAGACCCGAAATTGACAAGCTCAGCTATGAAAACTTATCCCTTCCTAGAGTCTGGAAGGCTTGCTAATCTCGAAGCTAGCATGGACTCAAGCCTGTTCATATCTGTTTCATTTTGATTTTCATCGTTGAGTTAAGAACTCTTGTCAATACCCCGCGTCGGATTGCTACAACGGTACCTATTGACCCGAATCTCTCAGTTTGAGAACCTAGAAATGTTGATCGCACCCAACGTGCTTCGAGCCTAAAAAGCTTGTCGTACGCGGTGCGATCTTCTTTTTGGCTTTTAAAAAGGATCGGGTAATGATTGAACAACTGGAAAACGAAGCGATGAGCTTGCTTGCCGCCAATGTGGACAGTAAAGCGCGTGTCCGCGTGAGTGCGGCACACGCAGGCAATGGAATTGACGTTACTGCCAGAGGCAAGCGTGGGGGCGGTGTGATCTATGGATATAGCTATGGTGGCGTTCGAGTTGATCGTTCAAACTTACTTCTGCTGACGTGCCCTGAGTCTGCGTGTGAGCTTAGTCAGGCCGTGCAGCGCAAGTGGAGAGAAGAGCATGGATCGGCGAAGCCATCTTCTGAGCGTAAAGGCAGCCTGAGACTGAAGGTCGCGAGCTTGTTTACTGAAACCCCAGTTGTTGTGGGTTCTCGAAACTGCGTGGCACGCCCTGCATCGTTTGAGTGCGTCACACCTTGTCCCGTGGGTGCACATGCTCCGATTCGCATGCACAAGACAGGCTGGGACTTGTTTGAGAACGGGCGTTGCATAGCTGGTGGCTTAGTCCGTCAGTCAGAGACAAACATGCTTATCCCTCTACTACCGACCTTGGAGGCTGCTAAGGGTTGGCTAAGCGCTTCTCAGAGTGCCGCTTGAGTGAACCCAATCAATTGAATTTAAAAGGAATAGAACATGAATGAGCAATCTGAAATTCATATTGAGGGGCGTGGTGCAGTGGATGCGAAGCCGGATGGAATGTGTCTTTTAATAAAGGTCAGCTCGCTGAGCCATGACTATCCACAAGCTCTTAGCGGGCTGAACCAGAAAGTTGCGGCAACCAATGCTGCATTGCGTGAGGCTGGGGTTAAAGCACTTGCCGTTACAAAGGCTTATGTGATTACTGAGCAATGGCGTAATCAGTACGACGAGGCTAAAAAGAAGTTCTTGGGGCATCAAGCGACACAAGCTTTGGAGGTAACGATTCCCTTGGATCGTGAGTTGCTTGGGCGAGTAATTAAGGGGCTAGCCTTGAGTGATGCGAAGCCAAGCGTGTCAGTTGATTTTGTTGTTAGGGATATGAATGCCGTTATGTTGTTAGCTCGTCAACGTGCCGTGGAGCACGCTAGTGCAACTGCGCTAGATCTTGCTAAATCTGCAGGGCTTCAATTGCGTGGAGTGAAATCCATGACTTACAAGTCACAAAGCCATTTAATAAACAGTAGCTTGGAACTCAATCTGAATTCAAACATTGACTACTGTTTAGATCTGACTCCTGACGTGAATCCCGACTTTGTTCGAGGAGAGGAAAACGTGAGCATTGTTTGGTTTGCCTCTAACAGTCCAAAAAATAACGACTAAAAAATGAATTGAGTTTTTGAGCCACCACCTGTGATGTTTCGTTTTGACGGTTTTCCCCCATACCTCGGGTATGTGTTTCCATCATCCACGGAGTGCGGTTCGGTGTGCTCTTCTAATAGATTAAAAGGAGTTCCGTATGGGTTTTTTTTCTAACATGTTCGAATCGTCTTATGTGAAACAGCATAGACAGGCTGCGCTTGGTGCTGAGCAATTACGATTGGCTGCAGCCAGAGCACTTGAAATTGAAATTCAATTACTGGTGAAACAGATGGGGATCGCAGCCTCCCTGCATGCGGAAGCATATAGAAGAGGGTTTAAGGAAAACGGGCTTCATGAAATCGCAGGAGACTTTGTGTCAGCGTCTGTTGAGCCAGCCGAAACAATAAAGTGGTACACCGAAGGTGCGCCTAAGGTTCAGGCTTATCTTGCAGAAAAAAAGCATCAAGCTAATTCCGTCACATCGTTAACCGAACTCTCGGAAATGGAGTTACAGCTGCGCGACCACTATGTTAAGAAAAAGACTGAAGTGACTGAAATGATGATGAAACTTGCTCGACTAAATCGAGACACAGCCCCGATATTGCGGCCGCGTTGAGCTTAAGTTAATCGACCTGTCCGGAAGAGACCACTTTCGGACAGGTTATCTATGGGTGTCCATAAGGTAGCTTGACAGAGTTTTGGACACATGATTTAATTCGTACATCCCTTTTGGACATATGGAGATCATCATGAGTCGAGTTTTTGCTTATTGCCGCGTTAGTACAAACGAACAGACCACGGACAACCAAGTCCGAGAGATCGTTGCTGCGGGTTTCAATGTTGACCCTAAGCGAATTATTACTGAAATAGTGTCTGGGAGCGTCGCCGCCCTTGAACGAAAAGGGTTTGCTTTGCTGCTGAATAAATTAGAGTCAGGCGATGTTTTGGTAGTTACTAAGTTAGACCGACTAGGGCGCAATGCCATGGATGTTCGATCAACTATCGAAATGCTTGATGCTGCTGTAATTCGTGTTCATTGCCTCGCTCTTGGTGGTGTGGACTTAACTAGCCCAGCCGGAAAGATGACCATGCAAGTCATTGCTGCGGTAGCTGAGTTTGAGCGTGATCTATTGATTGAGAGAACCCAAGCGGGAATCAGCCGAGCTAAAGCTGCGGGCACGCATTGTGGGCGGCCAAATCGTTTGACACCAGATTCATCTAAACAAGTTCTTGCTCGCCTGAAGGATGGGATTTCCGTGGCGGCTTTGGCTAGAGAGCTTCAGGTGAGCCGACAAACAATTATGCGCATTAGAGATACGGCTGTTGTTGGTTGAAGGGTACATATAACGCAACAAGTGTGGGTAGCTTTAAGTGAGTACTTAAATATCCATTCTTGATTTTTGGCAATTTCCTTAATCTTCTATAGAAGAAGAGGAGGGGAGGAAGCCTTTTCTATGAAAGCGTGAAATGAACCAATCTAATAATGCTGGCCTTTGTAATTTTCCTGATGACTTATGTCTTGACATTCAGGATGTTAGTGAGTCACATCGAGCTTTGAATGAGCCTGTCGATGGTGTGAGTGCTCCTGCTACCTTTGAAGGCGCTAAACCAAAAAAGAATACGAATTTTGATGCTAAATGGAAAGAAGCTGCCCTAGATCTTCAGGCGAAATTGAGTGAAGCTTGCGATCAGTTAACAAAGCAGTGGTTAGTTAGAAATGGTTATGGCAATGGGCGTGATTGCCGATTGAGAATTCGTAGTGAACATCGTGTAAGTGTTAAACCAACTGCCGGTAGCGGAAATGCTTTTAATGCAATTATCCAAACGATACTTACTCGAGAGGGGGCTTTACAGACTCAAGCGTTTGTTCGTTCAAGGGCGCAGGAGATGTGTCCAACAGTTCCGGTCACGAAAAATTGGAATCAGCCATTGCCGTCGTGGGCTATCAATAAGGTGATGACGAAAGTGGCTGGCTTTGGTTCTCCGTTTGACACTATCAAACTCAAAAAAGGAGCGACTCTTAACGACCTGCATGCTGCGAGCAAAATTGCCGTACAAAAGTTCCAAGGCAGAGCAAAAACTTTTACCCCAGAGGTGCTGTTGTCGGACACTCACTTGATTGTTAATGGCGTTCCCTTTGCGATTTCAAAGAACAAGTCTGGCGGTAAAGAGTACTCTTGCGTCCGCGTAAGTACGTCGAAGTTTCAAGAGGCGCTTGCTAAGCGGTGATCTCAGACTCATCCATTCTCATGAATTAAGTTTGCTGGACTGTCTTTGTCCAAGCCTGCGTTATATCGAACCAGACAGTTTTTGTCCTGCCATCGGTTAAGCAAATGTCTAACTTGTCGAAGATTCTGTCATTGCCCTCGATAGTCGCTTGGCTTGAAAGTACCCAGCCGGATGATCCACCGTACAACTTATTTAGATAGCCATACTCGACATCTCTTTGCAACTCTAAAGAAGAGGCAGGAAGCCAAATAATTTCGTGATCGTCTGGGATAGGGACAAGGCTTCTAGCAATTGAGGGCTTCGTGGAGGGTGCTTCAGTTAGCGAGGCGATACGTGCTTTTATGTAGCGTGCTCGTGTTCGATTTTCATCGCCGTCCGTTTCAACAAAGAGACGTGTCCAGAGTCCTTGATCAATATTTCCGGATGTGATTTCGTTGGCTATACGTGCGTAGTCACTGTTTGATGGTTCATCAATTGCCTTCGTTGCTTGAGAAGCGTTTGCTGCCGATGTACCGCTCGAAGACTCTCGCGCTTTTGAGAGCTTTTGCGTTCCTGTGTTTCCTTTCACGCTACCTGCAATTACCTTCTGGTGCTCCCAGCGGTTCTTCACATAGACACCGTTAATGATCCAAACAACTGGATTGAATGATAGGACTGTTGATGCAACAAACGCGTACCTGTTGTACTTCAGCATAGAAATACAAACGGCACCATAGGCCAACGTAAAAATCATGCTCGTGAGTACCCATTTCTTATCGAGCAGCGTCATGAATACAAATGGAACTCCAAGCCCTAAATTTAGCCAAGACCAGACCAACCACCAAGTAAAGCCAAGCTCTTGTTGATTGGTGGAAGTACGGGGGACATTTATTGCATGTGTGTTGGGTTTCATTTATTGAGTTTGTCGTTCTGATTTGTTACCGTTTTGAGTTGGTTAGTCTGCCATAAATCAAACTCATAGTGTGTGTACTCATAGTATGTATTTGGGAAGACTTGAGGCGTGCCAAAGTTCTCCTCAAATCCAATCTCAAAAGAGAAAGTCCAAGTGACTTTTGGAGCGGCGCTTCGCGTATTTAGGGAGAAACAAGGACTCACGCAAGAAAAATTGGCTGAGCTTGCGGATCTTCATACCAACTATGTGAGTTCGGTGGAAAGAGGGGAGCGGAACTTGTCTTTGCATAACATTGCTAGGCTTGCTAATGCGCTCGCCATCCCCGTTTCAATGTTAGTGGGTTCTCTTGATCCAAAACAATAGACGAATTATCGAATTGATGATTAAATGGAACTCCAATTAAAAGGAAGTTCTATGAAAAAACTAATCGCAATTTTGGCTCTCATCGGATTAGCAACATCTGCTTTTGCCCAGTACGGTCAATACGGCCAACGTGATGTCCAAGTTGATGGTCATACCAAGCGTGACGGTACTTATGTTGAGCCGCACCATAGAAGTGCTCCTAACAACACCCAATACGACAACTACAACAGTCGCGGTAACACCAACCCCTACAACGGTCAGCAAGGTACGCGTAACCCTCGCTATTGAACTTGCATGAGCATGTTGCTACACTTCTCACATTGAAACTCTGTGAAACATACCGTGTAATTTCAGCGTGTTTCTTTGGCTAATTCTCTAGGTAAAACGTGGTTTTTGGGCCTGTCCCGTCCACTCCGCCAAATAAAAAGCCTAAGTAGTTCGCTACTTAGGCTTTTTTCTTTTCGCTTCATTCATGTTTGATGAGCTTGCCGAAAAGAAAAAAAGGGGCACCCTACGTGCCCCTTTTTGTTAGCGAATCTCAGCGATGGCTGATGGTTGGTTCGATACAAAAATATTGAGACACTTATCGCGTTGGTCCGTCACGACCCAAGGGTGTGTTTGGAAGGTCGGTTGTGTGTACTGGCCGTGTGGCGGAATGGCTTTGTAGAAAACGCGGCGACCGCTGTAATCCAACCAATAGGTACGCACTTCGTGGTTGCTGTTGTTCAGGAATTTCATGGTGGTGTGCACGTTGCCCTGCACAGAGCGCAAGTTACGCTCGTCACTGCATGAGCCTGAGGCATTTTGCCCTCCGTGCCCTTCGTTTGAGTTGCCATGGTCATGGCGATTGCGATGCTCATTCGCGCGCTCTTTACCGCGTTGCTGATGCTTATCGATTTCTTGATTGATTTGCTCGAACGGGTTTCCCGCGTGGGCTGCGCAAGCGAAGGTGAGTGCGGAAACCAGACCCAAAATCATCAGAGGCTGTTTTGCCTTGAACTGCATAGTTGTGCTTTCTTTCTAAAGTGACTAGAAAGAAACGAGAAGATAACTATTTTGGTTTACTTAATTTTTAAAATTAATATTATTTAATAGTTCAAGAGAGCAGGCTGCGTGGCATTGCCGGTGCTCGGTGTGCCGAAAGGGCATTGACAAGCAGACAACACACAGCCAGAAACCTCAACACAATTAAGCCTGTCATCCACTGAAGTGGATTTTCGCTGAGGTAAACGTATGCATTGAAGTAATCCATCACCAACGCAGTCGTAGCGATGCCAACGTAGAGCAGAGAAACTTTTTCAAAGTACCAGTTCTTCAAATAACTGAAGAGGTAAAACGCACTGATTGCGATCACAAAGCAAGCGCGAAATACGAGATAACGCTCAAAAGCTTGGGGGTCGAGGGCTCCGAGCTCAAAGTTCCCAATGGCCAGATGCGAAAAGAACAGGAGTTTGACTACTTGCGAAATCACCACCGCCAACAAAAACAAGTTGCGGTACTTGAACCACACATCGGTGTCACTCTTTGCTGGCGAATCTTGCCCCATGAGGGCGTTGAGTTCCTCGTCGGTGATCAGTTGTTGGCCTGCGTGGAAATTGCGCATTGGCGTGTCTTTCGACTTGATTTAGATTTCAAGTTCGAGAAATTTTAAGTCTCACACGTTTTTCGTTGTGTGATTTTTCGGTGAAGTTCTGTAAAGAGTATGGTTATTTTTTGATAAGAAAAGCAGTTCAGTGCGCCTGCGTGGCTTCGTGTACCCAGTCCAGGCCCTGTGCAAGGGCGTAGTTAGCAGCGTCATCGTGGGTGGCGAAGTCGTCAATGAAGCTCATCACACGGGCGGTGCTGGCGCTGCCGCGACCACTGGCCACAGAGACGTGCGCTGCAAAACGACCACTGGGTAGAACGCGCGGGCAAGCCGCAATGCGGTATTTGCCGAAGGTGATAGCGTTGTTTTGAATATGAATAGCGGGAATCATGAAAATCTTAGAAAAATAGAACGACAAAACATAGCCCTGAAAGGGCTTGTTGAAATACGCGAAGAAGTGGGAATTTACTTAAACGCCCCTCTGCTGAGGGGCTGCACGGCAATGTAGAGGTGCGTGCTAGAAGTCGACTAAAGCGATACGTAAATGTAACAGGTTTAGCACTTTCGTGCTGAACACCTGTATTTAGTCGACTTTGCCAATGCGCTGTACCAGTCCCGCCATGTCTTTGGCATCGGTTTGTACATAGCGTTCGAACTCGGGCATGTCTTGGAACATAAACGAGGTACCTGCTGCAACCATGGCTTGGTTGGCACGCGCATCCGTTGCGGCAAATTTGGCGGCTTGGCGTAACTTGTCAACCACTGCGGCGGGCGTGTTGGCCGGTACAAACAAGCCAGACCATTGTGCGTAAGTGATGGACACGCCCAGTTCTTTCAAACTCGGAATATCTGGCAATGCCGCTAAACGGCCTTCTCCCCAATGTGCCAAGGCGCGTAGTTTTCCCGCTTTGATTTGCTGCGCCACACTGGCTGGGCCTGTGGAGAGCGCTTCAATTTGTCCTGAGAGCAAGGCCATGACCGCGGGCCCTGCGCCCGTGTAGGGCACATGCAACATATGACTTGAGGTGGCAGCCTTGAGCTGCTCCATGGGCACGTGCATGGTGCCGTAGTTGCCGGATGAGCCAAATGACACTTTGGCTGGATTGTTTTTTACGTAGGCCATGAATTCGGCGTAGGTTTTCCATGGGCTGTCCGCATTGACCACGAGTACCGTGGGGTCCGCGCTGAAGCGAGCAATGGGTTTGAGTTGGTCTAGCTGAAACATGGGGGCCCGTTTGAGCACTTTATCGGCTTCTGGTAGGACCACCAAAGACGATAACGCCATCAGCATCGTGTAGCCATCGGGTTTTGACTTGGCGACTTGCGCCATGCCAATGCCTCCGCCCGCACCGCCTTTGTTCTCTACCACCACAGATTGCTTGAGGTAGCGGCCCATGGCCTCTGCCACAGGGCGACCGACCGCATCGGCCACACCGCCCGGTGGAAACGGCACCAGCATGGTGATGGGGCGTGTGGGGTAATCCTCTTGCGCAAATGCGGTGAGCGCGGAGGCCGCAGCCACCATGACCCATGTTTTGAGGAGGGCGATGCGTCGTGTCATAAAAACCCCTGTGTGAAAACTTAAACGAATTTGTTTTCGATGTGGCCAATGCCATCAATCTCGACACGCACCACATCGCCTTTTTGCAAATAGCGAGGTGGCTTTAAACCCATACCAACACCCGCTGGCGTCCCAGTGGCGATGATGTCGCCTGGGTACAGCGTGATGCCGCGTGAGATGGTTTCAATGAGTGTGGGAATATCAAAAATCATGTTCTCAGTGGGGCCGTCTTGGCGTTGTTCGCCGTTGACGACACCGCGCACACGGGTGTGTGCGCCATCCATCTCATCTGCGGTCACCAACCATGGGCCCATGGGGCAGAAGGTGTCGAACGATTTACCCATATCCCATTGTTGGTGGCGCATTTGCACATCGCGGGCGGTCACATCGTTCACGATGGTGTAGCCATAAATGTGTTTCATGGCATCTGCGGCTTTGATGTTTTTGCCACCGTGGCCAATGATGACGGCCAACTCTGACTCGTAATCGATTTGATCGGAGATGGCAGCACCCGGCAATTGCACATCATCAAACGGGCCGACCACACATTCAGGCACTTTGGTGAAAACGATGGGCCAGGCTTGTGTGTTGGTGTTGCTGTCTTTGAACACTGAAGTTGACAGCTCTTTGGCGTGTTCATGGTAGTTGCGACCCACGCACCAAATGTTGCGGCGAGGCACGGGAATCGGGGCTTCTAAATGCACATCTGTCACGGCGACGGTGTTGTTGCTCAATGCAGGCAATTTGCCGCCAGCCATGACGGCTTCAATCAGGCGCAGTGCGCCGTGGTGGGCCACCTCAGGTGTCACATCAAATGCGGTGATGTGTCGGCCATCGGCAGACACTTGGCCGACGTGACGTTGGTTGTGATGGCGGTAAGTGGCAATGCGCACAGAGAGCTCCCAGATGAATGTTGAATCTGGGGCGCATGCTAAGGCGTGAGGCAGTGCTTGAGAAGTGCCACCTGTCATCTGTATGACTAGGGTTTAGCCGGTGTGTCGACGTCCCACCAAGCCCGATGCCAGTGCAGTACCCAACACGATCACCAAAGCGCAGCCCATCATCCAGTGCGTGACCACTTCGTCTAAAAACATCACACCAAACAGGTTGGCGAACACCGGAATCAAATACGTGACGGTCATGGCGCGCGCAGGGCCGGTGCGCGTCATCAAGCGGAAATACAGCACGTAGGCCAAGGCCGTGCACAGCAGACCTGCAATGCCCAGCGCCCCCCACGCATGCAGCGACGGCGCTTCGCTGGGCCATGTCAGTAAAGCTGGAATGGTCAGGCCAATGCTTGCACCCCACAGACTGCCTGTGGTGGTGACGAGCGAAGGCACATTCTGCAAATAGCGCTTGGTGAAGCTGCCGGCAATGCCGTAACAAAACGTGGCAACCAAGCACGCCACCACAGCCAGCCCCGAGCCGCCAGATTTGAACGAAATGCCACCCGGCACATCGCTGGCCAGTAACACCACACCCGTGAAACCCAAAGCCAAACCTGCAGCACGCGTGGCATTGAGTTTGTCACCCAACCAAACCCAAGCGATGAGCGCGCCAAACAGGGGCGTGGTGGCATTCAAGATAGAGGTCAGGCCGGTGTTGATGTGCATCAGCGCATAGGCGTAGCACGCGAAGGGGATGCCCGCATTGAGCAAGCCCGAGGACAAAGTGGGGCGCCAGTGCTGTTGCAGCACGGTGACTTCTCGGCGCCATATCAGTACCGGCGTGAGCATGAGCGCTGCCAGCGTGATGCGCACCCAAGCGGTCGGAAATGCGCCAAAGGCATGCGCACCTTCTCGCATGAACAAAAACGAAGAACCCCACAGCAGTGCCAGCAGCACAAACTCAGGCACCCATTCACGCCAAGGTAGGTGCGTTTCGGTCATGCGCGCGCGGCCTCCAGTGCGAGCAAATGTTTTTTGCGGTCTAAGCCGCCTGCAAAGCCCGTGAGCGAACCGTTCGCGCCCAAGACGCGGTGACACGGCACGATGATGCTGTGTGGGTTCTGGCCAATCGCTGCGCCCACAGCCCGAACTGCCTTTGGATTTGCAATGTCGCGGGCGATGTCGCCATAGGTGCTGGTGTAGCCGTAGGGAATGCGTTGCAAAGCCTGCCACACGGCGCGCTGAAACGGGGTGCCCCAAGCCGGTTGCAGCTGAATTTCAAACGTTAGGCGTTGGCCTTCAAAGTACTCACGCAGTTGTGTTGCCGCAGCCATCAAGGTGGGATGTGCGTTGTCGGTGACCCACTGGCTGCTGTCGGGTAGGTGCTCTTGCCGGTGCACAAACCACACGCCTGCCAAACCTTGTTCGGTTGCCGCTAGCAGCACATCGCCTAGCGGCGAGGTGGTGTGGCTTTGGCAAATGAGGGCTGTTGGCTTGAAGGACACAGTGAAATGGGCTTTGAGGCAATGTTTTTCCCATCATAGTGGGCCGACAAAAACGGTGACTTGGCTCTCTACAATCTCATCACTATGCAAGTTAACGCCTCCATCTTCAAAGCCTACGACATCCGCGGTGTCGTTCCTTCTACTCTTAATGTTGACGTCGCTGAAGCCTTGGGTCGTGCGTTTGGCACACATGCCGCAGCCTCTGGCGAAAGCACGGTGGCAGTGGGCCGTGATGGTCGCTTGAGCGGCCCGTCGTTGGTGGAGGCCCTCATTCGCGGCTTGGTCGCTGCGGGCGTGCAGGTGATTGATGTGGGTGCGGTGACGACACCGATGCTGTACTTCGCGGCCAGCACCTTGTGCAAGAGCGGCATTCAAGTCACGGGCAGCCACAACCCCAAGGATTACAACGGGTTCAAGATGGTCTTGGGTGGTCGCGCTATTTATGGCGACGAAATTCAAGGCTTGCGCCACATCATGGAAGCTGAAAGTTGGGCGCTCAAAGCGGGCGGCAGCGTCAAACAGCTTGATGTGACGGCTGACTATGTGGCCCGCATCGTGGGCGATGTGCGTTTGAGCCGCCCCATGAAAGTGGTGGTCGACTGCGGCAACGGCATTGCCGGTGCCACCGCGCCCGGCATCTTCCGCGCTTTAGGTTGCGAAGTGGTTGAGCTGTTCAGCGAGGTGGACGGCAACTTCCCCAACCACCACCCAGACCCCAGCAAGCCAGAAAACTTGAAAGACCTGATTCAAGCCCTGAAAACCTCGGGCGCCGAGTTGGGCTTGGCGTTTGACGGTGATGGCGACCGTTTGGGCATCGTCACTCAAGGCGGCAACAACATTTACCCCGATCGCCAAATGGCCTTGTTCGCCCGCGACGTGCTGTCGCGCGTGCCGGGTGGCGCGATTGTGTTTGACGTGAAGTGTTCGCAGCGTTTGGCCCCCGCCATTCGCGCAGCCGGCGGCCAAGCCTTGATGTTCAAAACGGGTCACTCGCTCATCAAAGCCAAGATGAAAGAAGTCGATTCGCCTTTGGGCGGCGAGATGAGCGGCCACATCTTCTTCAAAGAGCGTTGGTTCGGCTTTGACGACGGTACGTACGCCGGTTGCCGCTTGCTCGAAATTGTGAGCCGCAGCCCCGATGCCAATGCGGTGCTCGACGCTTTGCCCACCAGCTTCTCCACGCCTGAATTGAACGTGGGCTGCGCTGAAGGCGAGCCACACCGTTTGAGCGCAGAACTGCAGCAGTTGGTGTCGTCGGGCGAATTGCCTTCGCCTGAGTTCAAACCTGAAGCTTGTGTGATTGACGGCTTGCGCATCGACTGGGCCGATGGCTTTGGCTTGATTCGCGCCTCCAACACCACGCCGGTCTTGGTGTTGCGCTTTGAAGGCCAAACCCAAACCGCGCTAGACCGCATTGAACACGACATGCTGGCGTTGTTGCGTCGCGTCAAGCCCGATGCGAAGTTTCAAGAGGCCGCGCATTGAGCGTGCCAGTGTTGCGCGATCGACAAGCACCCTTGAAGGTGCTCATCGTCAAACTTTCGTCACTGGGCGATGTGGTGCATGCCATGCCCGCGGTGATGGACATTCAAGCCGCGTTTCCCAATGCCCAAATTGATTGGGTGGTGGAGCGTGGTTTTGCACCGCTGGCTGCGCGTTGCGCGGCGGTGCACCGCGTGATTCCGTGTGACCTACGCCGCTGGCGCAAGGGGTTTTTCAAAGCCGATACCCGCGCGCAAACACGCGCCGAGTGGCAAGCCTTCAAAGCTGATTTGCAGCAAGAGGCGTATGACGTCATCCTCGATTTGCAAGGTCTGACCAAGTCGGCTTGGGTCGTTTGGCTGGCACGCAAAGCCAAAGGCGGCAAACGCTATGCCTTGGCCAACCGCACCGATGGTTCGGGCTACGAACGCCCCACACGCTGGGTGGCCGATGTGGCGGTGCCCATCACGCCACACATCCACGCCGTTGCGCGTGGCCGCGTGTTGTGCGCCAAAGCTTTGGGCTATGACGTGCCCGCACATTTGAACTATGGCTTGGGCCTTGCGGCTGCGCAGCGCAAGCCCGTGGTGGCTTTGGTGCATGGCACCTCGCGTGCAGACAAAGAATGGCCCTTGTCTCATTGGTTTGAAATTGGCACGCGCCTGAAACAACAAGGCTTCGATGTGGCCTTGCCCCACGGCAACGAAGCAGAGCGTCTGCGCAGCGAAGCCATCGCGGACATGTTGCCCGGTGCCGTGGTGTGGCCCCGCTTGTCGCTGGACCAGCTCACCACCGAGATGGCGCAATGCACCGGCGTGATTGGGGTGGACAGCGGTTTGAGCCACATCGCTGTGGCGTTGGATTTGCCCCATGTTCAGATTTACAACTTCGACACCGCATGGCGCACCGGCCCTGAAGGTTTGACACGTCAACGCAGTGTGGTCGATTGCCCCACGCCCAGCGTCGATGCCGTGTGGCATGCGTGGCAAGCCTGCTTGAACGCCGAGGGCTCAGCACCGTGATGCTGCCAATTTACAGCGCGGCTATGTGGGCTTTGCAGCCTTTGTTGCGCCGCAAGCTGCAACGCCGTGGGCGTGAAGAGGCGGGCTATTTGCAGGCCATCGACGAACGTTTTGGTCACTACATGCAACCACCCACAGAAGGTGGCTACGTGTGGGTGCATGCCGTGTCTTTGGGTGAAACACGTGCCGCAGCGGTGCTGCTGCAAGCCTTGCGCGCCGCGCAGCCCGGCATCCGCATCTTGCTCACCCATGGCACCGCCACGGGGCGTGCGCAAGGCGTGAGCCTGCTACAAGAGGGCGATGTGCAAGTGTGGCAGCCGTGGGACACGCCTGCCGCCGTGCAACGTTTTTTGACGCACTTCAAACCGTGTGTGGGCATCATCTTAGAAACCGAGCTGTGGCCCAACTGGGTGGCGCAGTGCAACAAGGCCAAGGTGCCGCTGGTGCTGGTGAATGCGCGCATGAGTGAGAAAAGCATGCACCAAGCGCAGCGCTTGGCTTGGCTGTCGCGCCCGGCGTACCAAGGCTTGTCAGCGGTGTTGGCGCAAACGCAGGCCGATGCCGAACGCCTGCAAACCTTGGGTGCCAAGGTGGATGCGGTGCTGGGTAACTTGAAATTCGATGCCAAGCCTGATGCCGCACAGCTGGCATTGGCGCAAACGTGGAGGCAAAAGCTCTGCCGCCCCGTGGTGCTGTTCACCAGCTCACGCGAAGGCGAAGAGGCCATGTGGCTGGACACCTTGCAAGCGCTGAAAGATGCGCCGCGAGACCACCAAGACCACATCCATGCCGTGCATTGGCTGGTGGTGCCACGTCACCCGCAACGCTTTGATGAAGTGGCAGCTTTGATGGCAGAGCGAGGCTGGAAAGTGTCTCGCCGCAGCCAATGGGCACAGGGGCCAGACACCGATCAACCAGACGACGCTGACACCATTTGGCTCGGTGACTCGCTGGGCGAAATGGCTTTGTATTACGGCTTGTCAGACGCCGCATTGTTAGGTGGCAGTTTTGCGCCTTTGGGCGGGCAAAACTTGATTGAGTCCACCGCCTGTGGTTGCCCCATCATCATGGGGCCACACACGTTTAACTTTGCGGAAGCAGCACAGTTGGCTGAAGAAGCTGGCGCAGCTTTGCGCGTCGAAGACATGGCACAAGCCGTGACCACGGCTTTGCAAATGGTGAGCTTTGGTCCTGATGCGCATGCACACGTGCAAGCGTGCCAAGAGTTTTCACAAGCCCACCGAGGCGCGGCGCAGCGCACCGCGCAGGCATTGCTGCCGTATTTGAAAACGAATTAAGGCGCTAGCAAATCGTTGATGGGCTGCAAGTCTGCAGGCGTCAACGTGCCAGCGGCTTGGCGCAATTTCAGATTGGTCACCAACACGTCGTAACGCGCTTTGGCCAAATCACGCTTGGTTTGGTAGAGCTGGCTTTGCGAGTTCAGCACGTCGATGTTGATGTTCACGCCCACCGAGTAACCCAGCTTGTTGGCATCCAAGGCGCTTTGGCTAGAAAGTTCGGCTGCTTCGTAGGCTTTGACTTGGCTCAGGCCTGCGAGCAGACCGAAGTAGGTGTTACGTGTGGCTTGCTCGGTGCTGCGACGTGCGTTTTCTAAGTCCGATTGCGCTTTGTCTTTCAAAGCGATGGCTTCTTTGACTTTGTAGACGCCACTGAAACCTGCGAACAATGGCACGTTCAAGACGAGGCCGACTGTGGGGTTCCACGTTGTATACGGATTCGCGATGGCGGGGGTCGTCGTGCCTTTCAAGTTTTCGGTGCGTCCATAGGTCATTTGCGCATCCAGCGTAGGTTTGTGAACAGCCGTGGCTTTGTCCATTTCGTAGTCAGCTACATCTACCGCCAGCTGGGCTTGGCGAACGGTGGGGCTGAGAGCTTGCGCTTGGCTCACCCATGCATTTACGTCTTCCTTAGGAAGCTCGACCAAGGTGGTGCTTTTGGCTAAGCGTTTGGGTTTCGCATCGCTCAAGCCCACCACCATGTTGAGGGCAAGACGTTTGGTGCGCAGCTCGTTTTCGGCAGCGATAGCTTGGGCATTAGTCAAGTCAAAGCGTGCTTGTGCATCGCGCACGCCGGTGATGGTGGCGGTACCTACTTCAAAGTTACGCTGGGCCGAGGCCAGTTGTTCGCTGACGGCCTTCTTTTGGTTTTGCACCAGCTCCAAGTTGTCTTCGCTGGTGAGCACATCAAAGTAAGCTTGAGCGACGCGAACTAACAAATCATGCTCGGCGGCTTCGTATTGTGCAGCTGCCTGTTGCAGCTGGCGTCCACCTTGTCGGTAAGTAGCCCAAGCTGCAGGGCGATAAATAGGCTGAATCAAGGTGGCAGCGGTCGTTTTAGTTTCAAGTTCAGCGACATTCTGTCTAACTGCATCCACACCGGAAATTTGTCTTTGAAGGTCAGTTTTGGTATGACTTACCGACACTGCAATGTTAGGCAAGATGCCGCCCAGGGCTTGATTCGCTCTGGCCAAGTTCGCCTCAAACTGCGCCTTGGCTGAAATAAAGCCGGCGTCATAGCCTCGCGCCGCGTCGTACATCTCCACCAAGCTTTGGGCTTGTGCGCCAGATGCAAAAGCCAATGCCACCGCAGCAGTCAAGGGCAGGGTACGAAACAGTGAGCGAGAGAGCAACATGCAGTTCTTTCAAAAATCAATACGTGGGCACAGACGCGTCCACTTGCGACGACCAAGCGTGAATGCCACCCGTGATGTTGGCCACATGGCTAAAGCCTTGTTGTGCCAAAAACGCCGCCACTTGCATGCTGCGCGCACCATGGTGGCACAAGCAGGCAATGGGTTGGTCGCGGTTCAGGTCTTGCAAACGGGCGGGGATGGTGTGCATCACCATCGCGACCAGCTCAAACCCTTGTGGTTGGACGCTGGCCGTTTGCACTTCCCAAGGTTCGCGCACATCCAGCACCACGGTGGCGCCGTTGGGGGCTTGCGATGCAATCCAGTCTTGCAACTGGGCGGGTTGGACTTGATCAATCATGCCGCGCTTTTAGAACTTGAAGCGAGCGGGCTCTGTAAAGCCTTGTAAACGTGGGGCGGTGTGATCCCACAAAGCTTTGCTGCTCCATGCGGCGTCAGCCGTGCGTGTGTAGAGGGTGGCAACCATCATCGGTTCTTGGCCCACGATGGCCAGCAGATGACCACCGACTTTGAGTTGTTGCAACAAGGCTTGCGGCACTTCGGCCACTGAGCCACCGAGCACGATGGCGTCAAACGGGGCATCGCCAGAAGCGCCTGTGCTGCCGTCAGCCACGCGCACATCCACATTGGTGATGCCGGCACGTTGCAGGTTGTTGCGGGCGTTGCTGGCCAATTCGGGATTGATTTCCAAGCTCACCACGCGTTGGGCGCGGCCAGCCAAGAGGGCAGCCAAGTAGCCGCTGCCGGTGCCGATTTCCAAAACTTTCTCAGTACCTGTGAGTTGCAGGTCGTGCATCAAGCGCGCATCGACGCGTGGAGGCACCATGGTTTCGCCATGGCCCAAAGGGATGTCGGTGTCGGCGTAGGCCAGGGCTTGATAGGCCTGTGGCACAAACAATTCGCGTGGCACGTTAGACAACACGGTCAGCACTTGGGGGTCGAGTACCTGCCAAGGGCGGATTTGTTGTTCGACCATGTTGAAGCGGGCTTGTTGGGTATTCATCTCAAAACTCCGGAATTGTTCAGTTGCGTTCAGTTATAGCTAGGCAAAATTTTAACGGGCAGGGCTGTCAGAGCCTGACGACCATTTGCGTTTCATCCATTGGGCTAAATCGTCCAAATAGCAGTACACCACGGGGACGACTACCAAAGTAAGCAGAGACGAGGTAATCACACCGCCAATCACGGCTTGGCCCATCGGGGCGCGTTGTTCTGAGCCCTCAGACATGGCGAACGCCAAGGGCACCATGCCAAAAATCATGGCCAAGGTGGTCATCAAAATGGGGCGCAAACGCACTTCGGCGGCCAGCAACAGGGCATCATGGCGGCTCAGGCCGGGTTTGATCGTGCCATCGGCGAGTTCTTGGGGTTCGCGGGCGCGGATGGCGAAATCGACCAACAAGATCGCATTTTTGGTGACCAAACCCATCAGCATGATGACGCCAATGACGGAGAACATCGACAAGCTCGAACCAAACAACAGCAAAGCCAGCACCACGCCAATCAGGGTGAGGGGCAAGGCCGTCATCAGGGCCATGGGCTGCAGGAAACTTTTGAACTGGCTGGCCAGAATCATGTAGATGAACACCACGGCCAACAAGAGTGCTGAGATGGCGTAGCCAAACGATTCGGCCATGTTTTTGGTCGAGCCGCCAAATTGGTAGCGGTAGCCGGGTGGCATTTGAATGCCGTCCATCACCTTGCGAATGTCGGCAGACACTTCGCCTGCAGAGCGGTTGTACACGTTGGCGTTGATGGCCACTTCGCGCATCAGGTCGCGGCGGTTGATTTGGTTGGGGCCTGTGCCCTCAATAACTTGGGCCACTTGGTTCAAGCGGGCCACGCGTGGGCTGCCGTCGGCGTTGGTGCCAATGGTGAAAGGCAAGCGCTCTAGGTCTTGCATGGCGTTGCGTGCGTTGGGAGCTAAGCGCACATTGACGTCGTAGGTTTGGTCATCGGCGGCGCGCCAGTTGGTGACCGTGTTGCCAGCGATCAAAATGCGCAGCTGGTTGCCGATGGCGCCAAGCGACAAGCCGAGGTCATTGGCAGCTTCGCGCTGCACATTGACTTCGATGGTGGGTTTGTTGGGTTTGACGCTGGAGTCCAAATCGACCAAGCCTGGAATGGTGCGCAGCTTGTCCATGGCTTGCGTCGTCAGTCGTTCCAGCTCACGCAAGTCGCTGCCTTGCAGCGAAAACTCCACTTGTTTGTTGCCGCCCACCGTGTCTAGCAAACCCGCGTGTGTGACGGTGATGCCCGGCACTTGGCGCAGGCGCTCGCGCAGAGTGGCCGACATTTGGTCCACACTGCGTTTGCGGTCTTTGCGATCGACCAAGCGGATGTAAATGCTGGCGTAAATTTTTCCGTTCGCAGCACCCGTGTTGATGGTGGACAGCGTGTAGCGCACCTCGGGGAACTCACGAATGATGGCTTCGACTTGTTGGGCTTTGGCTTCGGTCACTTCCAACGACGAGCCTACCGGTGTGTAGAAGTTGACCGTGGTTTCAGAGAAGTCTGCCTTGGGCACAAATTCGGTCCCCAGCAGCGGCACCATGAAGATGCTCAACACAAAAGTGCCGATGGCCAAGCCCACCGTGGCGCGTTTGTGAGCCAAGGCCCATTTCAAGATGCGTTGGTACAAGGCCACCAGCTTGTCGGTGGTGGTCTCAAACCAAGTGGTGATGGGGCCGATGGTGCGGTCGTAAAACGCATTTGAGTGGCCGTGCTCGCCATGCGCATGGATGGTGGGGTCGTGCCAGATGGACGACAACATGGGGTCGAGCGTGAAGCTGACAAACATCGAAATGAGCACGGCCGCCACGATGGTGATGCCGAACTCATGGAAGAACTTGCCGATGATGCCGCCCATGAAGCCAATGGGCAAAAACACCGCCACGATCGACAGCGTGGTTGCCAGCACGGCCAAGCCAATCTCTTGGGTGCCGTCCATCGCCGCTTGGTAAGGCGCTTTGCCCATTTGCACATGGCGCACGATGTTTTCGCGCACCACGATGGCGTCGTCAATCAACAAACCTACACACAGAGACAAGGCCATGAGCGTGATCATGTTGATGGTGAAACCAAACATGTACATGAACAAAAACGTGCCGATGATGGCAATGGGCAACGTGAGGCCGGTGATGACGGTGGAGCGCCACGAGTTCAAAAACAAGAACACGATGAGCACGGTCAGCAGCGCACCTTCAATCAGCGTTTGGCGGACGTTGGCCACACCGACGCGGATGGGGCGAGAACCGTCTTGCACTTGCTCTAAGCGCACACCTGCAGGCAACTGGGCTTTCATCTCGGCCACGGTTTTGTTGAGGCCATCAATCACGTCGATGGTGTTTTCGTCTTGTGCTTTCTGCACCGTCATCAGCAAGGTGCGTTGGCCGTTGTACAGCGCCAAGCTCTCCACCTCTTGCGCGCCGTCATTCACGGTGGCCACTTGGTTCAAACGAATCGGCGTGGTGTTTTTGCGCGCTACGATGATTTGGCCAAAGTCTTCAGGGCGCAACATGCGGCCTTGAATTTGAATCACGCGGTCTTGCTGCAGTGAGCGCAAGCTGCCCACGGGCAAGTCTTGGGTTTCGGTTTTGACAGCGTTCACCACCTGGTCGGCGCTGATGCCCAGCGACTCCATGGCTTGCGGGTTGAGGTACAAATTGATTTCGCGTTTGGTGCCGCCCACCAACGACACCGAGCCCACGCCGCGCACGTTCTCAAGGCGTTTCTTCAGCACTTGATCGGCCCAGTTGGTCATCTCTACGGCTGAGAGCGATTTGCCACCTTGTGGTGTTTCGGGCACCACAGCCAGCGACCAAATGGCGCGGCTTGACGGATCAAAGCGCAAGACCTTGGGCTCTTTCACGTCATCGCGCAGCGTGGGGCGCAGGGCGGCCACTTTTTCGCGCACGTCGTCAGCGCCTTTGCGGCCATCGATGTGGAGCTGAAACTCAATCACCACCACCGACATGCCTTCGTAACTGCGCGAGGTGAGGGCGCTGATGCCAGCAATCGAGTTGACGCCTTCTTCAATCTTCTTGCTGACTTCGCTCTCCACAATCTCCGGCGAGGCGCCCGGATATTCGGTGGTGATCACCACCACGGGGAAGTCGATGTTGGGGAACTGGTCAATTTTGAGGCGCTGGTACGAGAACAAGCCCAGCACCACAAAGGCGAGCATCACCATGGTCGCGAAGACCGGATTTTTTAAACTGACTTTGGTGAACCACATGCTGGGTGTGTCGCCTTAATTGGCAGCGCTGGCTGCAGAAGCCGCAGCATTGGCAGCTTTGGCGGTGTACTTCACCACCATGCCCTCACGCAAGGCGCCCACTTGGCCTTTGAGCAGAGTGCTGCCTTCAGCCAGGCCTGTCACGCCCACCATGGTTTCAGATTCGGGCTGCGTCAAGTCCATGCCGCGTATGCCAAGGGTGACGGTTTTGTGAACCACTTGCAGTTGGTCGCCCAATGGCTCCACCACTTGCACATAAGGTTGTGCGCGGTCGGTGCGTACGGCAGACAAAGGCACAGCCAACACTTGGCTCTTGCCCATGCCCAAAATGCCTTTGGCAAACAAACCGTGGCGCAAACCTTCGGCTTTGTCGAGTGCCAAATAAATCAACACGCTGCGGCTGCCGGTTTGGGCGCTGGGGCTGATGCGTTTGACCTTGGCGCCTACGGTTTCTTTGCGGTCTTCCACTTGCAGCGAAGCCAACTGACCCACGCGCACGTCCATCGATTCGCTGGGGCTCAAAGGCACTTCCACTTCGAGTTGGCTCAAATCCACCAACTCCATGATCTTGGCGTCAATGGCCACACGTTCGCCCACTTGGGCGGCACGGCCTGAGACGATGCCTGCAAAAGGCGCGCGCAAGGTGGCGTCGTCCAAGGCTTT
Organism: Limnohabitans sp. INBF002; assembly: GCF_027924905.1. Lineage (NCBI taxonomy): Bacteria > Pseudomonadati > Pseudomonadota > Betaproteobacteria > Burkholderiales > Comamonadaceae > Limnohabitans > Limnohabitans sp. INBF002. The sequence continues at coordinate 712,645 of NZ_AP027055.1, forward strand.
GCGGGCCACGTCGGCACCGGCGATGGCGGCTTTGTGGCTGGCCACGGCACCTTGGTAGGACGCGTCAGAGTTGTCCATGGCAATTTTGGAGATGAAGCCGCGGTCAACCAAGGATTTGTTGATGTCCCACTGACGCTGCGCGATCTCCATTTGTGATTTGGCGGCGCTGGCTGTTTCTGCGGCTTGTTGCCAACGGCGTTGGTATTCGGTGGGGTCAATGCGTGCCAACACGTCGCCCGCTTTGACAGCATCGCCTTCACGCGCCACAACTTCTTTCAGTTCACCCGCCACGCGGGCTTTGATGACGGCATAGTTCACGGCCTTGACCGTGCCAGACACTGCCAAGCCCTGGGTGATGTCGCGCAGCTCGGCTTTCATCACATCGCTACTGGCCAATTCAACTTGTGTTTGCACGGCCACAGGCGCAGAAGCTGCGGCCTGTTGTGCGCTCTTGTTGCTCATGGCACGCCACACGCCAGCCACCAGGGCCAAAACGATGATGCCGATCACGATCCAACGGGGTTTGATGTTTTTCATGGGGAGTTCTTTGCGCTCATGCCATTGAGCAATAGATCCACGTGCATGTGGATGAATTCTTTGGGGTCGATGATGTTGGCTGAGGCTGCGCAAGCACCCATGGAGTGTTTCCACATCATCAAAAAGATCATGGGCGCGATGATGCTGAACACACTTTTGCTCGTGTCCATCTGCTGAAACTCGCCGCGCTCTACGCCACGTTGCAAGATGCTTTGTAGCAAACCCGTGCCTGGCTCGACCACTTCTTTTTGATAGAACGCTGCAATTTCAGGAAAGTTTTGCGCCTCGCTGATGACCAGTTTGACAATGCCGCTCGCCGGCGTGTTGCCCACATTGAGCCACCACAAATCCATGGCGTAGTGCAGCATCTCCGCGCTGCTGCCTTCAAACGTTTTGAATTCTTCGTTCCAAGCCGGAAACAAGTTGGCGATGTTGTCGCGAATCACCGCTTTGAACAGGTCTTCTTTGCTTTCGAAATACAAAAACAAAGTGCCCTTCGACACGCCTGCGCGTGCCGCCACTTCGTCGACACGCGTGGCCGCAAAGCCTTTTTCCACAAACAAGTCCAGCGCAGCCTTGACCAGCTCACCCGGGCGCGCTTCTTTGCGACGCTCTCTTTTGGGCGAGGTTTCTGCGGAGGAGGGGGCAGTGAAGGGCACGATGTGTTGTTAATGACTGATTGGTTATTAATGTACCAGCTTAATCCTTTTGGCGCACTTCAACAATCAAAAGGCCAAGCCATTCGCGCAGGCGCTGACTTTTCGCGTGGTGGTTCGCAATCATAGAATCAAGCCCTATGAAAACCGCGCTGACGCCACCCACTCAAACCAAGGTCATCACCTTGGGTGGTGGCTGTTTTTGGTGCACCGAAGCGGTGTTTGTGCGCGTCCATGGCGTGCTGGACGTTGAGTCCGGTTATTGCAATGGCCACACAAACAATCCCACTTACGCACAAGTGTGCGAGGGCGACACTGGCCACAACGAGGTGGTGCGCTTGGTGTACGACCCAAAAGCCATCAGCTTGCGTGAGCTGTTGGAAATTTTCTTTGTCATCCACGATCCCACCACCTTGAACCGCCAGGGAAACGATGCGGGCACGCAATACCGCAGCGGTGTTTACCTGAGTGACGAGGCGGACCGAACGGTTGCGCAGCAGGTGTTGGACGACGTCAATGCTGCTTTGTCTGGTCGCGTGGTGACTGAGTTGCAACCTTTGCGCAATTACTGGGCGGCCGAGGCTTATCACCAAGATTATTTCGAACACAACCCACACCAAGGGTATTGCGCCTTTGTGGTGGCCCCCAAGGTGCAGAAGTTTGTGCAGACCTTTGCCGACAAGGTGAAGCATGGCTGAAATGCTGCGCTGGACGCCCATTGCTTTGAGCCTGCGCACGTTGCGCTGGGTTTTGCTGGCGCTGCTCACCACGCTGGTCTTGGTGCAAACCGTGGGCATGTTGCACCGCGTGGCACATGCCACGGGCAGCGCACATAGCCTGCTGTCCATGGCGGTGGAGGTGCCGCACGAGGCCGCATCCCCCACGGACAAAACCAACGTGTTGACCCGTTTGTGGGGTGAGCACAGCAGCTGGGTCGATTGCCAACTGTTTGACCAAGCCTGCCCCGATGTGTTGCACCACGTGGTGATGGACACCGTGACCGTGGCCACACCGCAGGTGTGGTACGTCGTCTCCTTGCAAGAACGCTTCGCGCTGTTCGAGCGTTTTTATGCGGCCCGCGGCCCGCCTGCTTTGCTTTGAACTGACCCCTTCTCGCGTCTTGTGCTGAATGCCAAGACGCTGTCATTTCTTTGTGAGCAGGTTTTTTATGTCCCATTTTTTCACGCGCAGCGCTGCAGCCGCTGCAGTTTTTACTTTGTTCGGTCATCACGTTTCCCAGGCCCATGCGCAAGCATCTACGCAGCTTGACGACGTCACCATCACCTCGCGAGCCTTAGGCAATGCCGCGCTGCTAGTGCCCGCACAACAGCTCTCGGGCGCGGCACTCACACAGCGCCAAGGCAGTACCTTGGGCGAAACGCTCGACAACTTACCCGGCATCGCCAACAGTTCATTCGGCCCCAACGTAGGCCGTCCCGTGATTCGCGGCATGGAGGGAGACCGTGTGCGCATCCTGCAAAACAGCGGGGCCAACCTAGATGTGTCGGGTTTGAGTTCAGACCACGCCGTGCCCATTGACCCGCTCACCACCGAGCGCATTGAAGTGCTGCGCGGCCCAGCGGCTTTGCTTTACAGCGGCGGTGCGATGGGCGGCGTGGTGAACGTGATTGACAACCGCATCGCCCGCGAACGCGCGTTTGATGCGCAAGGCGGCGTGATGGGCAAAGCCGAGGTGCGTGCGGGCGGTGCCGCGAACGAACGCAGCACCGGCGCGATGGTGGAAGCCGGCAACGACCAAATGGCCTTGCATGTAGACGCGTTTGACCGTAGCACCCAACACCTGCGTGTGCCCAAGGACATGAATTGCGATGGCACTCCCAACGGTCGCCGCGTGTGTAACTCGGCCAGTGACAGCCGAGGCGGTGCGGTGGGCGGCACCTTGTTGTTTGACCGTGGTTACCTTGGTCTGTCAGCCAGCGAATACCGCAGCACGTATGGCACGGTGGCTGAGCCCACGGTGAGCATTGGCATGCTGCGCCGCCATCAGGTGATGGAAGGCCTGCTACGCGACGTGGGTGTATTTGAAAACCTGAAGTTTCAGCTGGGCCACACTAACTACACACACACCGAATACGAAGGTGCAGTGGCGGGCACACGTTTTGACAACCAAGGGCGGGACTTTCGCTTAGAAGGCCGGCAACAGGCGTTGCGCTTGACCAATGGCATGCAACTGGACGGCACGGTTGGCCTTCAGCGTGAAAGCAATGACTTGCAGGCCGAAGGTGCCGAGAAGTTTGTAGGACCAAGTCGCACGCAAAGTGCCGCGTTGTTTACCTACCAAGCGCTCAAAACCAGTTGGGGTCAGTTCAGTGCCGGTGCGCGCACCGAGGCGGTCAGCGTGGCGCTGCGTGAAGATTTTGGTGGCAACGTGGCGCAAGCCCAAAAGTTCAACCCCTTCAGCGTGGGCTTGGGTGTGATGCGCAATTTGCGCGGAGGTGAATCGCAAAACGGTTGGCAAATCAGCAGCCACCTCAGCGCCAACCAGCGTGCGCCCAAGGATTACGAGCTGTTTGCCCACGGTCCTCATGTGGCCACGGCTGCGTATGAGTTGGGGAACGCCAGCATCGGTTTAGAAAAAGCCACCCAATTCGATCTGGGCGGCGAGTGGCAACAAGGCACGCACAAATTCGGTGTGACCGCTTTTAGCTCGCACTTTGCCAACTACATTTCGCAGCAGCCCACAGGTGCATATCGCTTGGCCGATGGCAGTCCAGGCACGACGGCAGACTTACCTGTCTACAACTTTGAAGGCGTGCGTGCTCGCTTCTACGGCATCGAGTCCACCGCCAAAGTACGCATGGTGGGTGGGCAAGACGCGCTGCTTTCACGCAACGCTGCGCACGGAACGATGGACCTCGAGTTGCGTGCCGATGTGGTGCATGCCCAAGACTTGACACACAACAGCCCCTTGCCACGCATCGCGCCTATGCGTCTAGGTGCCGATGCGGTGTGGTCACGCAATGCGTGGGGCGCTCGTTTGGGCTTCATGCACGCCGCCGCACAAAACAGAGTGCCAGACAACGGCGCGAGCCCTGGCGTCACCACGGCCGCCAATACCTTATGGAACGCGGCGTTGAACTTTCACACGCACAGCGGCCCCACACATTGGCTGCTGTTTGCGAAGTTGGACAACATCACCAACAAATTGGCCTACTCATCCACCTCGGTGTTGACGCAAACCATGGGTAGCAATGCGCCGCCCTTGGCGGGACGTCGCTTGAAAGTCGGCGCGCAGCTGAGCTTTTAAAACCAAGTCGCGCAACGAAGTAAAAAGCGGCCTCTGTGGCCGCTTTTGTTTTGTGCTGAATATTCAAGGTGCCAATCGTTCCCGAATCCAAGTGCCTTCGGTCGATTGACGATAACGCAAGCGGTCGTGCAAACGGCTCTTGCGGCCTTGCCAAAACTCCCACTGTTCGGGCACCAAACGGTAACCGCCCCAGTGCGGCGGGCGAGGTGGTTGCAACAAAAACTGCGCGCCGTATTTGGCCGCATTGGCCACCAACGTGCCGCGTCCCTCAATCACTTGGCTTTGTGGGCTGGCCCAAGCACCGATGCGGGAGTCGAGGGGGCGACTGTTGAAGTACTCGTCACTCTCCGCATCGCTCACTTTTTCCACACGGCCTTCGATGCGGACCACGCGCTCTAGCTCGACCCAGTGAAACTGCAGTGCGGCAAAAGGGTTGCCCGCCAGTTGCTGGCCCTTGCGGCTGTTGTAGTTGGTGAACCACACAATGCCGCGTTCGTCATAGCCTTTGATAAGCACCACGCGCGTGCTGGGGCGCAAGTCGCCGCTCACCGTGGCCAAGGTCATGGCGTTGGGCTCGGGCACTTCTGAATCAATCGCTTCTTTGAGCCATTGGTCGAACTGCTGCATGGGGTTTGCCGCAGAGGCCGATTCGTTGAGTTCAGCGCGTTCGTAGCTTTTGCGAAGGTTGGAAATATGACTCATGGTGGTTCTGTGTGTCGTCCGAGACAAATAAAGGGAAAACCCGAAAAGGAGGTTCACGCATCGTAAATACTTTTCATTGATACTCCACTGTACTTATTTTGAGGAGACGTTGATGAGTGTCGATTTTCAGATCAACGGCAAAGCCACCAAGGCCAACGCCGAAACAGACACCCCCCTGTTGTGGGTGATTCGCGATGAGTTGGGCCTGACGGGCACTAAGTTTGGCTGTGGCGCTGCTTTGTGTGGCGCTTGCACCGTGCATGTGGACGGTCAGCCCACACGTTCTTGCCAAACCCCACTTTCTAGCGTTTCTGGCAAAAAAGTCGCCACCGTGGAAAGCCTCTCCAAAGACAACAGCCACCCTTTGCAAGTGGCGTGGATCAAACACGATGTGCCTCAGTGCGGCTACTGCCAATCGGGTCAGTTGATGAGCGCGGCAGCTTTGCTGGCCAAAAACAAGAATCCCAGTGACGCTGAGATTGACCAAGCCATGAGTGGCAACCTGTGCCGCTGCGGCACTTACACCCGCGTGCGCGCCGCCATCAAAGATGCCGCCGCCATGATGCGCAAAGCTTGAACGCACGGAGAATCCACATGACACAGACACACACCTCGCGTCGCTCCTTCCTCCAAGCCTCGGCTGCCGTGACCGGCGGCTTGATGCTCGGCTTTAACCTGCCCGGCACACTTGGCGAAGCCATGGCCGCAGGCACCGTGCACACGCCCAATGCGTGGGTACACATTGCCGACAACAACGTCATCACACTGCTCTCGGCCCGCTCTGAAATGGGCCAAGGCGTGTACACGTCCATGCCCATGTTGATTGCCGAAGAGCTCCATGTCGACATCAGCCAAATCAAAGTGGCTGCAGCACCGCCTGATGCGGTGTATGTCAATGCCTTGTTGGGTGCGCAAATCACAGGCGGTTCCACTTCGGTGCGCGATGGCTGGCTCAAGCTCCGCGTCGCAGGCGCGCAAGTGCGCGAAATGCTGATCACCGCAGCTGCTGCACGTTGGGCGGTGGATCGCGATTTGATCCGCGCTGACAAAGGCATGGTTTATGGCCCGAAGGGCTTGAAGTCCACTTATGGTGAATTGGCCGAAGCTGCAGCTCGCATGCCCGTGCCCGAGAAGCCACCGATGAAAGACCCCAAAGATTTCAAAATCGTGGGCAAGCGCACCAAGCGTGTGGACACACCGGCTAAGGTGAATGGCACGGCAGAGTTCGGCATTGACGTGAAGTTGCCCGGCATGGTGTACGCCTCGCTGGCGCAATGCCCCGTGATTGGCGGCAAGGTCAAGAGCTTTGATGGCGCAAAGGCCAAAGCTTCGGCTGGCGTGATCGACGTGGTGCAAATCAACGACGGCGTGGCTGTGGTCGCCAACAGCTGGTGGCAAGCCAAAAAAGCCCGCGACTTGCTGACCATCCAATGGGACGAGGGCGCAGGTGCGGCCTTGAGCGATGCCAGCGTGATTGACGGCACACGCCAAGCCCTGAAAACCGGCAAAGTGCTGGAAATCACCAAGCCGCAAGGCGATGTGGCTGCCGCCCTCAAAGGGGCTGCCAAAGTGGTGGAAGCCGAGTACGTCATCCCTATGCAGGCGCACGCGCCACTGGAGCCGATGAACTTCACGGCCCATGTGCAAGGCAACAAGGCGTTGCTGATTGGCCCCACGCAGTTCCAACAAGGTGCGCAAGGTGCCGTGGCGGGCGCTTTGGGTTTCAAGCCAGAAGACGTCACATTGCAAACCACCTTCTTGGGCGGTGGCTTTGGCCGTCGCTTGGAGCTGGACTTCATCGTGCAAGCTGCGCAAATTTCAAAGGCCGTGAACAAGCCCGTCAAATTGCTGTGGACCCGCGAAGACGACATGACGCATGACTTCTATCGCCCCGTGGGTGTGAACCAACTCAAAGCCGGTTTGGATGCGTCAGGCAAGCCCGTCGCTTTGCATTTCAAAGTGGCGTCGCAGTCGGTCACGCAACGCGCCTTTGGCTTGCCCAAAGACACGATGGACCCGTTCATGGCTGAAGCTGCTGTGGCCGGCTACAACATTGCCAATACCCAGCACGACTTGGTCATTCACGACACCGGCGTGCGCGTGGGCTACTGGCGTGCGGTGAGTCATAACATGAACGCCTTCGCCAACGAAAGCTTCATGGACGAGCTGGCCAAAGCCGCTGGCAAAGATCCGTATGAATACCGCATGAGCTTGCTCGCCGGTAAACCTCGCTTTGCCCATGTGCTCAAGCTTGCCGCCGACAAAGCCGGCTGGGGCAAGCCACTGGCCAAAGGTCGTGCACTCGGCATCGCTTTGATGGAAGGCTATGACACTTACATGGCCCAGGTGGCCGAGGTGAGCGTGGATGCCAATGGCGAGGTGCAAGTGCATCGCGTGACGGTGGCCGCAGACATGGGCCATATGGTCAACCCCGACACGGTGGAAGCGCAGTTGCAGTCCAGCATCATCTTTGGCATGGGCGCGGCGCTCAAGCACCAAATCACCATGACCCAGGGTCGTGTGCAAGAGACCAACTATCACAACTTCCAGCCTGTGCGCATGCACGAGGTGCCCAAGATTGACATCGTGTTGGTCAAGAGCACAGAGAAGCCTGGCGGTATTGGCGAGCCGGCCACGGCGGTGGTGGCACCCGCCATTGCCAACGCGGTGGCCAAGCTGACAGGCAAACGCGTGCGTCGCTTGCCCATCACGGCCGAGGCGCTCAAGCAAACCGCCGTTGCTTAAAGGCACGACATGGAGAGCTTAGACCTGCGTGTGTTGGGGGACGTGCTGGCTTGGCGTCAAGCTGGGCGGCGCGTCACCTTGGTCACGGTGGTGGAAACGTGGGGCAGTGCCCCGCGCCCACCGGGGGCTTTGCTCGCCGTGCGTGACGATGGTGTGGTCAGTGGCTCGGTGTCGGGTGGTTGCGTTGAAGACGATTTGATTGCCCGCATCAAAGCTGGTGAATACGACGCGCTCACGCACCCGTCCATGGTGGCCTATGGCGTGAGCAAAGAAGAAGCTGCGCGCTTTGGCTTGCCCTGCGGCGGGACGTTACGGTTGGTGCAAGAGCCCGTCAAAGATGTGGCGTGGATTGAAGAGGTGTTACACCGCACGTCTTCGCACCAATTGGTGGCGCGTACTTTGCAGTTGTCGACAGGAGAAGTCACGCTCAGCGAAGCCGCTCGCGGAGATGGTCTGCAGTTCGATGGCCTCACGCTCACCACTTTATTTGGCCCACGCTGGCGCTTGTTGTTGATTGGCGCAGGCCAACTCAGCCAAGCCGTGGCGCACATGGCCAAGTTGCTCGATTTCGAGGTGCTGGTCTGCGATCCACGTGAGGAGTACGCCGCCACTTTGGGCTTGGATGGTGTGACGCGCGTCATGGGCATGCCTGACGATGCGGTGCTAGACCTCAAACCTGACGCACACACCGCCATCGTGGCGCTGACGCACGATTCCAAATTGGACGACATGGCCTTGATGGAGGCTTTGAATTCGGAGGCGTTTTATGTGGGGGCACTCGGCTCACGCCGCAACCAGGCCACGCGCAAACAACGCTTAATGGAACACTTTGACGTGGGTGCAGAGGCCCTTGAGCGATTGCATGGCCCAGTAGGTTTGAACATTGGCGCTAAAACACCCGCAGAAATTGCGGTGTCCATCATTGCGCAAATCGTGCAAATTAAAAACGCGGCAGTGGCTGCGCCTTTGGCGACCGAATCGTCTTGCGTCAAAGCGTGACCTGGTTGCCCACGGTCATCGTCTTGGCGGCCGGCAAGGGTGAGCGCTTCAAGGCGTCTGGCGCTGGTGAAAACAAGCTGCAAGCTTTGTTGTGCGGCCGCTTTGTGCGTGACCATGTGTTGGCTGCCGTGCACGCCAGCGGCTTGCCTTGGCATGTGGTGGAGCGTGGGCACACAGCGCATTTGTCAAATCCAGGCATGGGAGACAGCATTGCCTGCGGTGTGGCAGCCACACAAGGGGCGAAGGGCTGGCTCATATTGCCCGCAGACTTGCCCCTGATTCAAGCTCAAACCTTGCTAACCATCGCCTCGGCCTTGCAGCAACATGAGGTGGTGGCACCGATTTACCAAGGGCAGCAAGGCCATCCTGTGGGTTTTGGTGCGTCGTGTGGTGCGGCTTTGATGGAACTCACGGGTGATCAAGGCGCGCGTGCGGTAGTCTGGCAGCATCCGGTGTTTCGCTTGCCAGTTGACGACGAAGGTTGCGTGCTGGACGTCGACACAGGCGATGCGTTACGTCTTGCCGAGCAAAAACTTCAAAAACGCAGTCAAAACTGAGGGCACTTGATGCGGGTCAAGGGCAACCCCCCGATCAGTCGTTAAGATAACGAATGCCAGCATCTTCTGGCCCAATTGATAACTTTGCCGAGGTGACTTTGATGAACCAACCTACCAACCGTCGCGTATTCATGATGCAAACCATTTCTGTTGCTGGCGTTGCCGCCTTTGCAACAACTGCTGCACAAGCAGCAATGGTGGACGAGAAAGACCCACAAGCCGCTGGCTTGAACTACAAAGCTGACGCCACCAAAGTGGACAAAGCCAAGCAACCCAAATACGCTGCGGGTCAACAGTGCAGCAACTGCGCGTTGTTCCAAGGCAAAGCGGCTGACGCTGCTGGTGGTTGCCCCTTGTTTGCTGGCAAGCAAGTGGCTGGCAAAGGCTGGTGCTCGGCTTACGCCAAGAAGGCTTAATTTCAGCCGGGGCTCCCCTTGTTAGGGGCCAAAACAAAATGGGAGCCTTTGGGCTCCCATTTTTTATGCCAAGCACCAACTTTCAAGTGCCCGTGAATTTGGGGGCACGTCGCTCAGCAAAAGCAGCACGGCCTTCTGCAAAGTCGTGGCTGTACACCGATTGGCGTGAACGTTCTTTGAGCGCGGGTTCGTTGTACAAACCAGCCGCTATGTCGTTCAAACTTTTTTTGGTGGTCTGTAGCGCCAAAGGTGCCATGCCACACACAGTGCGCACCGTTGTCTCAAGTGCGGCCTCAAACGCCTCGGCTTCAACAAGTGCTTCAAACAGCCCTAGCGTTTCTAAGTCTTCAAACGCCATAGATCGCCCCAGCAAGAAAGCCCGCTTGGTGGCTTGTAGACCCAAGCGGCTCACATAGCGTCGCAGGCCGCTGGGGTAGTAGTGCAAGCCCAGCGCGCAAGCCGGCATGCGCCAAGACAAACCGCGTTGCGCCACAATGAAATCACAGGCCAACACCAAGTCTGTCGCGCCGCCATACACGCTGCCGTTTAATGCACAGATCGTCACAGGCCGCAGGCGTTCCAAAGCCTCTGGAATTTTTTCAAAGAACAAAGGGGCCATGGGGTCGTTGTCAAACCCGCCCACGTTGTAGCCCGCGCTGAACACCGCTTGTTTTTGTCCTGTGGTCTCTGCGCGCAAGACCACCACTTGCACGGCCATATTGCGGTTGAGTGTCTCAAAGTGGGCCAGCAGCGCCTTGAGGTCTTCGTCGGTCAAGCTGTTGCGTAACGAGGGACGGCGCAGGGTGAGGGTGGCGGTTGCGCCTTCGATGGTGAGAGTGGGGGAGCCTTCAGTCATAGCCTGTCATGTTAGCCAATCAGCGGGTAGAGTAGGGCTCATAAAAAAGAACAAGCTGGAGGATTCCGCCATGGCTCAAGAAATCATGCAAGTGTCACCCTTGCCGCCGTTCATGATGAACGCGCTGCAAGAAGAAAACTACATCGTGCACGACCACACCCACATCAAAGACCCAGGTGCTTTGAGTAAGGTGACCGCGTTGGTCGGTACGGGTGCGGCGATGGTGGACAAAAAATTGCTGAGCATGTTGCCCAACGTCAAACTGATTGCCATTTGTGGCGTCGGCTACGACGGTGTGGACGTGTTTGCAGCCAAAGAGAAAGGCATTGTTGTCACCCACACGCCAGGCGTGTTGACCGACGATGTGGCTGATCTGGCGATGGGCTTGGTGTTGTCGATTGGCCGCCGTATTCCGCAAGCCGACCGGTTTGTGCGCAATGGTGATTGGGTGAGCGACACCTTTCCCCTGACCCGCAAAGTGACGGGCGCGCGCGTGGGCATTGTGGGCATGGGGCGCATTGGCCGCGCCATTGCCAAGCGCGCAGCTGGGTTTGACATGCGCATCTCGTACACGGGACGGGAAGCCAAAGCCGATGTGCCCTACACCTTTTACAAAACCGTGACGGCCTTGGCCGCTGAAGTGGACTACCTTGTGGTGGCGGTGCCCGGTGGCGACAAAACCAAGAATCTGATCAGCGCAGCGGTACTGCAAGCCTTGGGCCCCAAAGGTTATTTGATCAACATCGCGCGCGGCTCGGTGGTCGATCAACCGGCGTTGGTGCAGGCTTTGAAAGAGAAAAATTTGGCCGGAGCCGCTTTGGATGTGTTTTGGGATGAGCCGGTGGTAGACCCTGAGTTGCGCCGCATGCACAACGTGGTGCTTACCCCGCACATGGCCAGCTCAACCGAGGAGACGCGCCGCGCCATGGCCGCCTTGACAATGGACAACTTGCGTGCCTTTTACGAGAAGAAGGCTTTGCCAACGCCTGTGCCCGAGTGTCAAGGTTGATGCCATTCAACGACCACAAAAAAGCCCGCTGATGAGCGGGCTTTTTTGTGCTTCTCGCCATTCAAGGCGAGAGGGGCTAAGTGTGCTTAGCGTGCGTAACCGCCGCCACCACCACCAAAGCCACCGCCTGAACGGCCACCACCACCAGAGCGATTGCCACCACCGCCACCACCACCTGAACGGCGGCCGTAGCCACCGCCACCACCACCGCCGCGTTTGCGTTCGGTCATGAGGTCCACGCTGGTGCGTGTGGGGTCAGGTTGACGTTGACCGCCACCTTGTGTTTTGTGGCCAAAGGCGTTCACGCCGCTTTGGGTGCCCAAGTGCGCGTTGGCGCGGGGCTGGAACTCGTCGTCGTCGCGACGTGGGGCGCGGGGCGCATCGAAATCACGCGGTGGGCGTGGTGCATCGTTGCGTGGGCCACGGTTGTCGAATTGACGGGGTGGACGAGCACCTTGACCTTGTGGGCGATTGCCATCACGTGCAGGACGCTCGCCGCTGCGTGGGGGCCGGTCACCGAATTGGGCGCGTTCACCATCGCGCGCGGGGCGATCACCCACGCGGTCACGGCTCACATGGCCGCTGGGGCGTGGGGCACGACCTTCTGCGCCGCCACCACCTTGTCCACCACGACCGCCACCACCATTGCGACCGCCGCCAGCAGCTTTGGTATCGCGAATGCGTTGCATCATTTCGCCGCGCGCAGCCTTCGCTGCTGCTGCCATGACGTCACGGCCTGGTGGCTTGCCTAAGCCACCCCACAGGGTTTGACGGCCCATGGCGATAGGCTCGGCTTTTTCGTCCGCATCTGGGCCAAAGCCTTCAACGGCCACCACAGGCACTTGTTGTTTGGTGAAGATTTCAATGTCACGCATGAAACCTTGTTCGTCCAACGACACCAAGCTCACGGCTTCGCCGCTTGAACCAGCACGGCCTGTGCGGCCAATGCGGTGCACATAGTCTTCGCTGATGTTGGGGATTTCGTAGTTGACCACGTGTGGCAACTCGTCAATGTCAATGCCGCGTGCCGCGATGTCGGTGGCCACCAAGGCTCGGATTTCGCCGGTCTTGAAGCCTGACAACGCTTGTGTACGTGCGGTTTGGCTCTTGTTGCCGTGCAGCGCCATGGCGCTGATGCCGTTCTTGGTCAAGAACTCGGCCACGTTGTTGGCGCCAAACTTGGTGCGTGTGAACACCAGCACCTGGCTCCAGTTGTGCTCGTTGATGATGTGTGCGAGCAAAGCCTTTTTCTTGCCACGGCCCACAGGGTGAACCACTTGCGTGATGCGTTGCACCGTGGTGTTGCTGGGCGTGACTTGGATGCTTTGTGGGTCTTTGAGCAAGTTGTTGGCCAGCTCGCGAATTTCGTCGCTGAAGGTGGCAGAGAACAACAAGCTTTGTTTGTCTTTGGGCACCAACGCCAAGATTTTCTTGACGTCGTGGATGAAGCCCATGTCCAACATGCGGTCGGCTTCGTCGAGTACCAAGATTTCCACGGTCGACAAATCAAGCAGGCCTTGCTGTTGCAAGTCGAGCAGGCGGCCAGGGGTGGCCACCAAAATGTCCACGCCTTTTTTGATGCGAGCCACTTGCGGGTTCATGCCCACGCCGCCAAAGATGACGGTGGAGGTCAGCTGCAGGTATTTGCCGTAGTTGCGCACCGACTCTTCCACTTGGGCCGCGAGTTCGCGGGTGGGGGTCAGCACCAAGGCGCGCACGCCGTACACGCCAAATTTGTTTTCTTTGCTGCGGCTCATGGTGAGCTTGTGCAGCATGGGCAGGGTGAAGGCTGCTGTTTTACCGGTGCCGGTTTGGGCGCCTGCCAACAAGTCGTGGCCAGCGAGGACCGCTGGAATGGCTTGGGCTTGGATGGGGGTGGGGGTTTCGTAGCCCTGTTCGGCCACAGCTTTTTGGATGGCCGGAGCCAAATTTAAATCTTCAAATTTCATGATGGAGCGCTTTATGTCAGCGCATGACACCAACCCGCTTGGCCCGAAGGCCACCCAGTCAAAGGTCGGCAATATTTACAGGTGAGCTCTAGAAATCACAAACAGAAGTGTTTGGAACCAGCTCCAGCAGAAGTGCTGATGTTGCGGCAACTGGCGGCGGCAACGGATCAGATTGTCGCACGGATCTGACAAATTTTATTTTACGATTTTTTACAGGTATCCGACTTGAGCGCTTCCAGTGCTGCGGCCATGTCTTTGACATTCAAAGCCAGTTCGACAGGTTTGTCGCTGGTTGTTTGTCCTTGAATTCGAATCTTTAAATCGTTCGCGGCCAATGCGCCCATGTTGCGGATACGAATGCATTTGCAGGCCGTATCGGTCAGGTTAACGCGGCTCATAGGCACCACGGTTTGGTCGTTCACTGAGACAACGTAGCTTTTGAGATCAGACGTTTCTTTTGTCGTGATGGTCAACTTCTGAGCCATCAGTTCCAAGCCAGGATTTGCAAGGTTTTGAGCCACGCATTTGTTATCTTGGTCTTTTTGAAACTTCCAACTTGTGGGTTGATTGCCTTGGGCGCTCACGAAAGTAGAAACAAGTCCTAAAAGACAAATGAGTTGAATTGCCAGTTTTTTAAGCATATTGGGCTCTGAAATAAGGTAGCAAATTGTATTCTCATATTCATAAAGATAAAAATTGTTGTTTTGTGTATTTATTTTTTATTGAGTTGGTTTTTGACCCTGCTTTTTGGGGGTATCGCTCAGCCGAGGATAATGAGAGGTTTATTGCATTCGCTACCCGAAAGAAAACCAAATGGCTCAGTACGTATTTAGTATGAACCGCGTCGGCAAGATCGTGCCGCCCAAGCGTCAGATCTTGAAAGACATTTCTCTGTCCTTCTTCCCCGGAGCCAAGATTGGCGTGCTGGGCACCAACGGCTCGGGCAAGTCCACCTTGCTCAAGATCATGGCCGGTATTGACACCGAGATCGAAGGCGAAGCTATTCCAATGTCTGGTCTGAAGATCGGATATTTGCCTCAAGAGCCCCAGCTCAATGCCGAGCACACCGTGCGCGAAGCCGTCGAAAGCGGCATGGGCGACATCAAGGCCGCACAAGCCCGCCTTGAAGAGGTGTACGCCGCCTACGCCGAAGAAGACGCTGACTTTGACGCTTTGGCCGCTGAACAAGCCCAACTCGAAGCCATCATCGCCACCGCTGGCGATGCCTCGGATCACCAACTCGAAATCGCGGCTGACGCGCTGCGCTTGCCCGCTTGGGACGCCATCATTGGCAAGTTGTCCGGTGGTGAAAAACGCCGCGTGGCTCTGTGCCGTTTGCTGCTGTCCAAGCCCGACATGCTGTTGCTCGACGAACCCACCAACCACTTGGACGCCGAATCGGTGGACTGGTTGGAACAGTTTTTGGCCCGCTTCTCAGGCACCGTGGTGGCGATCACCCATGACCGTTACTTCTTGGACAACGCCGCCGAGTGGATTTTGGAACTCGACCGTGGCCACGGCATTCCCTACAAGGGCAACTACTCCACCTGGTTGGAGCAAAAAGAAGCCCGTTTGGCTACCGAGCAGCGCACCGAAGACGCACGCTCCAAGGCCATGAAGAAAGAATTGGAGTGGGCTCGTTCCAACCCCAAAGGCCGTCAAGCCAAGAGCAAGGCGCGTTTGGCCCGCTTTGAAGAGTTGTCTGATCACGAATACCAAAAGCGCAACGAAACCCAGGAAATTTTCATTCCTGTGGCCGAGCGTTTGGGCCACGAAGTGTTCGAGTTCAAGAACGTCAGCAAGTCGTTTGGCGACCGTGTGTTGATCGACAACCTCAGCTTCACCGTGCCTGCTGGCGCGATTGTGGGCATCATCGGCCCCAACGGCGCTGGTAAGTCAACCTTGTTCAAGTTGATCGCAGGCAAAGAGCAGCCCGATACAGGCGAAGTCAAGATCGGTCAAACCGTGAAGATGGCCTTTGTGGACCAAAGCCGCGACGACCTGAACGATGACAAAACCGTGTGGGAAGACATCTCCGGTGGTTTGGACATCATGAACGTCGGCAAGTTCCAAATGCCAAGCCGTGCGTATTGCGGCCGTTTCAACTTCAACGGCGGCGACCAGCAAAAGAAAGTCGGCATGTTGTCCGGCGGTGAGCGTGGTCGCTTGCACTTGGCCAAGACCTTGATCGAAGGCGGTAACGTGTTGCTGCTGGACGAACCATCGAACGACTTGGACGTGGAAACCTTGCGCGCCTTGGAAGATGCGCTCTTGGAGTTCGCGGGCTCCGTCATGGTGATTAGCCATGACCGCTGGTTCCTCGACCGCATTGCCACCCACATCTTGGCCGCTGAAGGCGACAGCCAATGGGTGTTCTTCGACGGCAACTACCAAGAGTACGAAGCCGACAAGAAGAAGCGTTTGGGTGAAGAAGGTGCCAAGCCAAAGCGCGTGCGCTTCAAGGCCTTGAAGTAATTTTTCCGCTTTGTGAAAGCCCAGCCACCTCACGGTGTCTGGGCTTTTTTATTTGGGTGCGAGTTTCTGATCGATTGATCTTCGCGTCATCGTTTTTATTACTTTGATAGGTTTAACTGAATATATAATTGCATACAAATGGTTGCATTTTTGTGCGACTTTACTCAGATTAGTTAAGAGAATAGGAACTTTCAATGAATATGCCCCCCTCTAAAGAGCCTTATGACGGTTATTGCGGTACCAGCTACGCCGCCAAAATGTTGGGCATCTCCGTCGGCACCGTACAAGGATTGGTTGAGAAAAGCGATTTGAAAGCGTGGAAAACCCAAGGTGGTCACCGTCGCATTTCATTGCAGTCGATCCATGACTACCAACGCCGTCACAACTTGGCACCCGCCTCCATGATGCTGGGCGAAGACCGCCTGCGCGTGCTGGTCGTGGAAGATGACGAAAGCACACGTTTGATGCTGCAAACTAATTTCGACCAATGGGGCTTGCCTTTAGATGTGGTCATGTATGCATCTGCCATGGAGGCTTTGCTGGATATGCCCAGCATGCAGCCGCAAGTGCTGTTGACCGATTTGATGATGCCTAATGTGGACGGCTTTGAGTTTTTAAAAACCTTGAGCACACATAACCTGTTTAGCAATTTGGCGGTCGTGGTCATGACGGGGTTGAGCCCGGAAGATGTGCGAGCCAAAGGCGGCCTGCCTGATGGGGTGCAGTTGTTGCAAAAACCCATTGACATGGACTGGTTGCATGGCTTCCTTGACGCTCTGATGTCTGTGCGTCAAATCAACCGCCGTTCGCGTGCACAGCCTGCGTAAACCGTGTGGCTTGGTGCCTGCGTGACAGCGCAGGGCGGCAGAGCCAGTTAAGCTCTGTCCGTGCTCAAACTATCTGTCCTCGATCAATCCGTTGCTGCCGCTGGCCGAAGCCAAGACGCCGCTATTCGTCAAACCTTGGCTCTCGCCCCTCAGTGCGAGGCTTGGGGCTATCACCGTTTTTGGGTGAGCGAACACCACAGCCATCCCAGCATTGTGGGCACCGCGCCCGAGGTGTTGATGGCGGCCATTGCCGCACGCACCACCCGCATTCGACTGGGCAGTGCGGGCGTCATGCTGCCGCATTACGCGCCCCTCAAGGTTGCTGAACAATTCCGTGTGCTCGATGCTCTGGCCCCTGGTCGCATTGACTTGGGCGTGGGCCGTGCGCCCGGCAGCGATGGCCGCACAGCACAACTGCTCAACCCCGATCGCCACGCCTCAGAGAACTTCCCACAACAAGTGATGGAGCTGCAAGCTTGGGTCACGGGCGAGCCCATTCCCGCAGGCCATCCCGGCCACGGCGTGTATGCCTACCCCAGCGGCGCCACCTCCCCCGATGTGTGGATGTTGGGCAGCTCGGACTACGGCGCACAGCTTGCCGCGCATTTGGGGCTGCCGTACGCCTTTGCCTACTTCATCACCGAAGGGCAGGGCGTGGACAACGCTTTCAACCTGTACCGCGCCAACTACCGCCCCAACGAACGCAACCCCAAGCCGCGTGCCACCGTGTGCGTGTGGGCCTTGGCGGCTGACACCGAAGACGAAGCTTGGCATTTGTTTCAAAGCCGCGCCCGTTGGAAGATGGACCGCAACACGGGCCGTATCGGCGCTTTGTTGCCTCCCGACCAAGCCGTGCGCGACTACAACGCCTCCGAACAAGTGGCCATGGCCGAGTTGCGCGCGGGCGCTCTCGTGGGCAGTGCGCCACAAGTGGCAGACAAGTTGCGCAAGCTCGCCGAGCGTTTGCAGCTCGACGAAGTGGTCATCATCACCTGGACGCACGACGCCGCAGCCCAGGCCCGCTCGTATGAGCTGTTGGCCAAAGAGTTTTCGTTAACACCTTAAAACCAAATCACCGGAGACCCACCCATGTTTTCAACTGCAATCGCAGGCAGCTTGCCCAAACCCGAATGGTTGGCCGAGACCCACAAGCTCTGGCCTAAGTGGCAAGCCGAGGGGGACGCGCTTTTGCAAGCCAAAGCCGACGCCACGCTGCTGTGGATCAAGGCACAAGAAGATGCGGGCTTGGATGTGATTGGCGACGGCGAGCAATCGCGCCAACACTTTGTGCATGGCTTTTTGGAGCAGGTCGAAGGCATCGACTTTGAGAACAAAGTCACCATGGGCATTCGCAACAACCGTTATGACGCGCAAGTGCCGCAAGTGATTGCGCCTTTGAAGTTGAAAGGCCGTGTGCATGCGTTTGAAGCGCAGTTGGCCCGCGCCCACACGAAGAAAAAACTCAAGTTCACCTTGCCCGGCCCCATGACCATCGTCGACACCGTGGCCGACCGTTTCTACGGCAAGGGCAAAGACCCCGTGCAAGGCCGCATCGACATGGCATTTGCCTTTGCCGAATTGCTCAACCAAGAAGCCTTGGCCCTGCAAGCTGACGGCGTGGACATCATTCAGTTTGACGAACCCGCGTTCAACGTGTACCTCGACGAGGCCGCAGACTGGGGTGTCAAAGCGCTAGAGCGCGCCGCGCAAGGTTTGACCTGCACCACCGCCGTTCACATTTGTTACGGCTACGGCATCGAGGCCAACAACAACTGGAAGAAGACCTTGGGCGACGAGTGGCGTCAATACGAAAAAGTGTTGCCAGCTTTGGCCAAGAGCAGCATCCAGCAAGTGAGCCTCGAGTGTTACCACTCACATGTGCCGCCTGAGATGATGGCGTTGCTGGAAGGCAAAGACGTGATGGTGGGGGTGATTGATGTGGCCAGCGATGTGATTGAAACGCCGGAGCAAATTGCCGACACGATTGGCATGGCTTTGAAGTACGTGCCTAAGAACCGTTTGATTGCTTGCACCAACTGTGGTTTGGCGCCGATGAGCCGTGAGGTGGCGGTGAAGAAGCTGGAGGCTTTGGCGGCTGGGGCTGCGTTGGCTCGTACGCGTTACGCTTGAGCTTCTTTGCTTTTGCTCGGGAGGCGAGGGGTTTGGGCACCTGTTTACACTCATGTCCCCCGATTCAGGCAAAGCCTGAATCTCCTCCTTGACTTCGCTACAACAGATACCCAAACCCCTCTCGTCGCGCACGAAGATGCTTGCTTGCTTGCCTTCGGCTTTGCAAGCTTTAAAAGTCACGGCTTTGTAACCAAGGTCTCTGCGGCAAGCATTCGCACGCAAACCCAAAGGCTCATGCAGCTTGGGTGTCTTGTGAAGCGAAGTCAAGGAGGAGAGAGGCGCACAGCGCCTCTCGGGGGACATGAGCGTAACAAGGCGCCCAAGTTGCATGGGCCGTCTCAAGCCAAAGAGGCAACAGAGCGAACTAAAAGGCCAGTTAAGCGCACCCACCATCACCACAGCTACCGCTGCCGTGAATCTCATCTTCAGGCAAAGCCTCAGGCGCAGTGACGATGCCAGTCACAGCGTCATAGCCCACACGGCGCAGATGCAAGGCCAAAGCCGCATCCATGGTTTGGGCGTGTTGAGGGAACCAAATGCCCAGCTCGTGTGCCATTTGGCGCATCACGGCCATGTCGCCTTTTTCGCGGCCACGGCGCAAGCCTTCGCGCATGACTTCTAACACCACGTTGTGTTGCATGGTGTGGCAGTTGCTGGATGAAAACTTGGTGTCTTTCATCCACTTGTCTTCACCACCAAAGTGGTCTTCGGTGTGTTCAATCAACGCTGCGAAGCGCTCAGCCAAGGTGTCGTCGTCAGCCAGTTCTGTCGCGGCCAGCAGGTCGACAAACTCACGGTGCGTGTCGTCCATGAAGTCCAGCTCTAAGGACAAAGCGTCAGACCAAGCGAGGGTGACTTCGCGGGTGGGCAATGTGGCGGTGAGTGTGTCGGACATAGGAACTTTCGAATAGAACGGCAAGACGTTTTGACTTTGTAGGTGCAGAGCTTAATTCTAAGAAGCTGGCGCACCCTTGCGCTGGGTCAAACCCCGCGCAGCCAAGCGGCAAATCGGCGCAAATAACTGGGTTCGGCCACGAAGATGGCCAGCGTGACCGCCGCATTGGCCACGCCTGTCCAGAAGAAGATGTCGGGGATGGTCATGCCCGCACTCAGCATGGCGCCTGCGATGAGTGAGCTGGCAATCATGAACAACGCGTTGATGATGTTGTTGGCCGCGATGATGCGCGCCACTTCGTGGGACTTGCTCTCGATTTGAATCAGCGCATACATGGGCACGCTGTAAATGCCAGTGAACAGGCTGAGCAACAACAAGTCGGCCATGATGCGCCAATGCTGGCTGTGTGCCATGAACATTTGAATGCCCATCAACGGCACATCGGGCAGTTGGTTAGAGGCCATGAACAGGTCCATCGCAAACAGCGTCATGCCTATTGCACCCAAAGGCGCTAAGCCAATTTCCACGCGGCCGCGGCTGAGGTATTCGCACAAGAGAGAACCGGCACCAATGCCCACCGAAAACAGCACCAACAAAAGCGAAGCCACTTGCGCGTCACCGTGCAGCACTTCTTTGGCAAAGCTAGGAAACTGGCTCAAAAAGACCGCACCAAAAAACCACATCCAGCTGATGCCCAGCAGGGTTTGAAACACTTTGGCGTTGGCGCGCGCCAGACCCAAGTTGTGTAGCGTTTCGGTGATGGGGTTCCAGTTGATGGTTTGCTCGGGGTGGGTTGGGCTGAGCGGGGGAATGCGTCCGCTCATCCAGCGGCCAAACACCGCCACGGCCACGCAAGCCACAGCGACTGTGGCATGGCCAATGTCAGGCACGGCCACCAACAAACCACCCGCCACATTGCCCAACAAAATGGCCACAAAGGTGCCCATCTCGGTCATGCCATTGCCGCCCGTGAGTTCGTGCTCATCCAGCACGCGTGGCAAATACGAATACTTCACAGGCCCAAACACGGTGGAGTGCAAGCCCATCAAAAACGTGCACGCCAGCAACACGGCGGCTTGCTCCGTCATAAAGCCCACAGCAGCGAGCGCCATGATGCCAATTTCACAGTTTTTGACCCACCGCATGATGACGGGGTGTGCGTACTTTTCGGCCAGCTGACCACTGGTGGCCGAGAACAACAAATAGGGAAGGATGAACAGTGCCCCAATCACCAAGCCCGCTAAGGAGACGGGCAACCAGCTCACGCTGAGCTGGTAGGTCACCATCACGGTGAAGGCGAACTTGAACAGGTTGTCGTTCGCCGCACCGCAAAACTGCGTCCAGAAAAACGGCCCAAACCGACGTTGATTTAAGAGTGCGAACTGGTTGGCTTCGCGTTGGATAAAACTGTCGTTGGTTGGGCGGTTCATTGAGGATTAAAGACGCTCAAAAATAGCAGCGATGCCTTGGCCGCCACCAATACACATGGTGACCAAAGCGTACTTGCCGTTGATGCGTTGCAGTTCGTACAGGGCCTTGACTGTAATCAAAGCACCGGTCGCACCGATGGGGTGACCCAAAGAAATGCCAGAACCGTTGGGGTTCACTTTGGCAGGGTCCAGGCCCAACTCTTTGCTCACGGCGCAGGCTTGTGCGGCAAAGGCTTCGTTGGCTTCAATCACGTCCATGTCGTTGGTGGTGAGGCCGGCCTTTTGCAGCGCGAGGCGTGATGCTGACACAGGGCCCATGCCCATGATTTTTGGGTCGAGGCCGGTGTGAGCGTAAGACACCAAACGTGCGAGTGGCTTTGCACCACGGGCTTGCGCTGCTTTGGCTTCCATCAACACCACAGCCGCAGCCGCGTCGTTGATGCCCGATGCGTTACCCGCGGTGACCGTGCCGTTTTCTTTGATGAACACGGGCTTGAGTTTGGTCATGTCTTCCAACTTGCAGTTGGGGCGGAAGTGCTCGTCGGTGGCATAAGCCACATCGCCTTTTTTGCTCTTGAGCATCACAGGCACGATTTGGTCTTTGAAGTAGCCTGCTTCGGTGGCGCGTTGGGCGCGGTTGTGGCTTTCGACCGCCGCAGCGTCTTGCATGTCGCGGGTGATGCCAAATTTAGCAGCCACGTTTTCAGCGGTCACGCCCATGTGGATGTTTTGGAAGGGGTCGTGCAAAGCGCCCACCACCATGTCGACCATCTTGGTGTCGCCCATGCGTGCGCCCCAGCGAGCGCTGAGAGAAGCGTAAGGGCCACGGCTCATGTTTTCAGCGCCGCCGCCAATGGCGATGTCGCAGTCACCCAGCATGATGGACTGGCTGGCACTCACGATGGCTTGCAAGCCCGAACCGCACAAACGGTTCACGTTGAAAGCGGGCGTGTCTTCGGCGCAGCCGCCGTTGATGGCTGCCACGCGAGACAGGTACATGTCTTTGGGTTCGGTGTTCACCACATGGCCAAACACGACATGGCCTACGTCTTTGCCGTCGATGTGGGCACGGGCCAAGGACTCGCGCACCACTTGGGCCGCCAACTCGGTGGGGGGAATGTCTTTCAGGCTACCGCCGTAGGTACCAATGGCTGTACGAACACCGCTGACCACAACTACTTCACGCATTTTTGTCTCCAGTTATAAAAGTTAGAACCAAATGAGTTTGCGCCGCTTTTGCTACAGATCTCTTACGGCTGAACGCTTAAAACATAGGGGTTTACCGCAGACCACGGCACAGGCGCTGAAAAGGCCAGGGGTTTTTCGCTAAACGGGTGCGGAAAACCAATGTCCTGCGCGTGCAGCATCAGACGCGGCGTGAGCGCCAAGATGTCGGGCGGCGCATAGAGCGAGTCGCCCAGCATGGGGTGCCCTAGGCTTTGCATGTGCACACGCAGCTGGTGGGTACGGCCCGTGAAGGGCTCTAGCTCAATCAAGCTGGCGGTGTCGCCCGCTTGCACCATGCGCCACAGGCTCAGGCTGGGCTTGCCGTCGGGGTGAATGATGTGAATGGGGCGGCGTTCCCAGTCGAGCATGATGTTGCCTTCAATGGCACGCCAGCCTTCTTCGTTGGTGGGCACGTGCGCTTGGGTGAGCAGCGGGTTGCCCGCCACCACCGCCATGTAGCGCTTGCTTACCTGACGGGTTTCAAACAAACGGCTGATGCGGCGCTGCGACTCAATGCCGCGCGCCATCACGATGAGGCCCGAGGTGTCTTGGTCCAGGCGGTGCACCACCAGTGCGTCGGTGTAAATGTCTTGCACGCGCTTGGACAAGCAGTCCTGCTTCTCAGGCCCACGGCCCGGCACAGACAGCAGTCCGCTGGGTTTTTCGAATACCAGCAGGTGTTCGTCTTCGTAAATCGGGTTCATGTGTGAGTGGGTTTATGTGGCGCGTGCCTGTGTTTGCTCCAGCACCACATCTGTGGTGGGGCGCGCCACGCAGGGCAGCACATAGCCCTCGGCTTTTTCTTCGGCGCTCAGGCCCGGCCACTCAATGGTGTACGTCACTTCTCCGCTCACCAGACGGCACACGCAGGTGCGGCACGTGCCATTGCGGCAAGAGCTGGGCAGCTCGATGCGTGACAGCTCGGCGGCTTCGAGCAGGGTGAGGTCACCCTCGACGTCGTATTGCAGGCCAGCGGGCGCCACCTTGACGGTGAAGATTTGAAAATTCTCTGGGGCAGTCATGCTTAGTGGTTAATTCGATGCAGTCAATTTCGCTTCGGCTTTGTCCAGCACCAGCGCAAGGTTGTCTAGCAAATCGGTTTGGCTGAAAGAGCAGCTTTCTTCCGAGAACAAGGCGCTCGATTCCAGCCGATCCACCAGCCCTAGCCACACCTCTTCAAACTGAGGCGGCAGGGCTTTGAACAAAGCTTGCTGCGCGCGCGCCGTTTGCACAAACGCACGGTCTGTAGCGGCATCGTTGCGCAGGGCCGCGAGTGCCGTGCGAAGTGTGGCGATAGCGGCGACAGGCATTACTTGTTCTTGATCTTGCCGCGTGGAGCGACGTAAGTGGTGGGTGGGTTGGGACGATCCGAGGTGGAGGTCTTGGGAGGTGACGTGTCCTTTTTAGGCTTCTTTGTCATTTTGTTGCTGTGTTGTTCGCCTTTGGCCATATCACCTTCGTTGTAGTTATCTCGGATTGAGATGGGGTCATGGTAATTCAGTCTCTTGCCAGGTACCCAGCGGCAAATCTTGCACGTTGTAGGGGCCGATGTTTGTGCGTATCAAACGCAGCGTGGGCAGGCCCACGGCGGCGGTCATGCGGCGCACTTGGCGGTTGCGGCCTTCGCGGATGGTGAGCTCTATCCACGAGGTGGACTTGGTCTGTCGCACGCGAATGGGTGGGTCGCGCTCCCACAGGTACACGGGGGCTTCTGCGGCGCGTGCGCGAGCGGGCAGCGTCATGCCGTCGTTGAGCATCACGCCGTTGGCGAGGGCTTGCAGCGCGGCCTCATCGGCCACGCCTTCGACTTGTGCGAGGTAGGTTTTCTCCATCTTGAAACGCGGGTCGGCAATGCGGGCTTGCAGCTGGCCATCGTCGGTGAGCAGCAGCAGGCCTTCGCTGTCGGCGTCTAAGCGGCCTGCCACGTACACGCCGGGCAGGTTGATGAAATCTTTCAGGCCACGCCATTTCCCCTCGGGGGTGAACTGGCTGAGCACGCCGTAGGGCTTGTTAAAACGAATCAGCATGGGACATGAAAAGCGAACGAAGGCTAGAGCGTATCAGCCTCGGGGCTGTGCTTTGGTGCACGCGGCTACCATGGACGCATGACTGCCCATTTTGAAAGCGTGCAAAACGCCGCGATGTACCCCGATGCCTTTGATGTGGCAGCCCCCGAAATTGCCTTTGAACGCGACCTGTGGCCGCGCAAGCTGGGCGTGTTTGTGCGCAATGCGCCTGCGGCTGAAGGTGCTGCAACTGATTCCCCGCCTGATGAAAAGGCGCTGATAGCGCCGGTGCGCGAACTGGCTGTAGGCCAATTTGGCTTTGTGCCGCAGTGGGTCAAGTCGGCATCCGATGCCAAGCTGCGTTCCACCAAGATGGTCAATGCCCGCTCGGAAACCGTCACCACGTCCAACAACTTTCGCGATGCGTGGCTGGCAGGCCAGCGCTGCATCGTGCCCATGATGGCGTTTTTTGAAGACGACTGGCGCAGTGGCAAAGCCGTGCCCACGCGCATCACCCGTGTGGACGGCAAGCCCATGGGCGTGGCGGGCATTTGGGAGCGTTGGGCCAAAGACGGTGCAGAAATCATCAGCTTCACGCTGCTGACCGTCAACGCCAACAGCCACGCCTTGCTGCACCGCTACCAACAAAACGGCAATGAAAAACGCATGCCCGTCATCTTGGGCGAGGGCGCGTATGACGCGTGGCTCAATACCAAGCCTGAGAAAGCGCGTGAATTTATGCGCGCTTACTCGGCGCAGTTGTTGACGGCCAATCCGGTCGAGAAAAAGTAAGCCGTTAAACCATCTGCACCACCAGCTTTTTGCCGCAGGCTTGTGCGTACTTGCGCAGCGTGGCAAAAGAGGGTGAGTGTTTTTCGCTGCGCAGCGACGATTCAAGCCGAGAAATAGCCGACACCGTGGTGCCCATGCGCGCAGCCACATCGGCTTGAGTGAGGCCCGCAGCCAAACGCGCATCGAGCATGGCGTGCAGCGTGGAATATTCCTCTTCCAGCGCGTCATAGGCTTTCTTCACGCCAGGCTTGGCAAGCAATGCCTTTTTAAAAGCCGCATCATGCGGCACGGGTTTGTATCCGTTGTTAGCCATGTTGCACATCCTTTAATCGTTTGCGTGCCACGCGCATTTCTGCGTCTGGTGTTTCTTGTGTTTTCTTCACGAACGAGTGCAGCACCACAATGGTCTTGCCCACTTGCGTGCAATAAAACACCCGCCCAATTCCTTCTGGCCCTTTCGGGCGCAGCTCAAACAAACCGCCGCCCATCGCGCGTGAGTGCGGCATGCGAAGGTCTGCGCCGTAGAGTGCCATCGCTTCGGTCAGTCGCAGATAGTCAGCCGCGATGCCCGCTGGCATGGCCCATACATCGCGCTGAACACGGTCGTTGTAATAGGTGATTTGCCAGTTTGAGGTTTGTGAGATGTTAGCATATTTGCTAATATGATCTAGTGCTCTGGGTCTTGAAGTCATGCAAGCTTTTTAGCTTTGCATGGCTATGCGCTGTTTGTTTGTGGCTTGAGCTTTGTTTAAGTGGCAATCAGTAATGCTAATTTTGAATGTAATGAAGCATGTCAATGATGCTGCTTGCAGCAGAAGAACTTTGTGATTTGGTTTCTTGCTGCAAATCTAATAGGACTTGCTTGTAGGGAATTAGTGAAACGCCTAAATCTTTCATGTAATCAAGCTCAGTTGCATCTCTAACGACACCATGAACCAGTACGTATCGCCAGCTCGCATCAGGAACAATGACATTTCGGCGTGTCACTTTTTTCTCTGAGGTGAATTTCTTTTCAACCCAAGCCTGAATACCTTCTTGTATTTCAATAGAACTTCGTTTTCTAGCGCTTGAATCTCCACCGATATATCCAATCGGGCGATAACTGATTTGCACCTCAACATGCCAAAACTCATTGCCTGATGGCGATGAGCGAACGCCAAGCAAATCAATTTCATCAACACCTTGTTTGATACCGCGCATGGTGAAGAAGTTCTGACGGTTAAGCCATTCTTCAACCAACTGTTCGTCAAGGATTGCCATTGCTTACTTCGCCCAAGTGTCCTTGAGCCCCGTGATCTTGTTAAACACCAACTTACCCCCCGCATGGTCCACGCGGTCGGTCACAAAGTAGCCGTGGCGTTCAAACTGAAAGTGCGCACCTGCGGGCACGTGGGCCAGCGAAGGCTCCACATACGCGGTCACCACTTTCAGGCTGTCGGGGTTGAGGGCGGTTAGGAAATCTTTGCCGCCTGCGTCGGGTTGAGCGTCGGTGAACAAGCGGTCATACAAACGCACTTCTGCTTGCAGGCCATCGTTCACGCCCACCCAGGTGATGGCGGCACTGGCCTTGACGGTGGCGCTGCCTGGGGTGCCGCTCTTGGTGTCGGGGATGACAGTGGCTTGGACTTCTGTGATGTTGCCAGCCGCGTCTTTCGTGCAGCCCGTGCACTCGATGACGTAGCCGCCTTTGAGACGAACCTTGTTGCCAGGGTAGAGACGTTTGTAGCCTTTGGGTGGCACTTCGGCGAAGTCGTCACGCTCAATCCACACTTCTTTGCCAATTTTGAAATGGCGCGTAGGAACTTCAGCGCCTTCGTCAGCGTGAGGCAATGCAGCTTGTGTGCAAGGCTCTAGGTGGCCCGCACCCATCACCTCGTCCCAGTTGGTGAGCACAAGTTTGACGGGGTCCAGCACAGCCATGGCGCGGTGTGCGGTGTTTTCCAGGTCTTCGCGCAGGCAGCCTTCGAGTGTGCTGTAGTCGATCCAGCTGTCGCTCTTGGTCACGCCAATGCGGTCGGCAAACAGGCGCAGGCTTGTCGGGGTGTAGCCACGGCGGCGCAGGCCCACGATGGTGGGCATGCGGGGGTCGTCCCAGCCGCTGACTTTGCCTTCGTTCACCAGTTGCGCCAGCTTGCGTTTGCTGGTGATGACGTAAGTGAGGTTGAGGCGCGAAAACTCATATTGCTTAGGCGAAGGCGCGGCCAGCAGTTTGCATTCGCACAGGCGTTCCATCAGCCAGTCGTAGAACGGGCGCTGATCTTCAAATTCCAGTGTGCAGATGCTGTGGGTGATTTGCTCCAGCGCGTCTTCGATGGGGTGGGCAAAGGTGTACATCGGGTAGATGCACCATGTGTCGCCCGTGTGGTGGTGGGTGGCGCGGCGGATGCGGTAGATGGCCGGGTCGCGCAGGTTGATGTTGGGCGAGGCCATGTCGATCTTGGCGCGCAGCACGGCAGCGCCGTCGGCCAACTTGCCATCGCGCATTTCGCGAAAGCGTGCGAGGTTTTCAGCCGATGTGCGTGAGCGGAATGGGCTGTCTACGCCGGGTTTGCCAAAGTCGCCCCGGTTGGCGCGCATGTCTTCGGCGCTTTGTTCGTCCACGTAGGCGTGGCCGGCTTCTATCAGCGCCTCGGCGGCGCGGTACATGAAGTCGAAGTAGTCGCTGGCCTGGTAGGGAGCGGCGCTGCAGTCCTCGGATGCGGCTGCGCCTTGGGCTTGCCCCAGCTGCGCCCAGCTAAAGCCGAGCCATTTCACGGCGTCGATGATGCTGTTGACGTATTCGGTGTCTTCTTTTTCGGGGTTGGTGTCGTCAAAGCGCAGGTGGCAGACGCCGCCGTATTCCTTGGCCAGACCGAAATTGATGCAGATGCTTTTGGCGTGGCCGACGTGCAGGTAGCCGTTGGGCTCGGGCGGAAAGCGGGTGCGGATCTTGGCCGGGTCGGGCTCGCCCGCAGCGTGGTGCGCGGCGTCGCCGGGGCTGCCTGCCCAGCGGCGGCTGGCGTAGGTGCCTTGGGCCAAATCGTTGTCGATGATTTGGCGCAAAAAGTTGCTGGGCTTGTGGTCTTGTTCTGTCGCAGTGGGGGCGGGTTTCGTCATGCCGTGATTTTAGGCGGGGCCAGTGGCCTTAAATCACCCGTCCGTCCACCACCTGAATGGTTTTGTCACAACGCGTCGCCAACTCGGGGTTGTGGGTCACAAATAGAACCGTCGTGCCTTGTTCGCGGCTGACGCGGCGCAGCAGGTCAAACACGGCATCGGCGCTTTTGCTGTCTAGGTTGCCGGTGGGTTCATCGGCCAGCAGCAGGGCGGGGTTCATGGCCAGTGCGCGAGCCACAGCCACACGTTGCTGTTGGCCGCCCGACAAGCTGCCGGAGGGCTGGTTGGCAAAAGCACTCAGGCCCACGCTGTCCAGCAGTTCGGCGGCGCGGGCTTCGATGCTGGCATTGGGAAAGCCTGCTGCACCCAGCAAAGGCATCATCACGTTTTCAAGCGCAGTGAAAGCGTTGAGCAAGTGGTGGTGTTGAAACACAAACCCAATTGCATGGCCGCGCAAGCGGGTGAGGGCTTGGTCGTCCAGCCCCGTGGTTTCTTCCCCGGTGATGGCCAGTTGGCCGTGGGTTGGGCGATCGAGCAAGCCGATGATGTTGAGCAAGGTGCTTTTGCCAGAGCCCGAGGGGCCCATCACGGCACAAAATTCGCCGCGAAACAAGCTGAAGTTGATGTGATGCAGGATTTCAATTTCATTGGGCAACCCCACATTGAATGACTTGCAAACATCTTGCAGGTGCACCACTCGGGGGGCGGAAGACGTGTTGGGTTTATCCACGGATGGCACTCACAGGGTCAAGTCGGGCGGCGCGCATGGCTGGGGCAAACGAGGCGATCAGCCCCGTGGCGGTGGCCAGCAACAAGGCCATGGCAAACATCAAAGGCTCAAAGCTCACGGCAAACATCACCGTGCCATCGGGGTTGCGTTGGGCTTGCTGCCAAACCACAAGCCCCGCCGAGCCCAGCGCCGAACCTGCCAGCGCACCCCCAAAGCCAAGCAGCCCGCCTTGCAGCAAAAAGATGCGCAGGATTTGTTCACGCGTGATGCCCATGGCGCGCAAGATGCCAATCTCACGCGACTTTTGAACCACAGACACCACCAACACACTGGCAATGCCAAACGCCACCGACAAACCCACAAACACGCGAATGGCTGTGTTGGCGGTGGTTTGTGCGCTGATGGCGGTGAAAAACTGCTCGTTGGTTTTGATCCAGCTGTCCGCGTCGACGCCTGTGAGTTGGGTGATGCGGTGCGCCACCAACTCTGCGCCGTACACATCGTGCACGGTGACATCCAAGGTCGACACGCCACCTGGAAGTCCCAGCAAACTTTGCGCGGAGCGCAGCGCCATCATCGTGGTGCGTGCGTTGGCCGGTTTGTTGCCCAGGTCAAAAATGCCGGTGATGGTCAGCGTGTTGGCGTGGCCGCTGGCTGAGGTGACACGCAGCTTGTCGCCCACCGAGACGCCCAAATCGTTGGCCAACTCGGTGCCGATCAAGATGTCGTTGATGGTGATGCGTGCTGTGCCGCGCACTATTTTTTCTGGCATGGGCACGATGCGAAAGTACAGCTCGGGCTCAATGCCCACCACGTTGATGGCGCGGCTGGCCTCGCCCCGCACCACCAAGGCCGAGCCGTTGGCAGCGGGCGAGACCACGTTCACCTCGGGCAGCGCACGTATTTGCGCGGCCACGCTTTGCCATTGGTCAATGCTTTTGAGCCGTTGCAGCGGCGGCTGCACGATGCTGCCTTCGACGGTCAAAGGGTCTGCCCCGCGCAGCGCGCGTGCCGTTTCTTTGGGAGGCAGCAGTTGGATGTGGGCTTGGCCCGTCAACACACGTTTCACAAAGTTGGTTTGCAAGCCGCTGAGCAAGGCCGACATGAAAACGATCACGCCCACGCCAATGGCCACACCGCCGATGATGAAAATGGTTTGCACACGACCTTCGCGTAAAAAACGCAGCGCCACCAGCCATTCAAACGGCATCCAGCGAGGCAGCGGCTGGATGGCGGGTGGTGTGCGTGTGCCGTCGCTCATTTCGCCACAAGGTTGGAGACAGGCCGCACGCGGGCTTTGTCGTTCACCGGTAGAGCCGCCGTGGCCAACACTTGGTCATTGGCGGCCAGCCCCTCCAGCACTTCGCACATGCCTTGGCTGCGTAGGCCAAGGCGGATAGGCGTGCGAATCGCTTTGCCGCTGACCACCTTCATCACCCAAGGTTCAGGGCTGTCTAAGTTATGGACGGCTTCGGTGGGCACCAGCACGGCTTGGCTGCGCTTGGCGACTTCGATGTCTACCGACACCGTCATGTCTTGTCGCACATACGCGGGTGGCTGGGACACGCGCAGCTTGACTTCCACAGAGCCGCGTTGCGCATCTACGCCGGGGTTGATGTACATCAGCTCGGCGGTGAAGCGTTGATCGGGGTACGCATCGGACGACACCGAGGCGGTTTGCCCCACTTTGAGCAAGTTCAAATGCTTCTCATCAATCTGCACGACCACCTGCGTTTCACCCTCGGGCGAGAGCACCATCAACACCTTGCCTGCTTGCACGGCATCGCCAGGCTCGACGTTGCGCGCAATCAGTGTGCCCGCAGCTGGCGCCAACACTTGGCTGTAGCGAAGCCGTGCGCGTGCCAGCTCGGCACCCGCTTGGGCTTGTGACAAAGCGGTCTCTGCCACGGCCATGTCGCTGCCACCCGCACGCGTGCTGCTGAGTTGTTGCTGGGTGATTTTGAGTTGTGAGCGCATCACCTGTTCGGCACGCGTGGCCTCATCCAAGGCGGCTTGACCGATGAAGCCTTTGCTGAACAACTCTTGCGTGCGTTGCAAGGCGCGCGCAGCGGTGTCTTGGTTGACTTGTGCTTGGCGCATGGTTTGCTCGGCCAATGGGGCTTGCACTTCGCGCAACTGGCGCAGCTTGGCTTGGGCTTGGGCCACGGCTGACTCGGCTTGCCGCGCATTGGCCACCAGCTCTGCGTCTTCCAGCTGAATCAACGGTTGTGCTGCCGTCACTGTTTGGCCTTCGTTCACAGGCACGGCCTTGACGGTGCCGGTGATTTGCACGCCCAAATCCACGCGGTGTGGGCTTTCGATGTGGCCGCTGGCCACCACGGTTTGCACAAAATCGCGTTGCACCACCACTGCCACAGGCGTTTTCGGCCCCAGCCAGAAGTTCAGCCCTAGCCAAACGGCCAAGCCTAAAACGGTGCAGGCGATGAGAATTTGGGTGCGGTAAGCGCGTAGGTTTTGTATCAAAGACATAGCAAAACCCATGATACGCCCGCCACCACCAGCTACATTCGTGCTATGGGGTACAAACACTTTCTCGGTCGTTCAGATTTGTCATTGATTGCGGGGCAAGCCATGATCGAGCGTGGTTTAGAGCCCGAGTTTTCTCGGGCGGCCTTGCAAGAACTCAAGGCCATCGCGCACGCCGGGCAAGACATCGACCCGCGCGTGGTGGACATGACGGCTTGGTTGTGGTGCTCCATCGACAACGATGACTCTCGCGACCTAGACCAACTCACCGTGGCAGAAAAACAAGCGGATGGCCAAACCAAGGTGTGGGTAGCCGTGGCCGATGTGGATGTGTTGGTGCCCAAAAGCTCTGCCCTGGATGCGCACGCCAAACACAACACCACCTCGGTGTACACCTCGACGCGCATTTTCCCCATGCTGCCCGATCGCTTGTGCACGGATCTCACCTCGCTCAATCCGCATCAAGAACGTTTGGCCGTGGTGGTGGAGATGTGCATCAATGCCAATGCCGAAGTGACCCACAGCCAGCTCTACCGCGCCAAGGTGCACAACAAAGCCAAGCTGGCCTACGACGCGATTTCTGATTGGATTGAAGGCGACGAAGCTTTGCCTGATCCGGCGCAAGCGGTGCATGGCATGGCTGAGCAGTTGCTGTTACAAGACGCGGTCGCTCAGAGTCTGCGCGCACGTCGGCATGCCCACGGTTCGTTGGAGTTTGAAACCTTGCAACCCCATGCGGTGTTTGAAGGCGAGCGTGTGGTGGCGATTCGCCAACAAGTGCAAAACCGTGCGCGTCAGTTGATTGAAGAATTCATGATTGCGGCCAACACCTGCACGGCCCAATTTTTGGCACATCACGGGCACGCCTCGCTGCGCCGCGTGGTGCGCTCGCCAGAGCGTTGGCAGCGCATCGTGGCCTTGGCCGCCACGTATGACGAACATTTGCCGCCCGAGCCCGATTCGTCCGCCTTAGAAACTTTCTTAGCCAAGCGCCACAAAGCCGACCCTGTGCGCTTTCCGGATTTGTCATTGATCGTCGTCAAGCTCATGGGCTCGGGTGAATATGTAGTGGAGCGCGCCAACAGCGAAGCCATTGGCCACTTTGGCTTGTCCGTGCGCGACTACACCCACTCCACGGCACCCAACCGCCGGTACCCCGACTTGGTGACACAGCGCATGATCAAAAGCGTGTTGATGGGCGCGCCTGCCCCCTACAGCAGCGCCGAATTAGAGTCGCTGGCCTTGCATTGCACCCAGCAAGAAGATGCCGCACGCAAAGTGGAGCGCCGCATGCGTAAATCCGAATCTGCCTTGATGCTCGCGGGCCACATCGGTCAGGTGTTTGAGGCCGTGGTCACGGGCAAAACGTCCAGCGGCACCTGGGTGCGGGTGTTTTCGCCACCGGTTGAAGGCATGCTCACGTCCTACACCTCAGACCATGAGGTGGGTGAACTGTTGCGCGTGAAATTGATCCACACCAATGTCGAACAAGGCTTCATTGACTTCGCTGCTTGGGGTTGAGCTGCACCCTCGATAATTGCGAGAGTTCAAGGAGTTGTATGGATATCGTTTTGTTGCTCAAAGCCGCCGTGATGGGCGTGGTCGAAGGTTTGACCGAGTTTTTGCCTATTTCATCGACAGGCCACCTCATCTTGGCCGGCGCTTTGCTGGGAATGGATGACGAGAAGGGGAAAGTGTTTGACATCGCCATTCAGACGGGCGCCATCTTTGCCGTCATCATTGTGTATTGGCAAAAAATTGCCAGCACCGTGGTGGCTTTGCCCACGCAGGTCGAGGCGCGTCGCTTTGCTTTGAATGTGCTGATCGCCTTTGTGCCCGCCGTGGTGTTGGGCTTGGTGTTTGGCAAGTTCATCAAAGCGCATCTGTTCACGCCCACCGTGGTGGCCAGCACCTTCATCATCGGTGGCTTCATCATCTTGTGGGCCGAAGGCTGGGGCCGTGCCAAGCCTGAGGACGAAGAAGCGCCAGCCGTTGAGCCTGCCCGCATTGAAACGGTGGAAGCCATGTCGCCGCTCGACGCTTTGAAAGTGGGCTTGGTGCAGTGCTTGGCCATGATTCCTGGCACCAGCCGCAGCGGTGCAACCATCATTGGCGGCATGTTGTTGGGCTTATCACGCAAAGCGGCCACTGACTTTTCGTTTTACTTGGCGATTCCTACGCTCATTGGTGCGGGTGCCTATAGCCTCTACAAAGAGCGTGCGCTGCTGAGCATGGCCGATGCGCCCGTGTTTGCCGTGGGCTTGGTGTTCTCTTTTCTGAGTGCATGGATTTGTGTGCGTTGGTTGCTGCGCTACATCGCCAGCCACAGCTTTGTGCCGTTTGCTTGGTACCGCATTGTGTTTGGCATCTTGGTGTTGGTGACGGCTTGGACTGATATGGTGACTTGGGCGGCTTGATTTTTTCTTGCTGAGCTCGCACAAGGCATGAGGCAGGCGCAGTGGCCTCATGCGGTTACCGAAATCGGCCACTGCGCCTGCCTCATGCCTTGCGCTACGGCGAGCTGAGTGAGGTGCCGAAATTCACGAAAGCCACTGTGTCGTTAATGGCCGGACCGATGCACACAACCCGCAGCAGGTGAGTGTGGTCAGCGCCCGCGAAGGCGATTTTGGCGCGTAGCGACGCATGAGCCGCCGCGGGTGCTGGCCATGCTCATCTGCGGAGCGTATAAAAATCTCGCTGCTGAATCAGCGAAACAAAGCCAACGAAATTTAGCCGATGAGGTTGAGCAACGCCGTTTCCACAGCCGCAGCCGCCACAAACGGATGCTCCATCGGAAACAGATGCGTGCCATCAATCTTCATCACACGCCCATGCGTGATGCGACGGCTTAAATCTAAACCCACTTGTTTCAATTCACGCGATTGCAAGCCGCCGATCAGGGCGGCTTTGCATTTGAGTGGGTGGCGTTTGAAGTAGGTTTCTAAGTGGTCGGGCAGGCCGTTGTAGATGGCGCTCTCGATGTCGCGGTCAAAGCTCAGCACGCGGCGTGTGCCTTGTGCGGTTTGCTCGTCGTGTGTGCCGTATTTCACGTAGTCTTGCAGCACTTGTGGGTGCCATTTGGCAAAGACTTTTTTGTGTTGAAAGTGTTCCAGCACTTCAGCTTCACTGGCCCAGCTGGTGCGGCGCTTGCGGCTGATGGCCGCGGGTGACAGGGCTTCTGCACCGGGCAAACGCTTGACGGTTTTGAGCAGCTGGGCTTTCCAGCCGCCCAACATGGGCGAGTCCAGCAGCACCACACCGCGTACCAGCTCGGGATGCTTGGCTGCCACCATCATGCTCAGGATGCCGCCTAGCGAATGGCCCAGCAAAAACACGGGGCCGTTTTGCGCAGCCAAGGGCGTGGCAAAGTCGGTGAGCTGCTGCACCAAGTGCGGCCAGTTGTCGGTGACGGGGTAGCGTGGGTCGTGGCCAAATTTGTCCACGGCTTCCACACGAAAACCGCGCGCGCGAATGGCGTCCAGCATCACGCCATAGGTGCTCGCGGGAAAGCTGTTGCCGTGCGAGAAGACGATGAGCGGTTGTGTCATGCCGTTCAGATGAGTTTGTCGTCTGGGGTTTGAATCTTCTTCAAAGCCTGCACGCGTTGTGCGGGTTGCATCAAAGGTGTGGCGGTGGCGCCGCCGTTCCACATCGGGTCTTCGATGCTGTCAAACACCTCGCGCAGTTTTTCGCCCCAGGTGTTGTGCATCATTTGGAAGTAGGGGTTGTGTTCGTCGATGCAAACCACCTTGTCGCTTTCAAACTTGTCGGCTTCGTACACCACCATGTCCAGCGGCAAGCCCACAGAGAGGTTGGACTTGAGGGTGGAGTCCATCGACACTAGCGCGCACTTGGCGGCTTCGTCCAGTGGGGTGTCGGGGTGCAACACGCGGTCAAGCACAGGCTTGCCGTATTTGGATTCGCCAATTTGGAAGTAGGGCGTTTCAGCCGTGGCTTCGATGAAGTTGCCGGGCGAGTACACCTGGAACAAACGCATGCCTTCGCCTGCAATTTGTCCACCAAAGATGAGCGACACATTGAAGTCCACACCCGAGGCTTTAAGAGCCGCTGCATCGCGCTCGTGCACACGGCGAATGGCCGCGCCCAACACGCGCACCGCATCAAACATGCTCTTGGCGTTCCAGATGGTGATGGGTTCGCTCTCGGGTGTGTCTTTGAGTTGCTCGACTTGCAAAATCTCACGCACCGATTGCGAGATGGACAAGTTGCCAGCCGACAGCAGCACCATGAAGCGGTCGCCCGGCTTCTCGTAAACAATCATTTTGCGGAAGGTGCTGATTTGGTCGAGGCCCGCGTTGGTGCGCGAGTCGGACAAAAACACGAGGCCCGCTTTGAGTTTGATACCGACGCAGTAGGTCATAACAGTTTCTTCAATTGGTACAGAGCGTCCAACGCATCGCGTGGACTGAGTTTGTCGGGGTCGATCTCGGCCAGCTTGGCTTGTAGCGGGCTGGGGCCCACGTCGTCTTGCAACGGTGGTGGGGCAAAGAGGTCGACTTGTACCTTCGATGCGTCAGCCCCCGCTTCGAGCGAGGCCAGCGCATGGCGGGCATGGCTGAGTACAGCAGAAGGCATGCCAGCTAAGCGGGCCACTTGAATACCGTAGCTGCGGCTGGCAGGGCCAGGCTGAATTTCGTGCAAAAACACAATGCTGGCACCCGACTCAGCGGCGCTCACATGCACGTTCACCGCCGCGCGGTGGTTGGCAGGGAACTCGGTGAGTTCAAAGTAATGCGTGGCAAACAGCGTGAAGGCTTGGGTCTTGTCGTGCAAGTGCGTGGCAATGCCGCTGGCCAAGGCCAAGCCGTCAAAGGTGGAGGTGCCGCGGCCAATCTCGTCCATCAACACCAAGCTGTGCGGCGTGGCGGCATGCAAGATTTGCGCAGCCTCGGTCATTTCCAGCATGAAGGTCGATTGCGCGTTGGCCAGGTCATCAGCCGCGCCAATGCGGGTGTGGATGGCGTCAATCGGCCCAAGTCGGCACGCCGTGGCTGGCACATGGCTGCCGAGGCTGGCCAGCAACACGATGATGGCCACTTGGCGCATGTAGGTCGACTTACCACCCATGTTGGGGCCGGTGATGACTTGCATGCGTTGCTTGTGGCCCAGCATGGTGTCGTTGGCAATGAAGGTTTTGGCGGCACCGCCCGCCACCACGCCATGCGTTTCGGCCAAGCGGGCTTCCACCACGGGGTGACGGCCTTGCACGATTTCAATGCACGGCGTTTTGACAAACTCAGGCGCGCACCAGCCCAGCGTGAGCGAGCGTTCGGCCAAAGCGCAGAGAGCATCTAGTGTGGCCACAGCTTGTGCCAAGCGGGTGAGGGCGGGCACGAACTGCTGCAAGGTGTCGAGCAGTTGCTCGAACAAAAACTTCTCGCGAGCCAAGGCGCGTTCTTGCGCGCTGAGGGCTTTGTCTTCAAAGGTTTTCAGCTCGGGCGTGATGAAGCGCTCGGCGTTCTTCAAGGTTTGGCGACGCGTGTAGTCGGCGGGTACTTTGTCGATCTGGCCTTGCGTGACCTCGATGTAAAAGCCATGCACCTTGTTGAACTGCACGCGCAGGTTGGCAATGCCGGTGCGCTCGCGTTCGCGGGCTTCGAGTTCGAGCAAGAAGCCGTCGCAGTTGTTTTGGATGGCGCGCAGCTCGTCCAAGTCGGCGTCGTAGCCGTGGCCGATGACGCCACCATCGCGCACCAAGACAGCGGGTTCGGGCAGCAAAGCGCGTTCGAGCAATGCACCGCATTCGGGCGGCACGCCCATGTCTTGGGCGATTTGCACTAAAAGCGAGGGCGCTAGGCCGCTCTGCTGCGTGTCCCCCGCTCGCTGCGCGAGCTCCTCCTTGACCTCCGCAGAGCGGCCTACCGCCCTCGCTTCTGAGGCGATAGGAATGAGCGGCTGAATGCGCAGCGCTTTTTGCAGCGCTTGGCCCAAGGACACCAATTCACGCGGGCGCACTTGGCGCAGCGACACGCGGGCGCTGATGCGCTGCACATCGCCCGAGCCTTTGAGGGCGTCGCGCAACACTTTGTAGCTTTGGGTGCGGTTGTCTTGCAGCGCTTCAATGGCGGCCAAGCGGTGCATGGCTTGGCTGCGGTCGCGCTCAGGCGAGAGCAACCAGTTTTTGAGCTGGCGGCTGCCCATGCCCGTCATGCAGGTGTCGAGCAGCGAGAACAAGGTGGGCGAGTCTTCGCCGCGCAGAGTTTGGGTCAGCTCTAGGTTGCGGCGGGTGGTGAGCGGCAGGTCAATCAGCGCATCGTTGCGCGCCACGTACACGCCGTGCACGTGTGTGAGGGCGCGGCCTTGGGTGTGTTCGGCGTAAGCGAGTAAGGCTGCGGCGGCAGCGTGGGCTTGCACCACGTCTTGTGCGTTCCACGCGTTGAGAGACGCGGCTTGCAAATGCTCCAGCAGCTTGCGGCCACCCAACGCGGCATCAAACTGAAACGCAGGGCGCACTTGGGCGGGTAGGCCCAAATTGCTGCAAAAGTTTTTGAGCTGTTGCTCAAACGCAGGGCTGACCTCGGCGCTGTAAATGATTTCGCTGGGGGCCACGCGTGCAATCCAGTTGGGCAGCTCTGCTGTCTCACACTCGGCCAAATGCACCAAACCTTGCGTGACGCTGAGCCAAGCCAAGCCGCAACCATGGCGGTCGCTTTGGTGAATGGCCAGCACATAGGCTTCGGTTTTGTCGCTGAGCAAGGCGCTGTCTGTGAGCGTGCCCGGCGTGACCACGCGCACCACTTTGCGCTCGACGGGGCCTTTGCTGGTGGCCACGTCGCCCACTTGCTCGCAAATCGCCACGGATTCGCCGAGCTTGATGAGGCGTGAGAGGTAGGTTTCGAGCGAGTGAAATGGCACACCGGCCATCACCACGGGCTCGCCGTTGGACTGGCCGCGCTGCGTGAGCGTGATGTCGAGCAGGCGCGTGACCTTCTCCGCATCGGCAAAGAACAACTCGTAAAAGTCGCCCATGCGGTAGAACAACAGCGTCTCGGGGTGGTCAGCTTTGAGCCCCAAGTACTGCTGCATCATGGGGGTGTGCCCAGACAAATCACGCATCGCAGTGCCTGCCAGAAAGATGTTTTTACAAAGGCGCGTCTGGCGCAGCGCGTGACACGCTCAAGGTCTTGGCTGCCGTGCTGGCGGCGCGCTTGTCGTCTGCGCCTGCAAACTTGGAATACTTTTGCGTGATGGGCACCAACTGCGCGTAGATGCGTGGGGAGGCCGCCAAGCACTCTTCGTGCTCAAGGTAAGGGCCTTCGCCTGTGAAGTTGCTCACCAAGCCACCGGCTTCGGTGATGAGCAACGCACCCGCGGCCATGTCCCAAGGCTTCAAGCCCAGTTCAAAGAAACCATCGCTGAAGCCTGCGGCCACATAGGCCAAGTCGAGGGCCGCAGCGCCTGGGCGGCGCAAGCCTGCCGTGCGTTGCATCACGTCGCCCATGAGGCTGAGGTACTTGTTGAAGTCGTCACCTGGGCGGAACGGGAAGCCTGTGGCGAGCAAACACTCTTCCAGGCGGGTGCGTTTGCTCACGCGGATGCGGCGATCGTTCATGAACGCGCCACGGCCTTTGGTGGCGGTGAACAAGTCGTTGCGGGTGGGGTCGTAAATGACGGCTTGTTCTAAGCGACCTTGCACTTGCAGGGCAATGCTCACGCAGTAATAGGGGAAGCCGTGGATGAAGTTGGTCGTGCCGTCCAGCGGGTCGATGATCCAGATGTGGTCTGCGTTGGGGTTGCCATGCGTGGAGCCAGACTCTTCGGCCAAGATGCCGTGGTCGGGGTAGGCGGTGAGGAGGGTCTCGATGATGACGCGTTCGCTGTTTTGGTCAACTTCAGTCACAAAGTCGTTCACTTGCTTCTGTGAAATACGCACCGCTTCCACGTCGAGCGCGGCGCGGTTGATGATGGCGCCGGCGGCGCGTGCAGCCTTGACGGCCACGTTGAGCATGGGGTGTACAGAAGAAGAGGACGACATAGATTTTGTGAAGAGCTGGCCCAAACAGGCCGAAGATGAACGCCCGGCGATGCGGGCGGCGACAATGGCGCAGATTTTACGCGCGAAGACTGACAAAACTCCTATGAAAACCCGCTTCATCCTAATAAACACCAGCCACGCCGGCAATGTGGGGGCCACGGCCCGTGCCATGAAGGTGATGGGTTTCACCGATTTGGTGCTGGTCGCGCCCCGTTGGGACAACGTCCTGCGCCGCGAAGAGACCATCCAGCGTGCCAGCGGTGCCTTGGATGTGCTGGCCAACGCCCGCGTCGTGGCAACTTTGGACGAAGCGATTGAGGGCCTGCACCACCTGTGCGCCACCGCCATGACGCCGCGTGACTTTGGTCCGCCCACCCTAGAGCCGCGCCCACACTTTGCAGCCTTGGCTGCCGAACATGGCCAAAACGCCGACTTTGGCGTGGGCTTTTTGTTTGGCTCCGAGCGCTTTGGCATGCGCAACGAAGACGTGTACCGCTGCCACACCTGCCTGAGCATTCCAACGGATCCAAAGTTTGGGTCGTTGAATTTGGGGGCTGCGGTGCAAGTGTTGGCTTATGACTGGCGGCAGGCTTTGGGGGGACTTGCCACGATGCTGCCGTCTGTTGATGCTGCTTCTGCTTCTGCGAGCGCACCCGCAACGCAAGAGCTCACACCGTTGGCCGATGCCCAACAACTCGCAGGCTTGCTCGACCACTGGCAGCAGTCGCTGACCGACATTGGGTTTCTCGACCCAGAAGCGCCCAAAAAGCTCATGCCGCGCTTGAACCAGTTGTTCAACCGCGCCCAGGTGACGCAAGAAGAAATTCACATCTTGCGCGGAATTGCCAAGGCCATGTCGCAGGCTTCTCACAAGAGCGCTGACGGACAACGATAATCACACCACTATGTTTTCACGCCTACGCTCTGACGTTCAATGCATTTTGGACCGCGACCCCGCCGCTCGAAGCCGCTGGGAAGTGCTGACTTGCTACCCCGGTTTGCACGCGGTGCTGCTGCATCGCTTGGCCCACGGTTTTTGGAATATGGGTTTCAAGTGGTTGGGTCGCTTTGTTTCGCACATCTCGCGTTGGTTCACGGGCATTGAAATTCACCCCGCTGCCAAGATTGGTGACCGCGTGTTTTTTGACCACGCCATGGGTGTGGTGGTGGGTGAGACCGCTGAAATTGGCGACGGCTGCACGATTTACCAAGGCGTGACCTTGGGCGGTACCTCGCTCTACAAAGGCGAAAAGCGTCACCCCACCTTGGGCAAAGACGTGGTGATTGGCGCGGGCGCCAAAGTGTTGGGCGGCTTCACCGTGGGTGACGGCGCCAAAGTGGGCAGCAACGCGGTGGTGACCAAGCCCGTGCCCGCAGGTGCCACAGCCGTGGGCAACCCCGCGCGCATCATTCAAGCCGAAACCGACGCTAAGCGTGAAGAGGCCGCATCCAAGATGGGTTTCTCAGCCTACGGCGTGACCCAAAACGACGACCCTGTGAGCCAAGCCATGCGTGGTTTGATTGACAACGCCACGTCACAAGAACACCAAATTGCGTTGCTCTGGAAAGCCATTGAACAACTTTCGTCAGGTCAAGCCAAACCCGATTGCATGCCCAGAGACGCTGCGCGTCAAGAGCATTTCGAGGCGGCGCGCATCAACCAGCTGTTGGATTGACCATGTATTTTTTGAATGTGTATCCCAAGCGCCTTTGGGCAACTTTGAACCCCGTGGGGGCGTTCGAAGGGCAGTTCACGTTTGATTTAGAGCAATACGGTTTGCTCACAAGCGACATCGTGTGCGAAGTGACGATTGCCGAAGACCCGATTGTGCGAGGTCAGTGGAAGATGGTGGTGAAGCCCATGTTCAACTTGGAGATGCCGCACTTCGACAAGTTTGTGGACACCTTGAACCACTATGTGTTTGAGGTTTTGCAGTTCATGCCCAGCCGCACCGCGCCGGGCAAAGACTTGCCCATGGTGAAGTTGTTTTTTGACGGTATTTACTTTGACATGTCAGGCTCAGAGCCTGTGGTGCAAAAAATTGCAGGCGCGGCTTGATGGCCTGCGGCGTTAAACGCGTTTGGATTTAACGGCCGTCTTTGGACGCCAACCTTTGCAAAACGCATCGCGCGTTTCCATGTACGGCCCGCCAATCAAATCGATGCAATAGGGCACCGCCGCAAACACGCCGTCCACCACTTGCTTGCCCTCTGCGTCTTTCAAGCCGCCCAAGGTTTCTTGAATCGATTTAGGTTGGCCCGGCAAGTTGATGATGAGGCACTCGTCACGAATCACCGCCACTTGGCGTGACAGGATGGCGGTGGGCACAAACTTCAAACTCACTTGGCGCATTTGTTCGCCAAAGCCCGGCATTTCTTTGTGGGCCACGGCCAAAGTGGCTTCGGGTGTCACATCGCGTTTGGCAGGGCCTGTGCCGCCGGTGGTGAGCACCAAGTTGCAACCGGCATCGACCAGCGCAATCAGGGTTTGGCTGATGGTGGCTTGCTCGTCGGGGATGAGGCGCTCGACATAGTCAATCGGGTTGTACAAAGCATGGCCTAGCCAATCGCGCAGTGCGGGCAGGCCTTTGTCTTCGTAGGTGCCGCTGGAGGCGCGGTCGCTGATAGACACAATGCCGACCTTGATGGTGTCGCAACGGGCATCTGGGGTGAGCAAGGTGGTGTCTGTCATGGCTTGTCTTATGGCTTGTATGAGTCTTCGTCTTCTTCAGGCGTGTGCTGCGCGTCTTCTGCAAGGTTGAGCTGCTCTTTGATGAGCTGAAAAATCTCACGGTACGCACGGCTTTGGCGCGGCAACAAACCTTTGGCAATGTCGGCTTTGGTGGTGGCGTCGTCCTTGCGGGCTTGGCGCACCAAGGCACGCAGCTGCTGGCTGTCGGTGCTGGGGTACTCGTTCATCCACTCTTGCAAAGCGGCATCCTCGGCCAGTAGGCGGTCACGCCAGCTTTCGGCCAAGTGCAGGGCCAAGGTGTCTTTGGTGCTGCCCATGCGTTGTTCGTTGAGCGCGTCTTTGACAGCTTCAATCGACTCTTCGCTGAGCTTGCGCATGAGCTTGCCCACGTACTGCATTTGACGGCGCTTGCCTTCAAAGTTGGTGATGCGGCGCGCTTCGGCCAGCGCTTCGCGCAGCTGGTCCGTCATGTGGCCTTGCGTGTTCAGGCGCTCAATCAGTTCGCCGCGCAGGGTGAGCAACTCGACGCCCAAATCTTGGCGGTCGTCGCTGTCTTTTTTGCGGTCGGTGCGGCTCAGGCCCTCAGTGCCCTTGAGTTCGGCTTTGAGTTCGAGGTCGAGTTCGCTGCCCTCGGCCACAAATTGGCCTCGGACAAAGTAACCTTTTTTGGGTTTACGTGACATAAATTGGGGGCTTTAAATAGGTCGGTTTGCCCTTCAACACAAAGGACAAACGCAGTGACAAGTATCATAGCCGCCGATATGACCAAAGCCTCCAAAACCCAAGCCTCTTCCCACACGCCTGCTCAAGGTTTCAGCTACAGCCGCGAACACTTCGAGTCGCTGGTCGATGCCGCCTTGAAGCACGCCAAAAAGCTGGGGGCCACCGATGCGGGGGCCGATGCCTCTGAAGGCTGCGGTTTGAGCGTGTCGGTGCGCAAAGGCGAACTCGAAAACGTGGAGCGCAACCGCGACAAATCATTGGGCGTGACGGTTTACTTGGGCCACCGCCGTGGCAATGCCAGTACCTCCGATTTCTCGCAAGCCGCGATTGAACGCACCGTGCAAGCGGCCTATGACATTGCCCGCTTCACTGCCGAAGACCCAGTGGCGGGCTTGCCCGACGAAAAAGACATAGCCAAACACCACCCCGATTTGGATTTGTTCCACCCCTGGAACATCACCAGCGCAGACGCCGCCACCCTTGCGCTGCGTTGTGAAGCCTCGGCCATGCAAACCGACAAGCGCATCACCAACAGCGAAGGCGCAGCGGTGTCGGCCCAGCAAAGCCATTTTTTCAGCGCACACACCCACGGTTTTCGCGGCGGCTATGCCAGCTCGCGCCACACCATTTCGGTGGCACCCATTGCAGGCAAGGGCGACGGCATGCAGCGCGACGCGTGGTACAGCTCCATGCGCAGCGCCGATGAGTTGGCGTCACCCGAGTCCGTCGGCCGCTACGCCGCCGAACGCGCATTGAGCCGCTTGAAGTCACGCAAGATTGCTACTGTTGAATGCCCCGTCTTGTTTGAAGCCCCCGTGGCCGCAGGCTTGTTGGGTGGTTTTGTGCAAGCCGTGAGCGGCGGTGCGTTGTACCGCAAGAGCACCTTCTTGCTCGACTCACTGGGCAAACGCGTGTTCCCCAAACACATCGACATTTCGGAAGACCCGTTTGTCATGCGCGGCAAAGGCAGCTCGCCGTTTGACGACGAAGGCGTGACCACCCGCGCACGTCGTGTGGTGGATGCAGGTCGCGTGGAAGGCTATTTCCTCAGCAGCTACACCGCCCGCAAGCTGGGTATGCCCACCACAGGCAACTCAGGTGGCTCACACAACTTGGTGATGTCCTCACGCCTGACGCAAAGCGCAGACGACCTCGATGCCATGCTGAAAAAGCTGGGCACGGGTTTGTTTGTGATTGAGTTGATGGGCCAAGGCGTGAACTACGTGACAGGCGACTATTCACGCGGCGCCAGTGGCTTTTGGGTGGAGAACGGGCGCATTGCCTACCCAGTGCAAGAGATCACGATTGCAGGAAATATGAAAGACATGTTCCAAGGCATTGAGGCCATTGGTTCTGACGCTTACACGATGGGGGCCAAGACGATTGGTTCTGTGCTGATCAATCGCATGAAGGTGGCAGGTAGCTAAGCTTCTTTGTTCGTTGCG
The DNA here is from genome assembly GCF_027924905.1 of Limnohabitans sp. INBF002. Lineage (NCBI taxonomy): Bacteria > Pseudomonadati > Pseudomonadota > Betaproteobacteria > Burkholderiales > Comamonadaceae > Limnohabitans > Limnohabitans sp. INBF002. The sequence continues at coordinate 757,290 of NZ_AP027055.1, forward strand.
TTTTGGTTTTGTAGTTTGCTGAGGCGCGAATGCGGTGTGGCGTAACTGCCCTAGGCTCCTCTTCGCTGCGCTCAGAATGTCGCTACGGGCAGTCACGCCACACCGCATTCGCTTTAGGCGCTCTGCATGAGCTTTGTCGCTGCGCTCAAAGCCCTTACTTCGACAGCACTAGCTGGCGTGAAATCGCTAAGCACACACAAACCGCTGCTGACGGGGCTAGGGCCCCCGCAATCCGTAGCGACATTCTGAGCGCAGCGAAGAGGAGCCTAGGGTTGTGGGGGGCCTAGCCCCGTCAACAGTCAGAGAAGGGGAGTTATGCCCCACCCCTTAACGAAGCATTAACCCGCCAACGCAGCCTTCACAGCAGCAGACACCAGTCCCATATCTGCCTTGCCCGCCAACTGCGCCTTCACAGCACCCATGACCTTGCCCATATCGCCTGGGCCCGCAGCGCCCACTTCAGTCACGATGGCCTTCACAGCGGCGGTGATTTCGTCGGCGCTCAAACGCTGAGGCAAATACACCTCCAGCACTTTCATCTCGGCGCTTTCGATGTCGGCCAAGTCTTGGCGTTGCGCTGACACATAAGCCGCCACAGAGTCTTTGCGTTGCTTGATGAGCTTGTCCACGATGGCAATCACCATGGCGTCGTCCAACTCCACGCGCTCATCGACTTCTTTTTGCTTCATTGCCGCTTGCAACAAGCGGATGGTGCCCAAGCGCACGCTGTCTTTGGCGCGCATGGCGGTTTTCATGTCTTCGGTGATTTGTGCTTTGAGGCTCATGGTGCATTCCTAGGGAGAGAAGTCAATCGAAAAAAAAGCCCGCTGAGGCGTCCCTAGCGAGCTTTTTTGGGGCAGAGGCTGCTTAGTACAGCTTCTTGGGCAACTGCATGCTGCGGATGCGCTTGTAGTTGCGTTTCACGGCTGCTGCTTTTTTGCGTTTACGTTCAGCGGTTGGCTTCTCGTAGAACTCGCGAGCGCGCAAGTCGGTCAACAGACCCAATTTTTCAATGGTGCGCTTGAAGCGACGCAGAGCGACGTCAAACGGTTCGTTTTCTTTTACACGGATGGTGGTCATTACCAAAGTTTCCAAATATTTGCAGTCAGAGGGTGCCTAGGAAGATCGTGCCTTAGCGCCATGCCTGCGGTGTTCCCCAACATTAAGTTGATCAGGCCGTTGGGGGTTTGCCAGCAAAGACCAAGATTATAACGACTAAACCGCCGGTTTCAAACGGGCTCCCAAGGCTTTTGCGCAGGCATGGGCGCTGGACCACGCCCACTGGAAGTTGTAGCCGCCCAGCCAGCCGGTGATGTCCACCACTTCGCCAATGAAATACAGGCCTGGCTGCTTGGATTCCATGGTTTGCTGCGACAAATCGCGCGTATCCACGCCGCCCACAGTGACCTCTGCTTTTTTGTAGCCCTCGGTGCCCGTGGGGGTGAGGGGCCATGCGCTCAGGCGCTGAGCTAAAAGATTCAGGGCTTTGTCGCTGGCTTCGATCACCGGGCGTTGCCACGCAGGGTCTTGGCTAGTCCAGGTGTCGGCCAAACGTGAGGGCACCCAAGTGGTCAGCTCGTTGGCGATGAGTTTTTTAGACTGCTGTTTGGCGGCCAGCAAGGCGTCAGTCAGGTCCACCTCAGGCGCGAGGTTGATGCGTATGTCAGCGCCTACTTGCCAATAGCTGGAGATTTGCAGCACGCCCGGGCCTGACAAGCCGCGGTGGGTGAAGAGCAAATCTTCGTCAAAACTTTGCAGTGTTTTCTTGGTTCCAGTTTCAATGCGCACCGGCAGCGAGAGGCCCGAGAGTTGGGCATAGGGTGCCCAAGCTTTGTCGTCAAACGTGAGCGGCACAAGGCCTGGACGGGGCTCGACCACGCGTAAGCCAAACTGCTTAGCCAGTCGGTAGCCAATGTCAGTCGCGCCAATTTTTGGGATGGACAAACCGCCCGTCGCCACCACCACGGCTGCGGCGTGGACCATGCCTTGGCCGGTATCGACCTCATAGCGTTGTGCTTCTGGGTCTGTATCGGAGTAACGAATGTCTTTGAGGCTGCAGGGCTGCCAGCGTGTGACGCTGCCGCCGCTCGCAGAGCCATTGCATTCAGCCAGCAACATCTGAATCAGGTCTTCGGCCGAGCGGTCGCAAAACAGCTGGCCTTTGTGCTTTTCGTGAAACGGAATGTTGTGCTTTTGCATGAGCGCCACAAAGTCTTGTGGCGTGTAGCGCGACAGGGCGCTGCGGCAGAACTGCGGGTTGTCGCCCAAGAAGTGTTTGTGCGGTGCGCGCACATCCAGCTCGCGGTTGGTGAAGTTGCTGCGGCCACCGCCGGAGATGCGAATTTTCTCAGCCACTTTCTCGCTGTGATCCAGCACCAGCACTTGCAATCCTTGCTGTGCAGCCACGCCTGCGCAAAACAATCCGGCAGCACCGGCACCCACAATCACAACATCAAACGATTTCATGCAGGGAGTTTAGTGGGTGACTTAGCCTGCAGAGGCTTGCAATTCAGCTCTGCCTTGCATCGCCAACAACCCCTTGAACACATCACCAATCACGATCACAGATGGACTGGCCAATTCTTCACGGACGATGGTGTCATGTAACAGCTGCAACTCACACACCACATGGCGCTGTATGGGCAAGCTCACTTGGTGAATCACGGCCACGGGTGTGTCAGCACGCATGCTTTGCAGCAGCGCCGCTTGCAACTGTGCTGCGCCACTCACGCCCATGTAAATCACCAAGGTGAGTTTGGCTTGTTGCGCGGTTTGGCCCAAGGCCACCCAATCCACGCTGTCGGCTGCGCCTTGTTTGGCGTGGCCGGTGATGAACAGCACGCCATGCGCATGTTCGCGATGAGTGAGGGGAATGCCCAACGAGGTCACGCCCGCCAAGCCTGAGGTGATGCCGTTGATGACGGTCACGGCAATGCCTTGTGCCTGCAAGTGTTCCACTTCTTCGCCACCACGGCCAAAAATGAAGGGATCGCCACCCTTGAGGCGCACCACGGTTTCGCCGGCCAGCGCTTCTTGCGTCATGAGTTTTTCAATGAAGGCTTGTGGGGTGGATTTGCAGCCGCCGCGCTTGCCCACATAAATGATGCGCGCTGTGGGGGATGCGTGTGCGGTGATGGCATCACTCACCAAATCGTCCACCAACAACACCGTAGCCGAGGCAATGGCTTTGACCGCTTTGAGCGTCAACAGCTCAGGGTCGCCTGGGCCTGCACCGACCAAAGTCACATGGGGTGGTTGCGTGTGTGTCATGGTCAAAGGCTCAAGGCTTTCAGCACGGCTTGCACTTGTGCGGCCAGCGGTGCGGGTACGGGCAATTCGCCTTTAAGCACAGCCTGTGTGTAGCGTGCGGTGCTGGCGGCGTCGATGTCGGTGGGCAGTTCTGGCAGTTTGATGAGCGAACCTGCTTGTGCCTCGACCAAAGGTGTGCGCGTGCCGCGCACAAACGCGGCCATCTGCGGTGTGCGGCGTGCATCGGCCACCACTTCGCCCTCGGTGCCGCGCAGCAGCAATGCGCGCGCGCCGGTCAGCTCAAAGGTGGCGGCCATGGAGATGGCGTATTCGGGGTGGGTGTAGCTGCTGACCAGCAAGGCGTCGGCAGCTGTGGTGGGGTTCATCAGCTTTACTAAGCTGTGTGCTGGGTTGCGCAGGCCCACCACGCGGCGTACATCCAGCAAGCGCTTCAACCCCGGGCAAAGTACCTCGGTGGGGATGAACACCACTTCGCCCGCTTGCACCGCGCGTGCTTGGTCTAAGGCGGTCACGCCCATGGCACTCAACACCTCTTGGCTGGTGATGCGGCTGGATTCTGTGGCCGTGCCGTGCATGACGACGGTCAAGCCTTCACGTGCCAGCAGGTGTGCCAGCAAGGCCGTCAGCACTGGCAGCTTGCGCGCGCCGTTGTAGCTGGGCAGCACCACGACAGGGCTGGATGCGCTGATGTGTTGCAAGCGGGCATGTGTGGCATCTAAAAAACCAGCCATTTCTTCAGCTGTTTCACCCTTGATGCGCATGGCGATGCAGAAGGCGCCCAGCTCTAAATCGCTCACGTTGCCGTCAAGGATTTGGCCCATCAAATCTGTGGCTTGTGCTCGGTCAAGCGCGCGGGCGCCATCGCGGCCGCGTCCGATGTCTTTGATGTAATGGCTGATACTCATGCTGCGATTGTCTCGCAGGCTTGATAACTTATGGCTATATGGTCAATTCATGTGGGGCGACCACGCGCGGGTCAAGCGAACTGGTTGAGCAAGAGCCCGCTGAGTTTGTCTGGGCGGTGCACATCATGCGGAATTTGGTTGTATTCGATTTTTCGCAGAACTTCGCCAGAGCGTTCGTCAGTCACGACGACATTGAGTGTTTTATGCACGCTGTCAAACGCAAACGACAGTGCCACCGTGCTGGGCGAGCGAACGGCAGTGGCGGGCGGCTGCACAGTTGGGGTCGCGCTTGGGAGGGGGGGCGGGCCGTTCATCACGGCGTCATCCAGATGCGCTGGCGCGGTTGGGAGCAGTGACAGGTGTGACATAGGCGGTTCTTTTTCAGCGTTTACACCTGAACTATCGGCCCGCAGACGCGTTAGATTAGTGACATGCCGGTCATCCCCCAATTGATGACGGAGATGTCATCTGGGGGTTTCTTTGAAATTGAACTTATCCATTCAAAATGAAATCAATACAAAAACAAAGGATGGTTGATTTGAAAGTTCTGCTGATCGAAGACGAAGCCAAGATTGCCGAGTTCGTCATCAAAGGCCTGTCAGCTGCTGGCTATGACGTGACGCACGTCGATGATGGTGAGCGCGGGTTGGCTGCGGTGCTTGCAGGTGCGCATGATCTGGTGATTTTGGATGTGATGCTGCCCAAGCTCAACGGGTTTGATGTGCTTCATCAAGTCAGAGAAGCAGGCCATGCAACGCCTGTGATCATTTTGAGCGCCAAAGTCGATTTGCCTGACCGTTTGATGGGGTTTGAGATGGGCGCCGATGACTATTTGCCCAAGCCGTTTTTCGTTGAGGAACTGGTGGCACGTATCAAGGCCGTGATGCAGCGCAAGATGCCGGAGCAAGTGCAGCAAATCGCAGTCAGTCATTTGACGCTGGATGTGGTCAGCCACAAGGTGCAATGGTTTGGTGTGACCGCGGTGCTGAGCCAGCGTGAGTTCAGTTTGTTGGCGTTTTTGATGCGCTCACCGGGGCATATTTTTTCGCGACAACAAATTCTCAAACATGTCTGGGAGATCAACTTTGACCCAGAAACCAATGTGGTCGATGTGTGTGTGCGACGCATCAAGCGAAAGCTTGAACGAGGCAGCGGTGGGCATACGTCCCCGATTGAGTCTGTGCGTGGGGTGGGTTACCGATTGCGGGTCGAGGCATAAGGCATGAAAAGATCATTCAAGGCGCGTTTGTTCCTGCACGTGGTTTTGATCACCGTCGTGGTGATCTGGGCAAACCGTGTCATTGCTCAGTATTTTTTAACCGATCAGTTGCAGACGCGCATCCATCAAGAAATGGGCGTTGCATTGACCACTTGCGCAGACCATTTTGAAAACCACGATGCGTTTGTGAACTGTTTCAAGGCGATTGAAAAAGGCAGCTTGTTCAGCAATGCTTCAGATTTTTATGTCTTGTGTGACAGATCTAAAAGTACCGCCAAGTCAGGCGTCACGCCTGCGTGTCAACCGCTTTTGGCAAATGATGATTTTTGGCAAAGTACGGCCGTGTCGAGTCATGGCGATTTGGTGCTGTCCCATGGTTGGGTGGGGGGGCAAGATTGGTATGCCGTTCGATTTAAAAACCGGGTGCAAGGGCCTGAGGTTTGGCTCGAGGGGGAACAGATTGATGTGCTGATGCAGCGCGTTTGGGCGCTGCGCGACCGTAACACCATCTATGTATTGCCCACGATATTGGGCATGCTCTTGTTGCTCACGCTTTACTTGACCCATGTGATGATGCGTCCGATCACCTTGATTCAAAACAACATGTCAAAGCTGACGGCGAGCACGCTGGATCAATTCATCGTGTTGCAGGCACCTTTCAAAGAGTTTGAAAAATTGGTGCAAGTGTTTGACGACTTACGAATTCGCTTGAATGACAGCTTCACCAAAGCGCGCCGGTTTGCGGCGGATGCCTCGCACGAGCTGCGCACGCCCCTCACCATTTTGAGAGGCAACGTGGAGCGTTTGATTCACGATTTGCCCATGGGTTCAGATGCCCAAATTCGCATGCGAAGCATGAGCGATGAAGTCGAGCGCTTGATTGAAATTACCGAAAAACTTTTGCTGCTTTCGCGTGCAGATGCCAACAGCTTGAAGCAGGACTTGACGGATGTGAATTTGAGTGACTTGCTTGAACAATTGATCAAGGATGCGCATTCGTTTCAATCGAGTTTGAAAATCACAGGTGCCATTACGCCGGGTGTGATTTGGCGTTGCGACAAAACCTTGATACGTCAGTTGGTTCAAAACTTGTATACCAATGCCGTGAACTACAACCGAGTGCCTGGATGGGTTCATTTCAGCCTGACGCAGTCACAAGGGCGTTTTCAGCTGATGGTTGAGAACCCCGCTGCAGGGATTCCTGAGGACCTAAGCGATCGGGCGTTTGATCGCTTCTACCGAGGTGATGCGTCTCATGCGCGTCAAATTGATGGTTTGGGTTTGGGCTTGAGTATTTGCCTGGAAATTGCCAAGCTGCACAAAGCCACTTTGTCCTTGACGGCGACTGATAAGCAAACGGTCGTAGCGACTTTGTCTGCTCCTTTGTAGCGCATCACGCCGGCGCTAGTTTGATGACCAAGGCGTCATCTGGCGGGCCTATGACGGAGTTGTCACCCAGAAATTTACCAGGGTGATTACTGTGACGTATGGCCGTCGCAAACCTCAAAACCGATCTTTTAGACACCCTCAAAAGTGATGCTGGGTTGGTTGACGCTGACGGCGGCGAAAAGATCTTTTTGACGCCTTATTTGGCCCTTGCATGTAGCTTGCTCTACATGATGGCTTCTGACGGCGAGCTGGAGGCGCAAGAGAGCAGTCAACTGCAAGCGGTGCTGGGCGGAGACAAGGCTGTACTCAGTTACGCCTTGCGTTATGTTCAGTCTGTTCCTGTTGAGCAGTTTTTTGCAACCGCTTCAGAGCTGTTGAGCGTCAAAGACAAGTGGTGCATTCTGACCAATGTCTGCGATGCCTTGCTGGCCGACGGACATGCGGACCGTGCAGAGCTGGCGCTCTTTGCGCAGATGACCAAGGCCTTTGGTGTGCATGAGTCACAGTTTGAGGCGTATTTCACAATACTGGCGCTCAAAAACGACAAATCGGTTTTAGGTCGATACGCTGGGGTGAAGGACGATCGGCAGCCAATGACACCTCACTTCGCTTTGGCGATTGCGCTGCTCTATATGCTGACCTCCGATGGCTCGATTGGGGCTCAAGAGGTGGGGCAATTAGAGGCGGCCATTGGTGAGTTCGATGGCTTGCAAAACGTGGCCCTCAAATACGTGCGTTCCGTGAAGTTGAAGGAGTTCTTGGACGAAGCTGCGGCTATGTTGAAGCCTGAGCAAAAAATTTATATTCTGACCAACGTTTGCGACTCGATGCTGTCGGATGGTGAGGTTGCGAATTTGGAAGACAAGCTCTTCTTGAATATGCTGACCGCATTTGGTTATACAGAAAAAACGTTTGCACGCTATTTGCAAGTTCTGGAAACTAAGAATTTCAAACCGTTTGACACCAGCGCATTCAAGAATCGGGTCACCCATGAACGCGTCACTGGTGTGGATGATGCGGATGGCGTCTTATTCAAAAATGAATTGGCAGAGGCGGCCAACCAGGGTGTGTGGGTTGGCTCGGCAGCCAATACAGAGATGAGCCAGTTCATCGCGCGCACCATGGATGACAACATCCAAAGCGTCGCCGATGATTTTGAAAACCAAGGCAATGTGGTCAAAGTCGGCCAGAACGCGACGGACGGTTTGAATCTGCAAAAAATCGGTGACGGGGACAGTGCAGCGAACCGTCAACGCGCGGGGGAGGGTGACCCCGCTGACAATTTGCAAAAAGTCGAGACGTCCGCCCAAGACACCAATCGGCAAACCATCAACTCTGCAGCGTCCATCGCAAACCAGCAGTTGATTGGCGTTGATGGGGCTGGCGTCAATCTGCAAGCGATCGATGTTGATGCGGATGGCACGCACCGAGAAGCCATTTCGCCTGAAGTTCGCGCGCAAAACATTCAAGAGGTGGCGGAGGAGGTCAACCACAGGCTGGACCGCTTTGAAGTGGCCCATTCCCAGTTTTTACAGATCGGGCGGACTCAGAAGTTCACGGATGCATTTGTGCCAATCGAACATGATGCGTTGGATCTCAATCGGCAATTGGTGGATGAGTCGTTCGCCAGGCTGGGGCTTGGGGGTTCGTTGGTGGACACATCATCTGCAGTCCCGTCTGTGTCCGAGGTTGAGGCTGCGGGAGTGCCAGCGCCAGCGTTAGCGTCTCAAGACACAGCGGCCCCTGCGGTTTCGGTGGCCAAAGCCGCGTCACCTTTGCCGCAAAAAGACCCGTCGGCTGCGCATACCAATCGCAGAAGCGCCGCCACGAAAGAGCATCGATTCGGGCAGGCGGGCTTGGGTTTGTACCGCGGGCGAGGCTTTGCTTATGTCCAGCTGGCCGTGGCTGCTTTTGCCGTTGCCTTTGCTGCACCGATTGACATGCGAACCGTGTTGGGGCGTTCGGCCACGGGGCCTTTGATCGTGATTCCCCCCTTGGTGTCTGGGGCAAACGAGCGTCGCCACGAGCTGGAGTCGGAGTTGTCATCTGCACAGGGAGAGGCGCAGGCGATGGCGCAGTGAGGTGATGCGGGGCACGGTGCAGCGTTGACCGCATAAACTCACGGCCTATGTTGATCCTCGGTATCGAATCCTCTTGCGACGAAACAGGTGTGGCGCTGGTCCGTTCAGACGGGCAGGCTTTGCCCACACTGTTGTCGCACGCCCTTTACAGCCAAGTGGCCATGCATGTGGCCTATGGCGGCGTGGTGCCTGAACTAGCCAGTCGAGACCACATTCGTCGCGTGATTCCGCTGGCACGCGAGGTCATGGCCGAGGCCCAACGTACGTTGCAAGATGTGGATGTGGTGGCTTACACCCGTGGCCCTGGCTTGGCGGGTGCGTTGTTGGTGGGGGCGGGCGTGGCTTGCGCTTTAGGTGCCGCCTTGAACAAGCCCGTGCTCGGCGTGCATCACTTAGAGGGCCATTTGCTGTCACCGTTTTTGAGTGAAGACCCGCCCGAGTTTCCATTCGTGGCCTTGTTGGTGTCTGGTGGCCATACACAGCTCATGCGCGTGGACGGCGTTGGCCGCTACGAATTGCTAGGCGAAACCATTGACGACGCTGCCGGCGAAGCCTTTGACAAATCGGCCAAGCTGATGGGCTTGGGCTATCCCGGTGGCCCGGCGCTCTCGAAATTGGCCGAGCAGGGTGACCCTGCGGCTTTCAAGCTGCCGCGCCCCTTGCTGCACAGCGGCAATCTAGATTTTTCGTTCGCAGGCCTGAAAACCGCGGTGATGACCCAAGCCAAAAAGCTGGGCGGCGACTTGGACGCCCGCAAGGCCGATTTGGCCGCGTCTACCGAGGCCGCCATTGTCGAAGTTTTGTTGAAAAAGTCGCTCACGGCCTTGCGCGAAACCGGCCTGAAGCGCTTGGTGGTGGCGGGCGGTGTTGGCGCTAACCGGCATTTGCGCGAGCAGCTCAATGCGGCTTGCAAGCGCCAAGGCGTGCGGGTTCATTACCCCGAGCTGCACTTGTGCACCGACAACGGGGCCATGATCGCCATGGCGGCGGCTATGCGGCTGCAAAGCGGCGAGGGCGGCATGGCGCAAGCTCAGCCGCGCTACAGCTTTGACGTCAAACCCCGCTGGCCGCTGGCGGAGTTGGCCTAATTCGCGGGCCCAAGCCCAAGACGGCTGCGCCTGCTATACTCTATGGGCTTTACCTTTTGGGGTAAGCAAAGCACGTTGCACCAACTTCCACGGTGCAACGCAAGTCAAATATTTAAGGAAAAAACCATGTTGACAGCAAAAATTGCTGAAGTCGTTAAAGACAACGCACGCGCCGCCGGCGATACAGGTAGTCCCGAAGTCCAAGTGGCTTTGTTGACTGCTCGTATCAACGAACTCACACCTCACTTCAAACAACACGCCAAAGACCACCACGGTCGTCGCGGTTTGTTGCGCATGGTGAGCCGTCGTCGTAAATTGCTCGACTACCTCAAGTCGAAAAACTTTGACCGTTACGCTGCTCTGATCGCCAAGCTTGGCCTGCGCAAGTAATCGTTAAATTTCTAACGACAAACGCCTGAGTTTTCAACAAGCTCAGGCGTTTTGCACTTTTAAACACACTTCTTCATCACCGGCACGACAACGAGGCGCAGATTCGAAAGCTGTGTCATTCCAAAAAAGCACCAACTTTTCTGGAATGGCATCGTGTACTGCACCGGGGCCTGCCAAATTTCATTAGGAAAAACACATGTCAATTTTCAACAAAGTTACCAAGACATTCCAATGGGGCCAACACACGGTCACCATGGAAACCGGCGAAGTGGCTCGCCAAGCTGGCGGCGCTGTGCTCGTCAACATGGACGACACCGTGGTGCTCGCCACCGTCGTGGGTTCGAAGATCGCCAAAGCTGGCCAAGACTTCTTCCCCTTGACCGTTGACTACATCGAGAAAACATACGCTGCAGGCAAGATCCCTGGCAGCTTCTTCAAGCGCGAAGCCAAGCCCAGCGAACACGAGACATTGACCAGCCGTCTGATCGACCGCCCCATCCGTCCGTTGTTCCCAGAAGGTTTCTACAACGACGTGCACGTGGTGATTCACACTGTGTCATTGAACCCAGAAGTCGATGCTGACATCGCTGCGTTGATCGCCGTGTCTGCTGCTTTGAGCATCTCTGGTATTCCTTTCAACGGCCCTATCGGTGCCGCTCGCGTGGGTTACATCAACGGCGAATACGTCTTGAACCCAGGTCAAACACAACGCAAAGACAGCCAGATGGACCTCGTGGTCGCTGGTACAGAAGCCGCTGTGTTGATGGTGGAATCTGAAGCTCAACAGCTGTCAGAAGAAATCATGTTGGGTGCTGTGGTGTTCGGTCACGAGCAAGGCAACATCGCGATCAACGCCATCCATGAATTGGTGCGCGACGCTGGCAAGCCCGCTTGGGATTGGTCTGCACCTGTCAAGGACGAGCCATTGATCGCCAAGGTCAAAGCCCAAGCCGAAGACAAGCTGCGCGCTGCCTACCAAATTCGCAACAAGCAATCACGTACGCACGCTTGCCGTGAAGCTTACGGCGCTGTGATGGCGGGTTTGAAGGCCGATGGCGTTGAGTTTGATTCGGTCAAAGTCGAAAACATGTTGTTCGACATAGAAGCGCACATCGTTCGCAGCCAAATCTTGGCAGGCGAGCCACGCATCGACGGCCGTGACACACGCACCGTGCGTCCTATCGAAATCCGTAACAGCGTGTTGCCACGTACCCACGGTTCTGCTTTGTTCACACGCGGCGAAACCCAAGCTTTGGTGGTCACCACTTTGGGTACCGAGCGCGACGCACAACGCATCGACGCCTTGGCTGGTGAGTACGAAGACCGTTTCATGATGCACTACAACATGCCTCCGTTCGCCACTGGCGAAGTGGGCCGCATGGGTTCGACCAAGCGCCGCGAAATCGGTCACGGCCGTTTGGCCAAGCGCGCTTTGGTGGCTGTGTTGCCAACCAAAGAAGAGTTCCCCTACACCATGCGCGTGGTGTCTGAAATCACAGAATCCAACGGTTCTTCATCCATGGCTTCGGTCTGCGGTGGCTGCTTGTCCATGATGGACGCTGGCGTGCCGATGAAAGCACACGTGGCCGGTATCGCCATGGGCTTGATCAAAGACGGCAACCGTTTTGCGGTGTTGACCGACATCTTGGGTGACGAAGATCACTTGGGCGATATGGACTTCAAAGTGGCCGGTACCACCAACGGTATTACTGCTTTGCAAATGGACATCAAGATCCAAGGTATCACCAAAGAAATCATGCAAGTCGCATTGGCTCAAGCCAAAGAAGCACGCATGCACATCTTGGACAAGATGCAAGCCGCCATGGGCGAAGCCAAGACCGAAGTGTCTGACTTTGCACCTAAGTTGTTCACCATGAAGATCAACCCCGAGAAGATCCGTGACGTGATCGGCAAAGGCGGCGCCACCATCCGTGCGTTGACCGAAGAGACCGGCACACAAATCAACATCGAAGAAGACGGCACCATCACCATCGCTGCGACTGACGGCGCTAAGGCTGAAGAAGCCAAGCGTCGCATCGAAGAGATCACGGCTGAAGTCGAAATCGGCAAGGTCTATGAAGGCCCCATCACCAAGTTGTTGGACTTCGGTGCCTTGGTCAACTTGTTGCCAGGCAAAGATGGTTTGTTGCACATCAGTCAAATCGCCCACGAACGCGTTGAGAAAGTCACCGACTACCTCAGCGAAGGTCAAATCGTGCGCGTCAAAGTGCTCGAGACAGACGAAAAAGGTCGCGTGAAGTTGTCGATGAAAGCATTGATCGACCGCCCACAAGCTGACCACGCGCACGACGCAGCCCCACAAGCCTAATTGAGGTTTGAGAGGCGGTCGCGCACATGATGCACATCGTTGAAATCACCACGCCCGGCGCCCCTGAGGTGCTGCGCGTGGCCCAGCGGCCCGTGCCGCTGGCGGGTGAGGGTGAATTGCTGATTCGTGTCAGCGCCAGTGGCGTCAACCGCCCTGACGTGCTGCAGCGAACCGGCAATTACCCCGTGCCCGCTGGCGCATCGGATGTGCCGGGCCTGGAGGTGGCAGGTGTCATTGAATCGGGTGATGCAGCGGCGATGGCTGCTGCTGGCCTGAGCGTGGGTGACCGTGTGTGTGCCTTGGTGGCCGGTGGTGGCTATGCGCAGTATTGCGTGGCGCCTGTGGCGCAGTGTTTGCCAGTGCCCAAAGGGTTGAGTGATGTTGAAGCGGCTTCGTTGCCTGAGACATTCTTTACCGTTTGGAGCAATGTGTTTGACCGTGCGCATTTGCAATCGGGCGAAACCTTGCTCGTGCAGGGGGGCTCTAGCGGCATTGGTGTGACGGCGATTCAAATGGCCAAGGCCATGGGAGCCACTGTCATCGTCACTGCGGGTAGCGACGACAAGTGTGCTGCGTGCGTGGCGCTGGGTGCTGACCATGCGATCAACTACAAAACCCACGACTTTGCGGCCGAGGCCAAGCGCCTGACCGGTGGCAAAGGCGTGGATGTGGTGCTCGACATGGTGGCTGGCGACTATGTGGCACGTGAAGTGGAATGCTTGGCAGAGGATGGCCGTTTGGTCATCATCGCGTTGCAAGGTGGTACCAAGAGCAGCTTCAACGCAGGTTTGGTGCTGCGCCGTCGTTTGAGCATCACGGGTTCGACCTTGCGTCCACGCTCGGTGGCCTTCAAAGCAGCGATTGCACGCAATTTGCGCGAGCATGTGTGGCCGTTGATCGAAGCCGGGCGCATCAAGTCTGTGATTCACGCCACATTTGAGGCGGCTTCTACCGATGGTGCTGCCAATGCGCACCGTTTGATGGAGTCCAATCAACACATTGGCAAGATTGTTTTGACTTGGAGTAAGTGATGAAACAAAAACTTATTGCGGGTAATTGGAAGATGAATGGCAGCCTGGCTGCCAACGAAGCTTTGGTGCACGGTGTGCAGCAGGGCTTGGCGCAAGCCTTGGGTGGTAAACACGCCCAGGTCGCGGTGTGTGTGCCTGCGGCGTATTTGTCGCAAGTGCAGCAGTTGGTCAAAGGCTCGGGCGTTGACTTGGGTTCACAAGATGTGTCGGCGCACGAGCAGGGCGCTTATACGGGTGAAATTTCGGCTGCGATGCTGAAAGACTTTGCGGTGCGTTACGCCATCGTCGGTCATTCAGAGCGTCGCCAATACCACGGTGAAACCGATGAGCAAGTGGCGCACAAAGCGCAACGCGCGCTGTCGGCGGGCATCACGCCCATCGTGTGTGTGGGCGAGACTTTGGCTGAGCGCGAAGCGGGCAAAACCGAAGAAGTGGTCAAGCGACAATTGGCCGCTGTGATTCATACCAACGGCCATTGCATCAGCGAAATCGTGGTGGCTTACGAGCCCGTTTGGGCCATTGGCACAGGTAAAACGGCCTCGCCAGCGCAAGCGCAAGCGGTACATGCCGTGTTGCGTGCGCAGCTCAAAGCGGCGACCGAGCATTCTGAGCGCGTGCACATTCTGTACGGTGGCAGCATGAACGCGGCCAATGCGACTGAATTGCTGGCGCAACCCGACATTGATGGCGGCCTGATTGGTGGCGCAGCTCTCAAGCCTGCAGATTTCTTAACCATCATCGCTGCTGCGGCACGTTGAAATTAATACATTTTTCGGAGTTTTTATGAGTTTGATTTTGAATATCGTTCAAGTGGTTCAGTTGTTGGCTGCATTGGGCATGATTGGTTTGATCTTGGTTCAGCACGGCAAAGGTGCGGACATGGGCGCTGCTTTCGGCAGTGGCAGCTCTGGCAGCTTGTTTGGTGCCAGCGGTGGTGCTAACTTTATGTCGCGCACGACGGGTGTGTTGGCTGCTGTTTTCTTTGTCTGTACATTGGCTTTGGCTTACTTTGGTAACTTGCGTCCTGTCAGCTCTGGCAGCGTGCTCGAAGGTGCTGTGGTTGCCCCTGCGCCAGTGGCCGAAGTGCCTGCCTCTGGTGCGGCGCAAATCCCCACCAAGTAATCGCAAAACCTTCACGCTTCAGAGCGAATGGGGCCCTTTTTCGGGGTAAACTCTGAGGCTGTTCAGGAAGCGTTATCCCTCTTCGCTTTTGTAGAACAAACAACCCAAAGCCGTCGTGGTGAAATTGGTAGACACGCTATCTTGAGGTGGTAGTGGCGAAAGCTGTGCGAGTTCGAGTCTCGCCGACGGCACCATCCAAAAAAAGTCTGCTGTAACTCTGGTGTCAACCAGTTACGGCAGACTTCGCAGACTAAAAACCAGATAGTCAGACCGCGAGATTGAGATGAGCTTAGAACAATACCTTCCCGTCCTCTTATTCATCCTTGTGGGCCTTGGCGTGGGGGTTGCTCCCCAAGCGATCGGCTTTTTCTTAGGCCCACGCCGTCCTGATCCGGCCAAAAACTCCCCTTACGAATGCGGCTTCGAAGCGTTTGAAGACGCGCGCATGAAGTTTGATGTGCGCTACTACTTGATTGCCATCCTCTTCATTTTGTTTGATTTGGAAATCGCATTTTTGTTCCCTTGGGCCGTGGCGCTCAAGGAAATTGGTTTCATTGGCTTCATCGACATGATGATCTTCCTTGCCATCCTCGTTGCAGGCTTTGCCTACATGTGGATCAAGGGTGCCATCGATTGGGAGTAACCCAATCGGCTCTCTGTCCTATTGGGAATAAGGAATAACTATGTCACTTGAAGGCGTTTTCAAAGAAGGCTTCATCACCACGTCGTATGACTCGGTGGTGAATTGGGCCAAAACGGGCTCGTTGTGGCCCATGACATTCGGTTTGGCTTGCTGCGCGGTTGAGATGATGCATGCGGGTGCTGCCCGTTATGACATCGACCGCTTCGGCATGTTGTTCCGTCCAAGTCCCCGTCAGTCCGATCTGATGATCGTGGCTGGCACCTTGTGTAACAAGATGGCCCCCGCTTTGCGTAAGGTGTATGACCAAATGTCTGAGCCACGTTGGGTGTTGTCCATGGGTTCGTGCGCCAACGGCGGTGGTTACTACCACTACAGCTACTCAGTGGTGCGCGGTTGTGACCGCGTCGTGCCTGTGGATGTGTACGTGCCAGGCTGCCCGCCCACGGCTGAGGCTTTGTTGTACGGCATCTTGCAGCTGCAAAGCAAGATCCGCCGCGAAAACACCATCGCACGCTAATTGCACATTGCGTAGGAAAGACAAATGAGCCATTCCATTCAAACGCTTGAAGCGGCCTTGCACGACGTGCTGGGCAGCAAAGTCAAGCTTCTCGAATCCGCTTTGGGCGAATTGACCTTGACGGTCTCTGCGGCCGATTACCACGGTGTGTGCCAAACCCTGCGCGACGATACGCGTCTGGGTTTTGAGCAGTTGATGGACCTGTGTGGTCTGGACTACTCGGGCTACAAAGACGGAGCCCATTCCAAATTCACCGATGGCCCCCGCTTTGCGGTGGTCAACCATTTGCTCTCGGTGACTCACAACTGGCGCCTGCGCGTGCGTGTGTTCGCTGTGAGTGAAGACGTGCCTGTGGTTGCTTCTGTCAACGACTTGTGGAACTCTGCCAACTGGTTCGAGCGCGAAGCGTTTGACTTGTTCGGCATCGTGTTCGAAGGTCACCTCGACTTGCGTCGTTTGTTGACCGATTACGGCTTTGTGGGGCATCCCTTCCGTAAAGATTTTCCAACCTCGGGTCACGTCGAAATGCGTTACGACGCCGAGCAAAAACGTGTGGTGTACCAACCCGTCACCATCGAGCCGCGCGAAATCACGCCGCGCATCATTCGTGAAGACAACTACGGTGGTACGCACTGACCATGGCTGATATCAAGAACTACACCCTGAACTTGGGCCCTCAACATCCTGCAGCACACGGCGTGCTGCGTTTGGTGTTGGAACTCGACGGCGAAGTGGTCCAACGCGCTGACCCCCATATCGGCTTGTTGCACCGCGCCACTGAAAAGTTGGCCGAGAGCAAAACCTACATCCAATCGTTGCCTTACATGGACCGTCTTGACTACGTGTCCATGATGTGTAACGAGCACGCTTACTGCTTGGCCATCGAAAAAATGATGGGCATTGAAGTGCCAGAGCGTGCGCAGTACATCCGCGTGATGTATTCCGAAATCACCCGTTTGCTCAACCACTTGTTGTGGTTGGGCTGCCATGGTTTCGACTGCGGCGCGATGAACATCTTGATTTACTGCTTCCGCGAACGTGAAGACTTGTTCGACATGTACGAAGCGGTGTCGGGTGCGCGCATGCATGCGGCTTACTTCCGTCCAGGTGGCGTGTACCGCGACCTGCCAGACAGCATGCCTCAGTACAAGGCCAGCAAAGTGCGCAATGCCAAATCGGTGGCGCGTTTGAACGAAGGCCGTTCAGGTTCTTTGCTCGACTTCATCGACGATTTCACACAACGCTTCCCCAAGTTGGTGGACGAGTACGAAACCCTGTTGACTGAAAACCGCATTTGGAAACAACGCACGGTCGGTATCGGCGTGGTCACACCAGAGCGAGCGAAAAACCTCGGTTTCTCGGGCGCGATGTTGCGCGGCTCAGGCATCGCTTGGGACTTGCGCAAGCACCAGCCTTATGACGTGTATGACCGCATGGACTTCGATATTCCTGTGGGCAAAACCGGTGACTGCTACGACCGCTATTTGGTGCGCGTTGAAGAGTTGCGTCAGTCCAACCGCATCATCAAGCAGTGCGTGGACTGGTTGCGTGCCAACCCTGGTCCTGTCATCACCGACAACCACAAAGTGGCCGCTCCTAGCCGTGAAGGCATGAAGTCCAACATGGAAGAGTTGATCCACCACTTCAAACTCTTCACAGAAGGTTTCCACGTGCCCGAAGGCGAGGCTTATGCCGCCGTCGAGCATCCCAAGGGTGAGTTTGGTATCTACCTCGTGAGCGATGGTGCCAACAAGCCCTACCGTATGAAGATTCGCGCCCCTGGTTTTGCCCACTTGGCAGCCATGGATGAAATGGCGCGCGGCCACATGATCGCTGACACCGTCGCGGTCATTGGCACCATGGACATTGTGTTCGGGGAAATTGACCGATGAGTTCTGTAAACACCCACCACAGCGCACCGCTGTCGGCCGAGACCCACGCGCGTTTTGTGCGTGAAGTTGCCAAATACCCAGACGATCAGAAGCAATCTGCCGTCATGGCTTGCTTGTCCATTGCGCAGCAAGAACAGGGCTTTGTCAGCGCCGAAAGCGAGCGCGTGATTGCTGAGTTGCTCGGCATGGCCCCCATGGCTGTGCACGAAGTGACCACCTTCTACAACATGTACAACCAACAACCGGTTGGCAAGTTCAAGATCAACGTGTGTACCAACCTGCCATGCCAGTTGCGCAACGGGCAGGGCGCTTTGATGCACTTGGTGAAAACCTTGGGTATTGAAGTTGGCGAGACCACCGCTGATGGCATGTTCACCGTGCAACCTGGCGAATGCATGGGCGCTTGCGCTGATGCGCCTGTGTTGTTGGTGAACGACCGCACCATGTGCAGCTACATGAGCGACGACAAGATCGACCAAATGGTCGCAGGCTTGCGCGCGGTGAAGGAATAAGCATGACTACCTCTAGCCAAGCTTTACAAGTTCTCTCTCAATTCCAAACGACCGCGGTGGAAACATGTTTCCACGACCGTCACATCGGCCCCCAAATTTTGGCTGGCTTGAACGGTAACAACTGGTCGTTGCAAGACTACGTCGCACGCGGTGGCTACCAAGCCCTGCGCAAAATTTTGACCACAGCCATGACGCAAGACGAAGTCATTGCTACTGTCAAAGAATCTGGTTTGCGTGGTCGTGGCGGTGCGGGCTTCCCCACAGGTTTGAAGTGGAGCTTCATGCCCCGCCAGTTCCCAGGTCAAAAGTACTTGGTCTGTAACTCAGACGAGGGCGAGCCCGGGACTTGCAAAGACCGCGAGATCTTGCAGCACAACCCGCACATCGTGATTGAAGGTATGGCCATCGCCGCTTTTGCCATGGGCATCAGCGTGGGCTACAACTACATCCACGGCGAAATCTTCCAAACCTACGAGCGTTTTGAAGCCGCCCTCGAAGAAGCCCGCGCTGCTGGTTTCTTGGGTGACAACATTTTGGGTTCGACGTTCAGCTTCCAGCTGCACGCCGCCCACGGTTTTGGCGCTTACATCTGCGGCGAAGAAACCGCTTTGTTGGAATCGCTCGAAGGTAAAAAAGGCCAACCCCGTTTCAAGCCACCGTTCCCAGCGAGCTTTGGTTTGTACGGCAAGCCCACCACCATCAACAACACCGAAACATTCGCAGCGGTGCCTTGGATCATCAACAACGGTGGTCAGGCTTACCTCGAATGCGGCAAGCCCAACAACGGCGGCACCAAGATCTTCTCGGTCAGCGGTGACGTCGAGCGTCCTGGCAACTACGAAATCCCGATGGGCACACCGTTCTCCAAACTGTTGGAGTTGGCCGGTGGCGTTCGCAAAGGTCGCAAGCTCAAGGCTGTGATCCCTGGCGGTTCGTCTTCGCCGGTGTTGCCTGCCGACATCATCATGGACTGCACCATGGACTACGACAGCATCGCCAAAGCGGGTTCGATGTTGGGTTCAGGCGCGGTGATCGTGTTGGACGACTCACGCTGCATGGTCAAGAGCCTGCAACGTTTGAGCTACTTCTACATGCACGAGTCATGCGGCCAATGCACACCTTGCCGTGAAGGCACAGGTTGGTTGTGGCGCATGGTCGACCGCATTGAGCGTGGTGAAGGCCGCGAAAGCGACTTGGCTTTGCTCGACAACGTGGCAGAAAACATCATGGGCCGCACGATTTGCGCCCTCGGAGACGCAGCAGCCATGCCCGTGCGCGGCATGATCAAGCACTTCCGCCATGAGTTTGAACACCACATCACGCACAAGACCTGCTCGGTCTCTGCCTACGTTTGACACGGATAAGTGCCATGATTGAAATCGAACTCGACGGTAAAAAGATTGACGTCCAAGAAGGCTGCATGATCATGCACGCAGCTGAAAAGGCCGGCACCTATATTCCGCACTTCTGCTATCACAAGAAACTCAGCATCGCGGCCAACTGCCGCATGTGCTTGGTGGATGTGGAGAAAGCTCCTAAGCCTATGCCTGCTTGCGCCACGCCCGTGACGCAAGGCATGATTGTTCGCACCAAGAGCGACAAAGCCATCAAGGCCCAACAGTCGGTGATGGAGTTTTTGCTCATCAACCACCCACTGGATTGCCCCATTTGCGACCAAGGCGGTGAGTGCCAGTTGCAAGACTTGGCGGTGGGCTACGGCGGTACCACTTCACGTTACGAAGAAGAAAAACGTGTGGTCAATCCCAAGGACGTCGGTCCTTTGGTGAGCATGCAAGAGATGAGCCGCTGTATCCAATGCACACGCTGCGTGCGCTTTGGTCAAGAAGTGGCTGGCATCATGGAGCTCGGCATGTCGCACCGCGGCGAGCACGCTCAGATTGAAACCTTCGTGGGTCAATCGGTCGACTCCGAGTTGTCGGGCAACATGATCGACATCTGCCCCGTGGGCGCGTTGACCAGCAAGCCATTCCGTTACAGCGCACGTACTTGGGAATTGAGCCGTCGCAAGTCGGTCAGCCCACACGATGCGACCGGCGCCAATTTGGTCGTTCAAGTCAAGAACAACAAAGTCATGCGTGTCGTGCCTTTGGAAAACGAAGACGTCAACGAATGCTGGATTGCTGACCGCGACCGTTTCAGCTACGAAGCTTTGGACAGCGCAGACCGCTTGACCAAGCCCATGCTCAAGCAAGGCGGCGAGTGGAAAGAAGTCGATTGGCAAACAGCCCTCGAGTACGTGGCCAACGGCTTGCAAGGCGTCAAAGCCCAGCACGGCCCACAAGCCATCGGCACGTTGGCCAGCCCACACAGCACAGCTGAAGAGTTGTACTTGGCCGCAGCGCTGACGCGCGGCTTGGGCAGCCAAAACATCGACACACGTTTGCGCGCTGCAGACTTCCAAACTGATGGCAAAGCCCGTTGGTTGGGCACTTCTGTGGCCTCTCTCACCACGCTGCAACGCGTCTTGGTGATTGGCTCAAACATCCGCAAAGACCAGCCTTTGTTGGCCCAACGTCTGCGCCAAGCTGTGCGCAACGGTGGCAAGGTCAACGCCCTGAACGCACAAGCCTACGACTGGGCCATGCCTGTGGCCAACACCTTGGTGGCAGACGCCGCCAACTGGGTGCAAGCCTTGGCTGACATCGCTGCTGCCGTCGGTGCTATCACGGGTGCGGCTGCGCCTGTGGCTGGCAACGCCAACAGTGCCGAAGCACAAGCCATCGCCAAGTCCTTGACAGGCGGTGAGCGCAAAGCCATTTTGTTGGGTAATGCAGCGGCGCATCACGCCAAAGCGTCTAGCTTGCTCAGCTTGGCCAACTGGATCGGTGCACAAACAGGCGCCACCGTGGGTTATCTCGGCGAAGCCGCCAACACCGTGGGTGCCCAAGTGGTGGGTGCCTTGCCAAAAGCGGGTGGTCAAAACGCTGGCCAAATGTTGGCAGGTGGTTTGAAGGCCGTGGTGTTGCTCAACACCGAACCCGCTTTCGACGCTGCCAACGGCGCTGCTGCGGCACAAGCCATCGGTCAAGCCGAAATGGTCGTCACCTTGTCGCCTTTCAAGGCCAATATGGACATCAGCGATGTGCTGTTGCCCATCTCGCCTTTCACTGAGACGGCTGGTACTTTCATCAACACCGAAGGTCGCGCACAAAGCTTCCACGGTGTGGTCAAGCCTTTGGGCGAGACACGCCCTGCATGGAAAGTCTTGCGCGTGTTGGGCTCGATGCTCCATGTGCCAGGCTTCGAATTCGAGACCATCGAAGAAGTGCGTGCCCAAGCGATTCCTGCCGACGTGCAAGCCTTGCTCTCCAATGCATGCACAGCCAGCGTGGACGTGAGCCCAGTTGCTGGTCAGCCTGCCTCTGCGGCGATTTACCAACTCGACAGCTTGGTGCGTCGCGCACCATCGCTGCAACTCACCGCTGATGCGAAGCAACCTGCGGTTGCGGCCCAGTCGCAAGGAGGCCTGTGATGGTTGACAACATTTACAACGCAGGCTTTGGCTTGATGTCTGATGTGTGGTGGACCACACTGGCATGGCCCGTTCTGTGGGCTTTGCTCAAGATCGTGGCGGTGCTGTTGCCTTTGCTCGGTTGCGTGGCTTACCTGACTTTGTGGGAACGCAAAGCCATTGGTTACACCCAAATCCGTAAAGGCCCCAACCGCACTGGCCCTGGTGGCTTGTTGCAGCCCATCGCTGACGCGCTGAAGTTGCTCACCAAAGAAATCATCATCCCGACTCAAGCGACCACCAGCTTGTTCTTCTTGGGCCCAATCATGACCATCATGCCAGCCTTGGCTGCATGGGCGGTGATTCCTTTTGGTCCTGACGTGGCTTTGGCCAACGTCAACGCTGGCTTGCTGTTCTTGATGGCCATCACCTCGCTTGAGGTGTACGGCGTCATCATCGCGGGTTGGGCGTCTAACTCTAAGTACGCTTTCATTGGCGCCATGCGCGCATCGGCCCAAATGGTGAGCTACGAAATTGCCATGGGCTTTTGCTTCGTGATCGTCTTGATGATCTCGAACAGCTTGAACATGACCGACATCGTCATGGGCCAAGCCAAAGGCATGATGGCTGACAAGGGCTTGGGCTTCTTGTCTTGGAACTGGTTGCCTTTGTTCCCCGTGTTCATCATTTACTTCATCTCCGGTTTGGCAGAAACCAACCGTCACCCGTTTGACGTGGTGGAAGGTGAATCCGAAATTGTGGCTGGCCACATGATCGAATACTCGGGCATGTCTTTCGCCATGTTCTTCTTGGCTGAATACGCCAACATGATCTTGGTCTCGATGTTGACCGTGGTGATGTTCTTGGGCGGCTGGTTGTCACCCATCGACAACGCACTGTTCAACATGATCCCTGGCTGGATTTGGCTCGGGCTTAAGACCTTCGTGGTCGTGACCATGTTCTTGTGGGTGCGTGCCACGTTCCCACGTTATCGCTATGACCAAATCATGCGTTTGGGTTGGAAGATCTTCATTCCGCTCACCCTGATCTGGTTGTTGGTGGTGGGTGTTTGGATTCAAACACCTTGGAATATCTGGAACTAAGGCCGGAAACACACCATGACAACGACTACACAATCCGTTCCTTTCTCGTTGCGCGACTTTTTGTCGAGCTTCCTCTTGATCGAGCTGTTCAAAGGCATGGCCCTCACCGGCAAGTACATGTTCTCGCGCAGCATCACCATTCAGTTCCCGGAAGAGAAGACACCTTTGTCTCCGCGCTTCCGTGGCCTGCATGCTTTGCGTCGTTATGAAAACGGCGAAGAGCGTTGCATTGCTTGCAAACTTTGCGAAGCCGTGTGCCCAGCGATGGCGATCACCATCGAATCAGACCAGCGCGAAGACGGCAGCCGCCGTACCACCCGCTACGACATCGACTTGACCAAGTGCATCTTCTGCGGTTTCTGCGAAGAAAGCTGCCCCGTTGATTCGATCGTTGAAACACACATCTTTGAGTACCACGGCGAAAAACGCGGTGACCTGTACTTCACCAAAGAAATGTTGTTGGCAGTGGGCGACCGCTACGAACCCGAAATCGCTGCCAACAAAGCAGCTGACGCCAAATACCGTTGAAAGATTTCATGATGGACGTTCAATCGGCTCTTTTTTACGCGTTCTCAGCAGTCATGCTGTTTGCGTCATTCCGCGTCATCACGGCGCGCAACCCTGTGCACGCCGCGCTGTACCTGGTCTTGGCCTTCTTCCAAGCCTCGGGTATCTGGATGTTGCTCAAAGCAGAATTCCTCTCCATCGCCCTCGTGCTCGTGTACGTGGGCGCGGTGATGGTCTTGTTCTTGTTCGTGGTGATGATGCTTGACATCAACATCGACAGCATTCGCCAAGGCTTCTGGAAGCATTTCCCACTCGCAGCCACTGTGGGTGCAGTGATTGCTCTGGAATTGGCCGCTGTGTTGTTGGGTGGTTTCCGCATCAGCGAACCTCAAAAACAACTGGCTGCACAAGTCATTTCACCAGCGGCTGTCACGGCTGTGGCGCCGGTGGATGTGGCTTCTGCCACGGTCAACGCTGCATCCGCTGTTTTGCCTGCTGTAGATGTGGGCCACGTGGTGGTGGCGCAAGCTTCTAACACCAAAGCCTTGGGTGTGTTGCTCTACACCGAGTACCTGTACCCCGTGCAAGTGGCGGCATTGATTTTGTTGGTGGCTTTGATTGCTGCCATCGCTTTGACTTTGCGCGCACGCAAAGACAGCAAATTCCAAAACGCGGGCGACCAAGTTCGCGTCAAGGCCCGTGACCGTGTGACGTTGGTGAAGATGGATGCGGTCAAACCCGCGCCTGCAGCACCCGCCGCCGAGGAGACAAAAGCATGAGCATCACCTTAGGCCATTACCTCACGCTGGGTGCGATTCTGTTCGCGCTCTCCGTGATCGGCATCTTCTTGAACCGTAAAAACTTGATCGTCTTGTTGATGGCGATTGAATTGATGTTGCTCGCGGTCAACATGAACTTCGTGGCGTTCTCGCACTACTTGGGTGACTTGAACGGCCAAATCTTTGTTTTCTTCATCTTGACCGTGGCGGCTGCTGAATCTGCCATCGGCTTGGCGATTCTGGTGCAGTTGTTCCGCAACAAGTCCAGCATCAACGTGGATGAACTCAACACGCTCAAGGGTTAATTCATCATGTCACAAACCCTGCAAGCTTCTACATTGTTGGCAGTGCCCATGGCACCGCTGGTGGGTTCGGCCTTGGCTGGTATTTTTGGTACGCGCTTTGGCGGTAACAAAATTGGCCGCGGCTTGACCCACTCACTCACCATCTTGGGCGTGTTCATCGCCTTCGTGTTGTCTGCCATGACGCTGCAAAGCGTCGCCATGGACGGCGCACGTTTCAACGAAACCCTCTATACATGGATGGTGGTGGGCGATTTGAAAATGGAAATCGGCTTCATGGTCGATGGCCTGACCGCCATGATGATGTGCGTCGTGACCTTTGTGTCATTGATGGTTCACCTCTACACCATTGGCTACATGCAAGAGGACGAAGGCTACAACCGCTTCTTCTCGTACATCTCTTTGTTCACCTTCTCCATGTTGATGCTCGTCATGAGCAACAACATGCTGCAACTGTTCTTCGGTTGGGAAGCTGTGGGCTTGGTGTCTTATTTGTTGATCGGTTTCTGGTTCAACAAACCCACAGCGATCTTCGCGAACATGAAAGCCTTCTTGGTCAACCGCGTGGGTGACTTCGGCTTCATCTTGGGCATTGGTTTGATCGCGGCCTACGGCGGCACTTTGAACTACACCGAAGCTTTCGCTAAGGCTGGTGAATTGGGCGCACTCACATTTCCTGGCACCGATTGGATGCTGGTGACGGTGATTTGTATCTGCTTGTTTATCGGCGCGATGGGTAAGTCGGCTCAGTTCCCACTGCACGTCTGGTTGCCTGATTCGATGGAAGGCCCCACACCGATCTCTGCGTTGATTCACGCAGCGACCATGGTGACGGCCGGCATCTTCATGGTCACCCGCATGTCGCCTTTCTTTGAATTGTCAGACACTGCGCTGAACTTCATCTTGGTGATCGGTGCCATCACAGCCTTGTTCATGGGCTTCTTGGGTCTGATCCAAAACGACATCAAGCGCGTTGTGGCTTATTCCACACTGTCGCAACTCGGTTACATGACTGTGGCTTTGGGCGCTTCTGCTTATTCAGTGGCCGTGTTCCACTTGATGACCCACGCGTTCTTCAAGGCGTTGTTGTTCCTTGGTGCCGGTTCCGTCATCATGGGTATGCACCACAACCAAGACATCCGTTGGATGGGCGGCGTGCGCAAGTACATGCCCATCACTTGGATCACTTCGTTGTTGGGTTCGCTGGCTTTGATCGGTACACCGTTCTTCTCTGGCTTCTATTCCAAAGACAGCATCATCGAAGCTGTGGCTGAAAGCACCTTGCCTGGTGCTGGCTTCGCCCACTTCGCGGTGTTGGCTGGCGTGTTCGTCACAGCGTTCTACTCGTTCCGCATGTACTTCCTCGTGTTCCACGGCGAAGAGCGTTACGACCAAAACCCTGACGCACACCACGGCCACGATGACCACCATGGTCACGACGATCATGGCCATGACCACGGTCCACACGAGTCCCCATGGGTGGTGACGGTGCCTTTGGTCTTGCTCGCCATTCCTTCTGTGCTGATTGGCTTCTACACGATTGGCCCCCTGTTGTACGGTGAGTTCTTCAGCGACGCCATCTTCATCAACGCCGACAAGCATCCCGTGATGCACGAGTTGGCCCATGAATACCACGGCGCTGTCGCTATGGCCTTGCACGCCCTCAGCACAGCACCGTTCTGGTTGGCTGTGGCCGGTGTGGCAACGTCTTACTACATGTACATGATCAACCCAGCTGTGCCTGCGGCGATCAAACGCGTGTGCCACCCCATCTATGTCTTGTTCGAGAACAAGTACTACTTGGATTGGTTCAACGAAAACGTCTTGGCCCGTGGCGCACGCGCTTTGGGTACCGGTTTGTGGAAGGGCGGCGACCAAGCCATCATCGAAGGTGGTGTGGTGAACGCTTCTTGGAAGTTGGTGGGTTGTGTGTCTTCATGGACACGTCAGTTGCAAACTGGCTACCTCTACCACTATGCCTTGGTCATGATCCTTGGCGTGTTCTTGCTGATGACGTGGTTCGTCTGGCTCAAATAAGGAGAATAAAAAATGGGTTTATTGAGCCTTGCCATTTGGACGCCAATTCTGTTTGGTGTCATCTTGCTCGCCTTCGGGCGTGACGAACATGCGAAAGTGGTGCGTTGGATCGCGTTGATCGGTTCTGTGGTCAGCTTGGCTGTCACCTTGCCTTTGTTCAACCAATTCGATGTCTCTACGTCAGCACTGCAATTTGTTGAAAAGTCGATGTGGATCGAGCGCTTCAATGTGTTCTACCACCTCGGTGTGGACGGCTTGTCCTTGTGGTTCGTGTTGCTGACTGCTTTCATCACCGTGATCGTTGTGATCGCGGGCTGGGAAGTGATCACCGAGCGTGTGAACCAATACATGGGCGCGTTCTTGATCTTGAGCGGTTTGATGATCGGCGTGTTCAGCGCGGCCGACGGCATGCTGTTCTATGTGTTCTTCGAAGCCACGCTGATTCCGATGTACTTGATCATCGGTGTGTGGGGCGGCCCCAACAAAATCTACGCTGCGTTCAAGTTCTTCTTGTACACGTTGCTGGGTTCTTTGTTGATGTTGATCGCCTTGATCTATCTGTATACCCAATCGGGCGGAAGCTTTGATTTGGCTGTTTGGCACAAACTGCCATTGCCAGCCAATGCGCAAACCTTGTTGTTCTTTGCCTTCTTTGCTGCGTTTGCGGTGAAGGTTCCCATGTGGCCTGTGCACACCTGGTTGCCAGACGTGCACGTGGAAGCGCCTACCGGTGGTTCTGCTGTGCTGGCTGCGATCATGTTGAAGCTCGGTGCTTATGGTTTCTTGCGCTTCTCAATGCCCATCGCACCTGATGCGGCACACGAATACGCTTGGCTCATGATTGCTTTGTCGCTCGTGGCCGTGGTCTACGTGGGCTTGGTGGCCATGGTGCAAGAAGACATGAAAAAGCTGGTGGCTTATTCATCCGTGGCGCACATGGGCTTCGTGACTTTGGGCTTCTTCATCTTCAACGACATCGGTGTGTCTGGCGCTGTGGTGCAAATGATTGCCCACGGCTTTGTGTCTGCCGCCATGTTCTTGTCAATTGGCGTGTTGTACGACCGCATGCACTCGCGTGAAATCGCCGCCTACGGTGGCGTGGTCAACACCATGCCCAAGTTCGCTGCCTTCGCTTTGTTGTTCGGTATGGCCAATTGCGGCTTGCCAGGCACCGCAGGTTTCGTGGGCGAGTGGATGGTCATCTTGGGTGCCATCAAATACAACTTCTGGGTTGGCTTTGCTGCTGCCTCAGCCTTGATCTTCGGCGCGGCTTACACCTTGTGGATGATCAAGCGCGTGTATCTGGGCCCTGTGGGCAATGACCACGTCAAAGAGTTGACCGACATCAACGGCCGTGAGTTCGTGATGTTGGCCTTGTTGGCAATCGCCGTGTTGGCCATGGGTATCTTCCCCAAGCCCTTCACCGATGTGATGGATGTGTCCGTGGCTGACTTGCTCAAGCACGTGGCCATCTCCAAGTTGCCCCAATAAAGAGGGATTGAAAAATGTTTGAAAAACTGAGCATCGCTGCGGTTTATCCCGAAATGCTGTTGGCTGTCATGGCCATCGTCATTGCGATGGTGGACTTGTTCGTCAAGTGCCCACGTCGCACCACCACTTACGCTTTGTCGCTCCTCACCATCGGTGTGGTCGCGTACTTGGAAGCCGTTGCCGCCACACAAGGCCAAACGGTTTATAGCTTCGGCAATATGGTGGTCTCTGACCCCATGGGCAGCTGGCTCAAGTGCTTTGCAGCTTTGGCTGTGATGGTCACTTTGGTCTACGGCCGTCCTTATGCTGCTGAGCGCGACATGTTGCGCGGCGGCGAGTTGTTCACCTTGGGTTTGTTTGCTTTGCTGGGCATGTTCGTCATGATCTCGGGCAACAACTTCCTCGTGTTGTACCTCGGCTTGGAATTGCTGACTTTGTCTAGCTACGCCATGGTGGCCTTGCGCCGCGACAGCGCCGTGGCCAGCGAAGCTGCGATGAAATACTTTGTGTTGGGTGCGATGGCCAGCGGCTTCTTGCTCTATGGCTTGTCCATGTTGTACGGCGCCACAGGCTCGCTCGACATCAGCACCGTGTTCAAGGCTGTGGCCTCGGGTCAAATCAAGCACCAAGTGTTGGTGTTGGGCTTGGTCTTCGTGGTCTGCGGTTTGGCATTCAAATTTGGTGTGGTGCCTTTCCACATGTGGATCCCTGACGTTTACCAAGGCGCACCCACAGCCATCACCTTGATGATTGGTGGCGCGCCTAAGTTGGCCGCATTTGCCATGACCATCCGTTTGTTGGTGGAAGGCTTGTTGCCCTTGGCCGTGGACTGGCAGCAAATGTTGATGGTCTTGGCCATCTCATCCTTGCTAATTGGTAACTTGGCCGCAGTGGCGCAAACCAACCTCAAGCGCATGTTGGCCTTCTCGACCATTGCCCAAATGGGTTTTGTGTTGATTGGTTTGCTCTCTGGCGTGGTCAATGGCAACACTGCCGCTGCGGCCAATGCCTACAGCTCATCCATGTTCTACGTCATCACCTATGTGCTGACCACCTTGGCCACCTTCGGCATCATCTTGTTGTTGGCCCGTGAAGGTTTTGAAAGCGAAGAAATTGCTGACCTCGCTGGCTTGAACCAACGCAGCCCCCTGTACGCAGGTGTGATGGCCGCTTGTATGTTCTCGTTGGCGGGTGTGCCACCCCTGGTTGGTTTCTATGCCAAGCTGTCGGTGTTGCAAGCCTTGATCGCTTCAGGCCAAGCCGGTGCGATTGTCTTGGCTGTGTTTGCTGTGATGATGTCGCTGATTGGTGCGTTCTACTACTTGCGCATCGTCAAGGTCATGTACTTTGACGCCCCCATCACGGCCACCACCGTGTCTGCTGGCAACGATGTGCGCGTGGTCTTGAGCCTCAACGGTGCCTTGATCTTGATCTTGGGCATCTTGCCCGGTGGTTTGATGGCCTTGTGTGCCAAAGCCATTGTGTCTACGCTGGGTACCTAAGCCCTTGCTACCTCACATAAGCCAGCTTTCGAGCTGGCTTTTTTCATGATGACTATGAAAACCACCTCTGATGACCATTTGGTCGAACACACGCTAGACCACGTCGAGTTGCTCAAAGGCCACTTTTTGCACGCCTTTCGCGACACCGTGCGCTTGCCCAGCGGTGGCACCGCCACACGTGAGTTTGTGATTCACCCCGGCGCGGTGATGATCATCGCCATCCGCGACGATGGCCGTTTGGTGATGGAGCGCCAATACCGCTACCCCGTGCAGCAGGTGATGATTGAGTTTCCCGCGGGCAAGCTCGATCCGGGTGAAGACCGTTTGGTGTGTGCCCAGCGCGAGTTGCTAGAAGAAACTGGCTACCGCGCCACCGAGTGGGCCCATGCGGGTGTCTTGCACCCCGTCATCAGCTATTCCACCGAGTTCATCGACATTTGGTTTGCACGCGGCCTGACCCAAGGCGAGCGACAACTGGACGAAGGCGAGTTTCTCGATGTGTTTGATGCCAGCGTGGACGAGCTGCTGGCATGGTCACGCGACGGCCAACTGACGGACGCCAAAACCCTCACAGGTTTGCTCTGGTTGCAAAACCACCTCAGCGGCGCATGGCCCCTGCAATGGCAGAGCCTATGACTGTGGCAACGCGTGTGAGACGTGCTGCGGGATAATCGAGCCATGAAAGTGTTAGACCTTCAATGCGCCCAACACCATGTGTTTGAAGGCTGGTTTGGTTCCGAGGACGATTACCAAAGCCAGCTCACACGTGGCTTGCTGAACTGCCCGATGTGCGGCGATGCCAACGTGAGCAAAAAACTCAGCGCACCGCGCTTGAACCTGAATGCGACCGAGTCCGCTGACAACGCAACGCCCACATCGCCCAGCCTACAAGACGTGGCCAACCTAGGGCCCGCACAGTTGCAAGCCGCTTTGCTCAAGATGGTGCGCCATGTGGTGGCGAATACCGAAGACGTGGGCAACAGCTTCCCCGAAGAAGCCCGCAAGATGCACTATGGAGAAGCTGAGGCACGCAACATTCGCGGCCACGCCACACCTGAAGAAACTGAAGGGTTGATCGACGAAGGCATCGCCGTCATGCCTTTGCCACTGCCTGACGTGCTCAAAGAGCCGTTGCAGTAAACCGCTGCACAGTGGCGAGTGTTTGCGCCAAAGCATCAGGTGCATCACAGGGGATGACGATGCGCTCGTCCATGCCGCGCAGCCAAGTGAGTTGTCGTTTGGCCAACTGCCGCGTAGCCGCAACGCCCAACTCGTGCAGTTGGGGCAAGATGCTTTCTGGGGCGGCGCCTACAGCCACTGCACGGTCGAGCAACTCCCACGCTTGGCGGTACCCCACACAGCGCATGCTGGGCAAATCGATGTGCAAGTCACCTCGCGCACGCAGGGTTTGTACTTCGGCCAGAAATCCTCCCGCCAGCATGATGTCAAAGCGCAGCGCAATGCGCGCATGCAGCCATGCGCGGTTGACGGGCTCTAGCGAGAGCAGGGGCATCGTCAGTGCTGGTTGCGTTGCACGCGTGGCATCTGCTTCAGCAAACCATTGCGACAAAGCTTTGCCGCTCACGCGCCACACCTCGAGTGCGCGCGAGATGCGCTGCGCATCGTTGGGCGCCAAGCGTGCAGCCGTGATGGCATCGACCTTCGCCAGTTCGGCATGCATGGCGGGCCAGCCCAAGGCGAAGGCTTGTTGCTCGATTTCGGCGCGCAGCTCGGGCTGTGCAGTGGGCAAGTCGTCAATGCCATTGCGCAAGGCTTTGAGGTAGAGCATGGTGCCGCCCACCAGCAGTGGCAGCTTGCCGCGCGCGCGGATGTCGGCCATCAGGGCTGAGGCATCGCGGGCAAACTCAGCCGCGCTGTAGGCGTGTCGTGGGTCGCGAATGTCAATCAGGTGGTGCGGCACTTGTGCGAGTTCATCGGCATTGGGCTTGGCCGTGCCAATGTCCATGCCGCGATACACCAAGGCCGAATCCACGCTGATGATTTCAACGGGCCATGCTTGGGCGATCGCCAAAGCTGCTGCAGTTTTACCGCTGGCCGTCGGACCAACGAGGGTGATGGCGTCAACGGTCCAGCCTTGTGCCAGATGCGATGCGTTAGACACGCGGGCCTCCACGGCGCAACACCAGCAGCCAAGCCGACAGCGCAGTGATGACAGACCAAAACGCGATGCTTTGCGCCATGGGCAGCGCAGAGCCGTCTTGCACCGCACCCAGCCACAGCCCTGTGATGAAAGCTGCCGCCATCATCAAGAAGCCGCCTAGGGCCGATGCCGCACCCGCCGCTTTGGGGAAAGGCCCCACCGCACCACTTTGACCGCATGGCTGATGGATGCCGTGCGCCAAGACGAACCAATAAAACGGCCCCATCAGACTCACCACACTTTGCCCACCCAGCCACGCATTGAGTGCCATCCAGCCGCCGCCCACCAAGCTGAACACCCCGCCAATGGCGACCGTTTGCGTCACGCCAAATCGAGCCAACAAACGACGGCACAACACGGTGCCCAGTAAATAAGTGAAGGCCATCGAAAACAACAACAACCCGTATTGCCAGCGCGCCAATCCCAACAAGTTGATGAAAACGAACGAAGACGATGCCAAGAAGGTAAAGAGCCCGCCGTACGAGCCAATCGACACACAGGTGAACGCCACAAACGTGGGGTGGCGCACGATGTGCCACCACGTCTTTGCTAGCACCTTGACCTGCAGCGCATGTGGGTTTTTACGATGCACCGTTTCTTTGAATGTCAGGGCAACCAAGATCAGTGCGATCGCCCCAAACCCCATCACCAAACTCAGTGCAGCGTGCCAGCTCCACAAGTCGGTCAGCAAGCCGCCCAAAGGCGCACTGGCGCAAGCCAAAAAACCTAAACCTGTCAGCGCCTTCGACATCACGCCTGCGCCTGTCTCGGGGGTGTACAGGTCGCGCACGATGGCACGTGCACACATCACCACCGCACCCATAGCAGCGCCTTGTAAAGCGCGCCACACGATCAGTTCTTGCATGCTGCTGGCCAACACACAGCCCAAGCCTGCGAGTGTGAAAGTGCCCAAGCCCCACAACAAAATCGGACGACGGCCAAAGCGATCGGACAGGGGGCCCCACACCAACTGCGATGTGCCAAAGGCCAACAGCAAAGCGCTGAGCGTGAGCTGCACCTGCGACAGCGTTGCACCAAACTCTGCCTTGATGGCAGGCAGTGCGGGCAAGTACAAGTCGGTGGCCACAGGCTGAATACCCAGCAGCATCGACAGCAACACAATGATGAGCGTGGGGGACATCAGCGACCGCGTAAAAACAGCGCGTCGAGCTCACGCATGGTCAGTTGTCGCCAGGTGGGGCGGCCATGGTTGCATTGGTCCGAGCGTTCGGTCACTTCCATTTGGCGCAGCAAACCATTCATCTCATCCACCGTGAGTTTGCGGTTGGCACGCACCGCACCGTGACAGGCCATGGTGGCCAGCAGTTCGTTGCGTGCGCGTTGCACCACCGTGCTGGCGTCGTGTTGGCTCAATTCGGCCAACACGTTGCGCGCCAATGCCACGGCGTCGCCTTGCGCCAAGCTGCTGGGCACGGCACGCACCGCGAGTGTTTTGCTCGACAGCGTGGAGATTTCTAAACCGAGTTCTTGCAGCGCTTCGGCGCAGGCCTCTGCGGTGGCCACCTCTTGCGCGGTGGCAGGGAAAGTGGCGGGAATCAGCAGCGGTTGGCTGCTGATACGCTGCGCGTCAATTTGTGTTTTGAGTTGTTCGTACACGATGCGCTCGTGCGCGGCGTGCATATCGACCAGCACCAAACCTTGCGCGTTCTCGGCCAAGATGTACACGCCATGCAGCTGCGCGATGGCTTTGCCCAAAGGCCAAGTTTCGGGGGCCGCCTCTTGCAGTGACGGGGCGGGTGCGTTGGCAGCACTGAATGCGCTGGGCGCAAAACTTTGCGCAGATTGTTCTTCAGCAGCCAAGCTGGTGCGGGGTGTGGGTTGCCACAGTGCGCCTAAGTCAGACACACGTGTGCCAGCCAAAGGCATGGGCGCTTGTTGCCAGTTGGCGTTGGGCCAGCTGGGGGCCGTAGGTGAGCCGAAAGCGTTGGCGTTACCAGAAGCCTCTGACGTCCCCGCCATCGGGAGCTCATGGTTTTGCAGGGCATTGGCCATGAGCATGTTGGCGCGTGGCACCGCCAAGGCGTTTTCTACCGCGTGGCGCACGGCTTGGTGCACCTCACGGCCATCACGGAAACGCACTTCAATTTTGGTGGGGTGCACGTTGACGTCCACACGCGTGGGGTCAATCTCCACATACAGCGCATAGATGGGTTGGCGGTGGCCGTGCAGCACATCTTCATACGCGCTGCGTGCCGCATGGGTGATGACTTTGTCACGCACATAGCGGCCATTCACATACGCAAACTGATGGTCCGCACGTGAGCGGGCGGCGTCTGGAATGCCTGCGCGTCCCACCACGGTGACATGGCCCGATTGGTAATGCACAGCGACTGAGTTTTCTAAAAAATCGTCGCCCAACACATCGGCCAAGCGGCGGTCTAGCGCGGCTTGGTATTGCTTGTTCAGGTCTTCACCCGAAGCTGCGTCAATGGTTTGCGCGCGCCATTGCTCCACCAACTTGCCTTCGTGCCAAATGGCAAAACCCACTTCAGGGCGGGTCAAGGCGTGGCGGCGCACAGCTTCTACGCAGTGGGCCAGTTCGGTGTTGTCGGTCTTTAAAAACTTGCGGCGGGCGGGCGTGCTGTAAAACAGCTCTTTGACTTCCACCGTCGTGCCTTGGGCGCGGGCGGCGGGTTGCAGCTCGCCGCTGCGGCCATCGAGCAGCATGGCGCTGTCTTGGTTTGCCGTGCGTGACAGCACCGACAACTCAGAGACCGATTGAATCGCGGCCAACGCTTCGCCGCGAAAACCCATGGTGCCTACCGATTCAAGCTCGGTGAGGCTGGTGATTTTGCTGGTGGCGTGGCGCTTCAAGGCCACAGGCAACTCATGGGCGGGAATGCCCACGCCGTTGTCTTCCACGCTGATCAGGCGCACACCACCGGCCAACAAGCGCAGTGTGATGTGCGTGGACCCCGCGTCTAGCGCGTTGTCCACCAGTTCACGCACGACAGCGGCGGGGCGTTCGATCACCTCGCCAGCGGCGATTTGGCTGATCAGTTCATCTGGGAGTTCGCGGATGGCGCGTGGGGGTTGGGTAGCAGGGTGCACGGCCTCATTTTAGAGGCAGGGATAATGCAGCCTATGGAACTTATTACTTTCTTGATCGACTTCATCCTGCACGTAGACCGCTACTTGGAAGCCTTTGTGCAAGCCAATGGCACTTGGGTCTATGCCTTGCTGTTTCTCATCATTTTTGTGGAGACCGGTTTGGTGGTCATGCCCTTTTTGCCCGGTGACTCGCTGCTGTTTGTGGTGGGGGCTATGTGCGGCGTGGGCTTGATGGATTACGGCTTGTCTGTGGCCTTGCTGCTCACCGCTGCGGTGGCGGGCAACCAAACCAATTACACGATTGGCCGCTTCTTTGGCCCGAAGGTGTTTGCGTGGGAAGACTCCAAGTTTTTCAACCGCCGTGCTTTCGACCAAGCCCACGCGTTTTACGAGCGCTACGGCGGTGTGACCTTGATCGCCGCACGCTTCATGCCCTTTGTGCGCACCTTCGCGCCCTTTGTGGCAGGCGTAGCGCAGATGACGCGTCGCAAGTTCACCTTCTTTGACATCACCGGTGGCGCGTTGTGGGTGGGCGGTATCGTGACGGCGGGTTACTTCTTTGGGAACATTTCGTGGGTCAAAACCCATTTGGACAAGATCATCTGGGCGATGATTTTTATTCCCGGCGCTTTGGCTATTTATGGCTCGTGGAAAGCCTCACGCGCTGCACACATCAACGCTGACTGAAGACGGCGTTAAAACCTACGTTCTGTGCGGCGCACGTCGCGCAGCATGAACAAATACAAGCTCTCCACCTTGTCGCGCGCCCAAGGTGTTTTGCGCAAAAACTTCAGGCTTGAGCCCACGCTTGGGTCGTGCGTGAAGCAGCGAATGTTGATGCGCTCTCCCAACCCCTCCCAGCCGTAATAGTCAGCCAGTTCGGTGACGATTTTTTCCAACGTCATGCCGTGCAGTGGGTTTTTGGGTTGTGCGGGTGTGTCGGTCATGGTGTGAGGTCTGCAAGGTTTGACACGGCGTCGAGCAAGCGTGCGATTTCTTCGTCCGTGGTGGTGGTGTGCGCTGAAATTCGCACAACATCGGTTAACCCCCGCGCCCGCATGTCGAGTGGCGTGAAGGCCGTGCCGTTGACGGCAAGCTCAATCCCTTGTTGGGCTAGGTGTGTTCGCACAGTGTCTGAGGCGAGGCCTTGTGCGGTGAAGGCAATCAAGCCAGAAAGCTGTGTGCCTACATCATGGTTTTGGATATGTGGCATGCCTTGCAAGGCTTCGCGAAGCTTGCTGGCTTTGCTTTGTACGTGGGCTTGAATTGTGTCTAAACCTTGTGCGAGCGCCTCTTGAATCGCTTGCCCTAAACCTAAGCGAGCGGCCATGTTGGCCTCGGATGTTTCAAAGCGCCTCGCATCGTCACGCAGTTGGTACTGACCGTTGGTCAGAGGTGCAGAAAAATGGTCCAGCGCCGCAGGTTGAAGGGCTTGAAGAAAACCACGACGGACATACAACAAGCCTGTGCCGCGTGGGCCGCGCAGCCACTTGCGTCCTGGTGTGGTGAGGACATCGCAATTCAGTGAACGCACGTCAACCGGCATTTGTCCCACGGCTTGTGCCGCATCCAAAAAGAAGGGGGTCTTGGCCGTATGCGCCAAAGCGCCTACGTGTGCCGCAGGTTGGATGAGGCCGCCATTGGCTGGGAGCCACGTGAGTGAAATTAAGCGCACGCGGTGGTCAAGCATGGCTGCCAATTGCGTCAAGCAAACTTCGCCAGTGGGTGTGCTGGGGATTGTTTCAACCACAGCGCCATCCCGCTGCGCGATGTGCGTCAAGGCTGCGTAGTTGCCACCCCATTCGCTGCGCCCCACCAAGATGCGATCGCCTGGGGTGAAGTGCAGGCAATTCATCACTTCGCGCCAACCACGAGAGTGGCTGTCTGTCAGGGCGATTTCATCGGCATCGCAACCCAAAAGTTGGGCCGCATGTGTGTAAACGGCGGCCAACGCCTTGTGTTGATGCACCGCCGCACCATACCCACCTAAACGGGTTTCTAGGTGCAAATGCGAGACCATGGCATCGACCGTAGATGCCGACATGAGCGATGCCCCTGCGTGATTGAAGTAGGCCAAGGGCTGTGCGTTCATCTTAGGTATTGCGGGTTTTGGCCAGCGGTGGATTGCGTGAGAAGTAGCGCTCAATGCCTTTCATCAGCGCATCGGCCAAGTCGTTTTGGTATTGAGGGCTGACCAAACGTTTCTCTTCTTCGGGGTTGCTGATGAAGGCGGTTTCCACCAACACGCTGGGAATGTCGGGCGCTTTCAACACGGCAAAGCCCGCTTGCTCCACACGGCCTTTGTGCAGTTTGCCAATGTGTTTGATTTGCCCCAGCATCGCGCTGCCGAGTTTGAGGCTGTCTTTGATTTGTGCGGTGGTACTCATGTCAAGCAGGGCGCGTTGCACGGCGGCGTCTTGGCTCTTGATGTTCAAGCCACCAATCAAGTCGGCACGGTTTTCTTGCTTGGCCATCCACTTCGCAGCAGCGCTGGAAGCTGCACCATCGCTCAGGGCAAACACGCTGGCGCCTTTGGCTTCGGGGGTTTGAAACGCGTCTGCATGGATGCTGATGAATAAGTCCGCCTGCACGCGTCTGGCTTTTTCCACGCGCTGTTGCAGCGGCACAAAGTAGTCGGCATCGCGTGTGAGGTAAGCCCGCATAGGCAAGTTGCCGTGTTTTGTTTTGATGACGGTGTTGTTGATGCGGTCACGCAAGCGGTGCGCAATTTTCAGCACCACATCTTTTTCGCGTGTGCCACTGGGGCCTGATGCGCCGGGGTCTTCGCCGCCGTGGCCGGGGTCGAGGGCCACGATGATGAAGCGCTCACCGTCTTGTTGTTGGTTGACCGATGCCGCGGTGGTGATGGGCGCAGACGCTGTGGATGCCGCAGGCGAGGGCAGCTCGGGTGTGGCGTTGGGCTTGGCCATCAAATCGCCCACAGGGTCGGCACGTGTGCCCAATTTAGACGCAGAGGGCGTGGGCGTGGCCGTCATCGACGGTGCGTTGTAGGCTGTACCGCCCTTGAGCTTGTCCACGATCAAGGCTTCCAGTGGGTCGGCCACTTCAGAGGGGTAGAGGTCAAGCACCAAGCGGTGTTGGTATTGGGTGTTGCCGGTTTTCACGGGCAGCAAGTTGAACACTTGCGGCTTCACCATTTGGCGCAGGTCCAACACCAAGCGCACGGTTTTGTTGGCGTATTGGCCCACGCGCACACCGGTGATGTACGGGTCGTCCGAGCGCACTTTGCCTACGAGCTCTTTGAGGGCGGGATTGAGCTCGATGCCTTCAATGTCCACGGCCAAGCGCGGTGGGTTGGCTACAAAAATTGGCACAGTTTTAAGCGCTGTGTCGCTTTCAATCGTCACGCGTGTGTAGGCCGCAGCGGGCCACACGCGCACGGCCACAATGCTGGCGCCCCACGCAATGTCGGCACTGCCTAACAGCAAGGCGAGCGAGCCGCCTTGAAGCAGGCTGCGTCTTTGGATGCCCTTGTGTTGCGTCATGCCAGCAGCTCCTGCCCGCGTGGGGTGAGGGCACTGATGCGCACTTGGCGTTGCTCGGCGTCGTCCACTTGGATGTCGAGTTCAAGGTCTGGCGTGGGCATCACGCCAGCGGCGTTTTGCGGCCATTCGCACAGCTTCAAGCCCGTGCTGGCAAAGATGTCACGAAAGCCAGCGTCTTCCCATTCGCGTGGGTCGCTGAAGCGGTAAAAGTCAAAATGCCACACCTCGCCCGCATCCACGGTGTAGGGTTCGACCACGGCATAGGTCGGGCTTTTGATGCGGCCCTCGACGCCCAAGGCGCGTAGCAGGTGGCGCACAAAGGTGGTTTTGCCTGCGCCCAAGTCGCCATGCAAGGCGATGCAAGCATTCAGGTTGGCGCGTGTCAATGCGGCGGCCAGCTGCGTGGCAAACGCAGCGGTGGCGGCTTCATCGGGCCAAACCAGAGTTTTTACAATGGGCGAATTGTTCAAAGGTATCCGTTGTCTATCGATTACAAATTGTTGCTCACGCAAATTCAGGCTCTAGGGCAAACACTGGGATTTTCGCAAATTGCGGTGGCCCCTTTGGATTTGTCTTCCGCCGAGCCGCATTTGCAAAATTGGCTGGCCCAAAACTTCCACGGCAGCATGGACTATATGGCCCGCCACGGCCTCAAGCGCGCGCGTCCTGCCGAGCTGGTGCCGGGCACCTTGAGCGTGCTGACCGCCCGCATGAACTACCTGCCGCGCGACACCGCCGAGGGCTGGCAAGACGCCGAGTGGCAACGCTTGCGTAACCCTGCGGAGGCCGTGGTGTCGGTCTATGCCAGAGGGCGCGACTATCACAAGGTACTGCGCAACCGGCTCGACACGTTGGCCCAGCAAGTGGATGCCTTGTTGGTCGAGACGCTCAAGCCCCATGGTTTTGAATACCGCGCCTTCACCGATTCAGCCCCCGTGCTGGAGGCTGAGCTGGCCACACGCAGTGGCCAAGGCTGGCGCGGCAAACACAGCTTGGTGCTGAACCGCGAAGCGGGCTCGATGTTTTTCTTGGGCGAGATTTTTTTGAATGTGGCCTTGCCTGCATCTGAACCCACCAGTGCGCACTGTGGCCAATGCACCGCTTGCATGGATGTGTGCCCCACACAGGCCATCGTGGCCGAAGGCTTGGTGGATGCACGCCGTTGCATTTCGTATTTGACGATTGAGCACGACGGCACCATCGACGAGGCGCTGCGCCCTTTGATGGGCAACCACATCTACGGCTGCGACGACTGCCAGCTGATATGCCCATGGAACAAGTTTGCGCAAGCGTCGAGCTTGCCCGATTTTGATGTGCGTGCAGGCTTGGTGGGGCAGGGCATGGCGCGACTCTTGGCGTGGACCGAGGATGAGTTTTTGCGTTACACCGAAGGCAGCCCCATACGTCGCATAGGCCATGTGCGCTGGCTGCGTAACCTCGCCGTGGCTGCGGGCAATGCGCTGCGGCAGGCGGACGACGCAGCTTTGCGCCAAGCACTACAGGCCCACCTCACTCACAGCAACGAGGTGGTGCGTGAGCATGTGCAGTGGGCCTTGGCGCAAAGTGCGCACGAGTAATATCAAGCGATGAGATTTTTCACCCGTTTGATATTTGCGCTGATTGGCATGGCGTTCGCCATTTTGTTTGCCATCGGTGTGTTGTGTTGGCTCGCCTTGTATGTGGTGTTTGCTTGTCTGCGTTGGTTGACCACAGGCCAAAAGCCACAAGTGCTGATGATGTGGCAACAAATTCAAGCGATGCGCAAAGGCATGCAGACGGGGCAGGGTGCAAGCTGGTCCAGCTGGTCTCGCTCCAGTGATGGGCAATGGCATGAGGCGCATGGACATGTCTCAAATGGTGATCACAAAGCGGATGTCATAGAAGACGCCGTGGTGCGCGAAATCCATGACAAGCGTCGCTTGCCCTAACTCAATCACCGCCAGCTCGTAGTTGTGTTTAATTAGTCATCAAATAAAACTTTATCTTTGGACGGTGCCATGACATTGATCAACAGCTCTTGGCTATCTGCTTTAAACGCCTCTTCAAAACGCCAAGTGAATTGGTTGGTCACGCGTTGTAGTAGGCGCTTGGGTACGCCGTATTGTGTTGGCACACGATAGCTGCCCTCAAAAATCGCAAGCCCATCCTCATCTTTGTAACCGCGAAAATGCAATGGTCTAATCAACGTTGATGCGGCCATAACGAGGGTTTGCACATCACTGACCTCAATGGACTCTTTCGCCTTGGCGCGCGCGTACAGCTGAATCGCAGAACCCGACTTGTCGATCGTTGTGTGTAGCGGGTATGCCAACCCGTACATCGCCATCGAATCAATTTCGTCAGTGGCTGCATTGAGCTTGCTTTCAATGCCTTGCGAACGGAAAAACGTAAGCAGCACATCGGTAGAGATGTCCTCAGGCTTGTAAAACGACTTTTTGGTGTCGGCCACTTTGCTGCGTGTTTCTTCAATGATCTCAATGATGTGCATGGCCATCCGAGGTGCGTCATTGCGATGGACTTTGGCATCGGCCAACACAATCTGCAGGACTTTGATGACATCTTCAAACGCGTGCATTGAAATGCGAATGTCTGCAATGGCCGTTTGCACGATATCTTGTCGGTAATCCATATCCGGCTTGCGCATGATGTACGTCGCATAGGTCAGCTGATCCGCAACTATTTGCACCAGCGGCACCGAGAAAAAATAGTGCATCAATCCACGCTCTTGACGCACCCTTTCATAAAAAGAAGCAATGATTTTTTTTAGTCCTGTAGTACCGCCGTATTTTTGAACAAGGTCTTGCATGTTCTTCTATCAGCGCCACATAGCCAATCGTTGTTTGTCACGCACAGCCATCAAACACGATTGGCGTTTGATCGGACTGCTGATCTTGTCGCAACCATACGAGTTAGATGCCACCATAGCGCGGCAATAAAACACGCCATCTGATGATGAAATTTGATCGCAGATTACTGCATTCACCATGGTTGTCGCTGTGCAAAGGTATTGCTCGTCTTTGTTTCGTTTCATTTCGCAATCGCGCACAGACTCACAAAATCCGGCCTGCGACATGGCCAATAGCAATGAACCGGTGAATAGATGCCGCATCTTCATTTTTAAACCCCTTTGTTAAGGTTTAAAGGTACGGTTTTAGAGCTTGATGCGCTTCAATTCATTGCTGCATGTAATGGTTGATAACAGCTTTGTAATTTATGAACTCACTGAAATCTTGCCCTCAATGCGTACTTTTTTATCGGGCGTGACTTGTAAGTGAAGGTCACCGCCATGTGCCCTGACTATTTCTTTGCACAAACTCAACCCAAGACCCGAGCCCGCGATGACACCTCTGTCTTCACGCTGTACTTGGAGATGCCTGTAAAACCGCTCAAAGACACGGTCATCCAGGCCATCTAATGTGAGATTCGTTGTATTGCAGATCGAGAAATAAACTTGCTGACCCATCACGCGCGCTTGAAAGTCGATCGAGCCGTTTTTGTAGTTGTATTTGATGGCATTGCCGAAGAGGTTGTTCATCAATTGAAAAATAAAATCTCGATCTGCATTGATAAGAATAGTTCCTTCGATTTCCTTCTTTAAGATCAAGTCTGGTCTGTAACTTTTGATGTCATCCATCATTTGACCCACCAAATCGTTGAGGTTGACCTCTTCTTTCTCAAGTCCAATTTGCCCAGCG
Source organism: Limnohabitans sp. INBF002 (assembly GCF_027924905.1). NCBI lineage: Bacteria > Pseudomonadati > Pseudomonadota > Betaproteobacteria > Burkholderiales > Comamonadaceae > Limnohabitans > Limnohabitans sp. INBF002. The sequence continues at coordinate 799,305 of NZ_AP027055.1, forward strand.
TCGGCTTGTGAGAGGAAAAGTAATTTGTTTGTAATCGAGATCAACCGCTCCACTTCCTCCGACTCCAAAGACAGCTCCATTTGTGTCGTTGAACCATCGGGTGCGTGGTTAATCAATCGGTGCAAATGGCCGCGAATAATGGTGAGTGGCGTTCGTAACTCATGGGCTGCATCACTTGAAAATCGCGCAGCTTGCGTGTAATTGGCTCTCAGCCTGTCAGTCAACTCGTTGAAGTATTGAATGAATACGCCAAATTCTTTGAAATTGTCTTTGGTCTCTAAATGTTCGTGAGGGCTTGAAAACTTGATGTGTCCAAATGCGCTTTGCAAGTTCTTAATCGGTTTCAGCACGACATAAATAATGAATACCGTCGTCAGAACCACAAAAGCAATGAGGATAGGCAACATTTTTATAGCGATTTGATTTCTCACTTCCAATATTTCACTGAGTGATTTTTGAAACGCTGCTGCATTAACGCCGATGTAGAGCTGCTGCGAATTCCGTAATACACGTACCACGCGCCAATTTTTTTGATCCCACTCCATGCTTGTGGTTTCGAAAGGTTTCGTATGCAAGGGCTCCCATTCAACCTGTTGAGAGGCCAAGCTACGCGCAAACTCTGCTACCTCAGTGCTTGGTTTGACGTTGTCGACAAATACAAGCATGTCTTTGGAATGAAGATGCAAGACCGTCTTTTCAAGATTCGCCTGAAACACGTTCAAATCGAGTTGTCCGGTGTTGGCATCCAACTCTTTTTGCACATGCTGAGCCAATACGTCACTGAAGTACATCCGGAATGGCTCACCACTGGTCCACCTAACCACCACGCGAGATGCGACGACAACCGACACCACACAAAGGGTGACCGATAAAAAGACGTGTAACTTAAATGAGCGTCTCATGGCGATACGTTATTGAATCGGTAGCCCACGCCACGAATGGTCTCTAAGGGAAAGGCTTGCAAAGCATCTGGGCGGGCGTCGTCCAATTTGCGGCGGAGTCGTTGAATGCAGACATCGACCACGTTCGTGCCTGGATCAAAATCGACATTCCATACTTGTTTGAGGATTTGCTGCCTAGAAAAAATTTGTCCTGGTGACAACATCATGCACTCCAGCAACACAAATTCGCGTTGTGTGAGGGGGGCCGCATGCTCGCCCCATTGTGCGACACGTGAAAATCGATTCAGGGTTAAGCCACTTTGCGAAATGAAGGCATGTGCGCTGCCCGACTGTCTTGCAATCAAAGTTTTGACACGCACAATCAATTCCTCAATGAAAAAGGGTTTGGCCAAGTAATCGTCAGCACCTTTTTCAAAACCTTTCAGGCGATCTATCAGTTCGGTGCGTGCGGTCAGCATCATGATGGGCGTTTTTAAACCTTTGCGTCTAATTTCGCCCAGCACCTCAAACCCGTCCATCAACGGCATAGAGACGTCCAGGACGATGGCATCAAATTTTTTTATCAGGGCCGTGTTCAGCCCCCTGAAGCCATCTGAATCGTGATGGACTGTAAAACCCTCTGACTCGAAACCCGAAATGATGAAATCAGCGATATTTTTCTCATCTTCAATCAACAAAATATTCATGATTTGATTTTGACGCGCAATGCGAAAACTTTGCTGTAAATTACAACTTTGTAATCGCCATTGACGTGTTTCATTCAGGGGCACTTAACAGGCTCTAGCTCGTTCGGATGTGTTGTGACGCTTTGCACGTCGCCCTCTCATAAGCGTCAAGGGCCAGATGAAATCCCTAGGCCGTTACTTAGAGGACCTCGATAACAAGCTTGGAGACCAACTTTAAGACGATGTGCTCAATACAGTTCAACGTGAACTCGACTGGTAAGCCGTCAAAGCACGATTCGCTTTCACCGCTTGCCCCAACTCAATCACCGCCAGCGCGTAGTAGCTGCTCCAGTTGTAGCGTGTCACCACATAAAAGTTGTCGGTGCCCGCCACATAGCTGGGTGGCTCGTCACCATTGAACAACTCCACCAAGGCTAAAGAGCCGTTGTGCTTTTGCGCTTGTTCGTCTAGCACCGCGCCTTTGGCGGTGAAGTTGCTCACGCTGAACGAGGGCAAGATGTCGGGGGCCAGCAAGGTGGGTTTGTCCAAACGCGCTTCATCAAAGCTCACGGGGTAGTGTGTGGGCATACCGGTTTGCCAGCCAAAGGCTTTGAAGTAATTGGCCACCGAGCCAATCGCGTCCACTGGGCTGTTGCGCAAATCAATGCGGCCATCGCCATCAAAGTCCACTGCAAACTTGGCCGCGCTGGAGGGCATGAACTGTGGCCAGCCCATGGCGCCCGCAAAGCTGCCGGTGATGCTGGCGTCGCCTTGGTGGTGGGCTTGCACCAAGAAGTGGCCCAGCTCAGATTTGAAGAAGGCTTGGCGTTCAACTGCGCGTGGGTGTGCGGCGGGGAAGTTGAGCGTGAGTGTGGTCAAGGCATCGAGCACGCGGTAGTTGCCCATGTTTTGGCCGTAGAAGGTTTCTACACCGATGATGCCCACAATCATTTCGGCAGGCACGCCATAGGTTTGCTCCGCACGGGCGAGGTCGCTTTGGTAGGTTTGCCAAAACTGGGTGCCCGCATCAATGCGGCGGCTTTCAATGAAGCGCTCGCGATACGCACGCCAGTTCTTGGCGGTGGGCACGGTGGGCGGCAGCACCATCTTGGGCACGCCCTTTAAAAACTGTGCTTTGCTGATTTGCTCACGCACCCAAGCTTTGGGTAGCTTGTGCTGTTGGGCCAGCTCATCGGCCAGTGCGATGGCTTCTGTGGTTTTCCCGTAGACAGGGCCGCGTGTGGAGGCTTTATGAGCAACGGTTTTGTGAGCTTTCGCATGCGACTTGGCTGTTGCCTCGCCTGCAAATGCAGCCATTAGCAACAACACGGCGGTGATTTGACGTAACGCAAGAGTTGGCTGCAAAGCCATATAAAACGGGGATGTATGTGTTTTCACGCAGTGTTTGCAAGGGAAAAAGCAAGGTCACCATGGTAAGCTGACTTGAAGAAGAACCGAGGCAGACGAGATGAGTAAAACAGGCTATTACACGCATCCCCTGTGCATGAAGCACGAGATGGGTGAGGGGCATCCTGAATGCCCAGAACGGCTCAGCGCCATCCAAGACCGCTTGCTCATCAGCGGCGTGGATCTCGGTCTCACGCAGATCGAAGCGCCCGAAGCGCCTTTGGCCGACATCGAGCTGGCGCACGACCGCATGTACATCGCGTCCTTGCGCGGTTTGTCGGACCAGTTGGTGGAAGACATCGCCGCTGGTGGTCCTGCGTATGGTCACTTGGATTCAGACACCAACATCAACAGCTACACGTGGAAAGCCGCCTTGGCTTCAGCAGGTGCCGCCGTGGCGGCGACGGACGCGGTGATTGCAGGCGAGTTGACCAACGCGTTTTGTGCCGTTCGCCCACCCGGCCACCATGCCGAGCGCAGCAAGGCGGGTGGTTTTTGTTTTTTCAACAACGTGGCGATTGCGGCCAAATACGCGCTAGAGCGTCATGGCTTGAAGCGCGTGGCGGTGGTGGACTTTGATGTGCACCATGGCAACGGCACGGAAGACATCTTGAGTGGTGACGACCGTGTGTTGATGGTGAGTTTTTTCCAGCACCCGTTCTACCCACACACGGGCACCGAACACCCCGCAGCCAACATGCTCAACATTCCTGTGCCGGCCTACACCAAAGGCATGGAGGTGCGTGAATTGATCGAGACCCATTGGGTGCCCCGCTTAGAAGCGTTCAAACCCGAAATGATTTTCATCAGCGCCGGTTTTGACGCCCACCGCGAAGACGACATGGGTCAGATGGGGTTGGTCGAGCAAGACTACGCTTGGATCACCCACCGCTTGCGTGACATTGCGGCGCGTCACGCACAGGGGCGCATCGTGTCTTGCCTCGAAGGCGGCTACGATCTGAGTGCGCTGAGTCGCAGCGTGGAAGCGCATTTGCGCGTGTTGGCAGATATTTAAACAATGAACGATTTACAAGAACTGTTGCTGGACCTGCAAAGTCCAGCGATTGCGTTAGAACTCGCCGGTTTGGCGCTGTGTTTGGCTTTGGCTTGGGGTTTGAGCTGGGCCTTGGGGCGTAGATTCACGTCTCCCAACTCGATTTTGTTTGGGCGTCGATTGATGGATGGCGTGCTGTTTCCAGCGCTGGCCTTGGTCTTGACCTATGGCTTGAAGCTGGTACTGATGAAGACGCAGCGTGTGGCAGTGCTGAAGATGGCTTTGCCCGTGCTGATGTCGCTGGTGCTGATTCGCTTGATCGCGCGTGTTTTGGCTGCGGTGTTCCCCAATTCGCGCGGTGCGCGCATCTTGGAACAAGTCGTGTCTTGGCTGGCTTGGGGTTTGGCTGTGCTGTGGATCACGGGCTGGTGGGGCCCGATGATGGATGAGCTGGATGGCTTGCAATTCATGCTCGGTAAGACACGCATCAGCGTGACGCATGTGCTGGAAGTGGTGTTTACCTCTGGCTTTGTCTTGGTGCTGGCGCTGTGGCTGTCGGCCACCCTTGAGCAACGTGTTCTCAACCGTGCGTTTGAAGATTTATCCATGCGCAAGGTGGCAGCCAATGCCATGCGCGTGTTGTTGTTGATCATCGGCACTTTGTTTGCCTTGTCTTCGCTGGGCTTTGATTTGACGGCCTTGTCGGTCTTGGGTGGTGCCTTGGGTGTGGGTATTGGTTTTGGTTTGCAAAAGCTAGCCGCTAACTATGTGAGCGGCTTTGTCATCTTGCTAGAACGCTCGCTGCGTATTGGCGACTTTGTGCGTGTGGATGGCTTTGAAGGCCGCGTGACCGACATCAAAACCCGCTACACCTTGGTGCGTGCCAGCAATGGCAGCGAAGCGGTGGTGCCCAATGAATTGCTGCTGACGCAGCGTGTCGAGAACTTGTCACTCGAAAGCCGCCACTTGCTGCAAACTTGTACCTTCTGGGTGGGGCTGGAAAGCGATGTGGCCCGCGTGCAAGACGTGTTGGTACAAGCTGCACTGAGCGCTGAGTGGGTGCTGTCCAGCCCCATGCCCCAAGCCTTGCTGGGCGAGGTGGCGCCTCAGGGCCTGCGTTTCAATTTGAATTTCTGGATGGAAGACCCCGTGAATGGCCAATCTTTGACGCGCTCGCGCGTCAACATCGCGGCGCTGAGCGCTTTGCGTGCGGCTGGCGTGGTGTTGGTGCATTCGCCCCAAGAGGTGGTGTTGCGCCATCCTGCTTAAGATTTTCCTAGGGACTTCCCTAGAAAAGCACGGTCGTTCGATAAAAAGGCGACTTTGATCTCTACAATGTTACGTTTACGTAAACGTCAATCTGTTTAATTTAAATATTGGAGCTTTTGCATGAAAGTTTTGGTCGCAGTCAAACGCGTGGTGGACTACAACGTCAAGGTCCGCGTGAAGTCGGACAACTCGGGCGTTGACATTGCAAACGTCAAGATGAGCATGAACCCGTTTGATGAGATCGCGGTGGAAGAAGCCGTGCGCCTCAAAGAAAAGGGTGTGGTCACTGAGGTGATCGCCGTGTCTTGCGGCGTGGCCCAGTGCCAAGAAACCTTGCGCACCGCGATGGCCATTGGCGCAGACCGAGGCATCTTGGTCGAGACCGCTGAAGAGCTGCAACCCTTGGCCGTGGCCAAGCTCCTCAAAGCTTTGGTCGACAAAGAGCAGCCTGGCTTGGTGATTCTGGGCAAACAAGCGATTGACGACGATTGCAACCAGACCGGCCAAATGTTGGCGGCGTTGGCCGACATGCCCCAAGCCACCTTTGCTTCCAAAGTCGAAGTGGCGGGCGACAAAGCCAGCGTGACCCGTGAAGTCGACGGTGGCTTGGAAACCATTTCGATCAGCCTGCCCGCCGTCATCACGACTGACTTGCGTTTGAACGAGCCCCGCTACGTGACCTTGCCCAACATCATGAAGGCCAAGAAGAAGCAACTCGATGTGTTCAAGCCCGAAGACTTGGGCGTTGACGTGAGCCCCCGCATCAAGACCCTCAAAGTGGTCGAACCTGCCAAGCGCAGCGCGGGCATCAAGGTGCCAGATGTGGCCACTTTGGTGGACAAGCTCAAAAACGTGGCAAAAGTTATTTAAGCCCGTCATTTAAAGAACACAAGCGCAGGAGAAACACACATGACATCCCTCGTGATTGCAGAACACGACAACGCCAGCATCAAAGGCGCAACCTTGAACACCGTCACAGCCGCAGCCGCCATGGGCGCTGACGTGCACGTGCTGGTCGCAGGCCACAACGCGGGTGCTGCCGCAGCCGCTGCAGCGCAAATTGCAGGCGTGAGCAAAGTCATCCACGCCGACGGCGCCACGCTGGAAGCTGGCTTGGCCGAGAACGTCGCAGCGCAAGTGCTGGCCATCGCTGGCAACTACACCCACATCTTGTTCCCCGCCACAGCGGCGGGTAAGAACGTGGCACCGAGAGTCGCCGCCAAGCTGGACGTGGGCCAAATCAGCGACATCACCAAGGTGGACAGCCCAGACACGTTTGAGCGCCCCATCTATGCGGGCAATGCGATTGCTACCGTGCAAAGTACAGATGCTGTCAAAGTCATCACCGTGCGCACCACAGGTTTTGATGCAGCCGCTTCTACAGGTGGCTCGGCCGCAGTGGAAACCACAGCAGCAGCCACAGACTCAGGCAAGAGCAGCTTCGTGGGCCGTGAAGTCACCAAGAGCGACCGCCCAGAGCTGACCGCAGCCAAGATCATCGTCTCGGGTGGCCGTGCCTTGGGCAGCTCAGAGAAGTTTGACGAAGTCATGGTTCCCTTGGCTGACAAGCTGGGTGCTGCGATTGGTGCCAGCCGTGCTGCGGTGGACGCAGGCTATGCCGCCAATGACTTGCAAGTGGGTCAAACCGGCAAGATCGTGGCACCTCAGTTGTACGTGGCCTGCGGCATCAGCGGCGCCATCCAACACTTGGCCGGTATGAAAGACAGCAAGGTGATCGTGGCCATCAACAAAGACCCCGAGGCGCCGATCTTCAGCGTGGCTGACTTCGGCTTGGAGGCTGACCTGTTTGTGGCTGTGCCAGAGTTGGTCGCTGCCCTTTAAACACACTGTGAAAAGGCACTCTTCGGGGTGCCTTTTTTGTACTGAATTTTGGAGACATAAAAATGAGCTACATCGCCCCCATCAAAGACATGGTGTTCAACATGGAACACTTGGCTGGCCTCGAACAAGTGGCCCAAATTCCAGCATTCGAGGACATGGGCGTGGAAACCGCCCAAGCCGTGCTGGAAGAATGCGCCAAGTTGAACGAGTCGGTGCTTGTGCCTTTGAACTGGGAAGGCGACAAGAACCCATCGTTCTTCAAAGATGGTCACGTGACCACCACGCCCGGCTTCAAAGAGGCCTACCAACAGTACTGTGAAGGCGGCTGGCAAAGCCTGCAGCACCCCGCCGATTTTGGCGGTCAAGGTTTGCCCAAAACCATTGGTGCGGCTTGCGGCGAAATGCTCAACTCGGCCAACATGAGTTTTGCGTTGTGCCCGATGTTGACTGACGGCGCGATTGAAGCGTTGCTCACCGCTGGCTCTGACGAGTTGAAAGCCACGTACCTTGAAAAGCTCATCTCGGGCGAGTGGACTGGCACCATGAACTTGACCGAGCCACAAGCGGGCTCTGACTTGGCGGCCGTGCGCACCCGCGCTGAGCCTTTGCCAGACGGCACCTACAAAGTGTTTGGCACCAAGATTTTCATCACCTACGGTGAGCACGACATGGCCGAAAACATCGTCCATCTTGTGCTGGCCCGTGTGCAAGGCGCGCCCGAAGGCGTGAAGGGCATCAGCTTGTTTGTGGTGCCCAAATTCATGGTGAACAAAGACGGCTCGTTGGGCGCGCGTAACGATGTGCACTGCGTGAGCATCGAACACAAGATGGGCATCAAAGCCAGCCCTACAGCGGTGTTGCAGTATGGCGACCACGGCGGTGCAATTGGCTTCCTCGTTGGTGAAGAAAACCGTGGCCTCGAATACATGTTCATCATGATGAACGCCGCGCGTTACGCCGTGGGCGTGCAAGGCATTTCGATTGCCGAACGTGCGTACCAAAAGGCTGTGACCTTCTCGCGTGACCGCGTGCAAAGCCGCCCTGTGGACGGCAGCATGAAAACCAGTGCGCCCATCATTCACCACCCCGACGTGCGTCGCATGTTGATGACCATGCGCGCCTACACCGAAGGTTGTCGCGCCATGGCCACCGTGGCTGCGGCGGCGTATGACGCCTCGCACCACCATCCCGATGCCGACACGCGCAAAGACAACTTGGCGTTCTACGAATTTTTGGTGCCGTTGGTCAAAGGCTTCAGCACCGAGATGAGTTTGGAAGTCACCAGCCTGGGCGTGCAAGTCCACGGCGGCATGGGCTTCATCGAAGAAACGGGTGCGGCACAGTACTACCGCGACGCCAAAATTTTGACGATTTACGAAGGCACCACCGCCATTCAAGCCAACGACTTGATCGGTCGCAAAACAGGCCGTGATGGTGGCCAAACCGCCAAAGGCATTGCCGCGCAAATCGCCAACACCGAAGCTGATTTACTCAAGAGCGGCAGTGCCAATGCCAAGGCGATGGCCGCACGTTTGAAAGCCGCGCGCGAAGCCTTCTTGAATGTGGTCGACTTCGTGGTGGCAGGTGCCAAAGCCAGCCCCAACGCGGTGTTTGCAGGCAGCGTGCCTTACCTCATGCTCACGGGCAACTTGGTGGCTGGTTGGCAAATGGCGCGGGCCTTGCTGGTGGCCGAGGCTGAGTTGGCCAAGGGCAATGAAGCGGTGTTCATGCAATCCAAAATCACCACCGCGCGTTTCTACGCCGACCACATCCTGACCAAAGTGCCAGGCATGCGCGACAGCATCGTGGACGGTGCAGACAGCGTGACTGAGTTGGCGCTCGACGCCTTCTAAGTTTTTAGGTTCGCTCAATTCAAAACCATCATCAGGGCACTTCACGTGCCCTGAACTTTCTCAAGGGCCAGATATGTCGCGTTTACCTCCGGTGTTGCAATCGCTCAAGTTCCCCGTCATCGCGTCTCCGCTGTTCATCATCAGCAACCCCAAGCTGTTGATTGCGCAATGCAAAGCGGGTGTGGTGGGGTCTATGCCTGCGCTCAATGCGCGCCCAGCTGAACAGCTCGAAGCGTGGTTGATTGAAATCACCGAGGCGCTGGCAGCTCACAACCGCGAGCATCCAGACCAACCCGCTGCGCCATTTGCCATCAACCAAATCGTCCACAAGAGCAACGACCGTTTAGAACACGACATGGCTTTGTGTGTGAAGTACAAGGTGCCTATTATCATCACGTCGCTCGGCGCGCGTGAAGACATCAACGCCGCAGCGCACAGCTACGGCGGCATCGTGCTGCACGATGTCATCAACAACAAGTTTGCCAAGAAGGCGATTGAAAAGGGCGCGGACGGCCTCATCGCCGTAGCCGCTGGTGCTGGCGGCCATGCGGGTGTGAAGAGTCCGTTTGCCTTGATTCAAGAAATTCGCGAGTGGTTTGACGGCCCTGTGGCTTTGAGCGGCTCCATCGCTACCGGCGGTGCCGTGCTGGCCGCACAAGCGATGGGGGCAGACTTTGCCTACATTGGTTCCGCCTTCATCGCGACCGAAGAAGCGCGTGCCGCGGATGACTACAAACAAGCGGTGGTGGATGGCACGTCGGATGACATTGTGTTGAGCAATTTGTTCACGGGTGTACACGGCAACTACTTGGCACCTTCCATTGTCAAAGCAGGCCTAGACCCCGAGCACTTGCCCGAGAGCGACCCCAGCCAAATGAATTTTGGTGGTGGTGCACAAAAAGCATGGAAAGACATTTGGGGCTGCGGCCAGGGCATTGGCGTGGTGAAGGCGGTGGTGCCTGCGGCTGAATTGGTGGCGCGTTTGAAGCGCGAGTACCAAGCGGCCAAGCAACGCCTCACAGCTTGACACGAAAACCTAGGGCTTGAACCCAAAGAAAAAGCCGCTCAGCAGAGCGGCTTTTTTGTGAGCGATGCCAGCGTGATTAACGCAGCACCAGCACTGGCACGGTGGCGTGCGTCAGCACTTGTTGTGTCTCGCTGCCCAGCAACAAACGTTTGATGCCACGACGACCGTGTGAGGCCATCACGATCAAATCGGCTTTGTGCTTCTTGGCTGCACCAATCAGCGCGTCAGACACGATGTCAGACTTCACGACCACAGCCTTAGTGTTCACACCTTTGGCTTTGGCAGCTTTGACCACAGCGTCCAACACTTTTTGCGCACCGTCAGTCCAACCTTTTTCAATTTTTGAAACTTCAGTCGCAGTCAAAGGCAAGGAGCCTTCGAAGTAGCTTTGCGGGTAACGGGGCGTTACTTTGACAGCGACCAGCTCGGCGCCGCTCAGAGCTGCCAGTTCAATCGCGCTGGCAATGGCTTTTTTGGACAAGGTCGAGCCATCGGTGGCCACCAAAATTCGTTTGTACATAAACTGCTCCTTTTGTTAATTTCAACTAAAGCTTAACGCATGTTGTGTGTCTCGTGTTGATGCACGTCAAGCTCTGGCAAGACGAAACCGTTAGGCTACACCCCTTATGCATTCTGATTCTTCCATGGTTGAGCTGCTAGACGACCGCCAAGAGTGGTTGCGTTTTAGCCAACCACACAAACCCACCCTCCAAAGCGCTGACGACTGCTGGGATTCGCACGTGGTGATCCAAGGCATGCACTGCGCTGCTTGTGCTTTCACGGTCGAAGAGGCGCTCATGTCCGTGCCGGGCGTGCAAGCCGCTGAGGTCAATGCTGCCACGCATCGCGCCAAAGTTGTGTGGTCTGCCGCACGGGTGACGCCATCGGCATGGATGGCGGCCATTGCCAAAGCAGGCTATGGCGCTCTGCCAGCGGCCGACAGCAGTTTGCGCCAGGCGCGACACGAAGAAAGTCGTCGGGCCTTGTGGCGTTGGTTGGTGGCTGGCTTTTGCATGATGCAAGTGATGATGTATGCCTATCCCGCGTATGTGTCGCGCGAGGGCGACATCACGCCCGACATGGTGTTTTTGTTGCGTTGGGCGTCATGGGTGTTGACGCTGCCGGTGGTGTTTTTCTCGTGTGGCCCGTTTTTCGGCAATGCCTTGCGTGACATCCGTGCGCGACGCGTGAGCATGGATTTGCCGGTGGCTCTTGGCATGGTGATCACGTTCTTGCTGAGCTCTGTCGCCACGTTTGAGCCCGAGGGTATTTTTGGTGCCGAGGTGTATTACGACTCGCTCACCATGTTTGTGTTTTTCTTGCTCACAGGCCGCTGGTTAGAACTGCGCGTGCGCGACCGCACGGCGGGGGCGCTGGAAGCTTTGATGAACCGCTTGCCCGACAGCGTGGAGCGGCAGTTGCCAAGTGGCGAGTTTGAGCGCGTGGCCGTGCGTCGCGTGATGGTGGGAGATGTGATTCGTGTGTTGCCATCAGAGAGCTTTCCTGCCGACGGCGTGATTTTGCAAGGCCAAACCTTGGCTGATGAGGCCTTGCTGACCGGCGAGTCACGCCCGCAAGTGCGTGGCGTGGGCGACACGGTGGTGGCGGGCAGCCACAACCTAAGTGGCATCGTGACCGTGCGGGTGGTGCAGGTGGGCGAGGGCACGCAGTTCTCGCAAATCGTGTCGTTGATGGAAAACGCCTCGTTGCAAAAACCCCGCTTGGCGCAGTTGGCCGATCGCATTGCCAAACCCTTTTTGATAGGTGTGCTGGTATTGGCTGCACTCTCAGCTGTGTATTGGTGGCCCACCAACCCCGGTCACGCCTTGATGGTGGCCGTAGCTGTGTTGGTGGTGACGTGTCCGTGTGCCTTGTCGCTCGCCACACCGGCGGCCATGCTGGCCGCGGCGGGTAATTTGGCGCGTCACGGTGTGCTGGTGCGCAACCTACAAGCCTTGGAGTCATTGGCTGAAATCGACACCTTGATTTTTGACAAAACGGGCACGCTCACCCAAGACGGTCAACGCGTCACGCAGGTGATGACGGCAGAAGGTGTGGCGCCAGCGTTCGCCTTGGGCTTGGCGGCAGCGTTGGCCAAACATTCGCTGCACCCCTTGTCACGGGCGCTGGTGCAAGCGCATGAGTCTGCGGGGGATGTTGCTGCACCGGACGTTCAAGATGTAAACGAAATGATTGGTCAGGGCTTGGAAGGGTACTTAGACGGACGTTTGCGCTTGGGCTCGTTCACGTTTTGTGCACCAAAAACCAAGGGAATACCCGATGCGGCGAGTGTTTGCCAAGTACACTTATGCAGTGAAAACGAGTGGCTTGCCAGCTGGCAACTGTCTGAAGACATACGTGCCGACGCGGTCCAAACCGTGAAAGCACTGAAAGACCTGAATGTGGATGTGTGGTTGCTCTCGGGCGACCAGCCTGAGTCAGCTCAGCAAGTCGCACAGCAGGTGGGCATTACCCAAGCATTTGGGGCGTGTACGCCGCAAGACAAGCTCTCACGTATGCAAACTGCGCAGTCGCAAGGCGCGCGGGTGGCGATGGTGGGGGATGGCCTCAATGATGGCCCTGTCTTGGCCGGGGCCCATGTGTCGATGGCGTTTGGCAATGCGGTGCCCTTGGCTCAGTCCAAATCGGACTTGGTCTTGATGGGCGGCAGCTTGTTGGTGGTGGCGCAAAGCGTCAAGTTGGCGAGGCACACCCTGCGGGTGGTGCGGCAAAACTTGGTGTGGGCTGCGGCTTACAACGCTTTGTGTGTGCCGTTGGCCGTGGTGGGCTTGTTGCCCGCATGGCTGGCTGGTTTGGGAATGGCGTTGAGCTCGTTGTGGGTCGTATTGAATTCTTTACGGCTCACCAAAGGATTTTGATGGATATCTTGTATTTATTGATTCCGCTGTCGGTGTTGTTGGTGCTCTTTATTTTGGGTGGCCTTTGGTGGGCTGTTCATCGAGGCCAGTTCGACAGCGTGGAGCAAGAAGGCGAGCGTATTCTTAGAAACGATTGATATGAATCAATAACTCGCAAGAGTGATTTGAGGATACTGGTTTGAAAATGAAAGGTGACCGATGAACTCATCAGAGCAAGCCGTTTACAGCGATACCGTTGTACGGCAGTTTTCCATCATGGCGGTGGTTTGGGGTGTGGTTGGCATGTTGGTGGGCGTGATCATCGCTTCTCAACTGGCTTGGCCGGAACTGAACTTTGGCATCCCTTGGTTGAGCTATGGCCGTTTGCGTCCATTGCACACCAATGCGGTGATTTTTGCGTTTGGCGGCTGCGCCTTGTTCGCAACCAGCTATTACGTGGTGCAACGCACCTGCCACACGGCCTTGTTCCTGCCTAAATTGGCCGCTTTCACCTTTTGGGGTTGGCAGTTGGTCATCTTGGCGGCAGCTGTCAGCTTGCCTTTGGGTTTCACCCAGGGCAAGGAATACGCTGAACTTGAGTGGCCCATTGACATCTTGATCGCTGTGGTGTGGGTTGCCTACGCTGTGGTGTTTTTCGGTACGGTTGGCACGCGCAAGGTCAAACACATTTATGTGGCCAACTGGTTCTACGGCGCGTTCATCATCGCGGTGGCCTTGCTGCACATCGTTAACAGTGCTGCGATTCCTGCAGGCATGATGAAGTCTTACTCTGCCTACGCTGGCGCACAAGATGCGATGGTGCAGTGGTGGTATGGCCACAACGCGGTGGGCTTCTTCTTGACCGCTGGCTTCTTGGGCATGATGTATTACTTCATCCCTAAGCAAGCAGGTCGCCCTGTGTACTCGTATCGCTTGTCGATTGTTCACTTTTGGGCTTTGATCTTCACTTACATGTGGGCGGGTCCTCACCACTTGCATTACACCGCGTTGCCTGACTGGACTCAGTCGGTCGGTATGGTGTTCTCTTTGGTGTTGTTGGCACCTAGCTGGGGCGGCATGATCAACGGCATCATGACTTTGTCTGGCGCATGGCACAAACTGCGCGACGACCCCATCTTGCGCTTCTTGATCGTGTCCTTGTCGTTCTACGGCATGTCCACTTTCGAAGGCCCCATGATGGCCATCAAAACTGTGAACGCTTTGAGCCATTACACCGACTGGACCGTTGGCCACGTGCACTCAGGTGCTTTGGGCTGGGTGGGCTTGGTGTCTATGGGTTCTATCTACTATCTGATTCCTAAGTTGTTCGGTCGCAAGGAAATGTACAGCGTCAAGGCGATTGAGGTCCACTTCTGGTTGGCCACCATCGGCATCGTGTTGTACATCGCTGCGATGTGGATTGCCGGTGTGATGCAAGGTTTGATGTGGCGCGCGATCAACGCCGACGGCACATTGACTTACACCTTCGTCGAGTCAGTTAAAGCGACTTATCCGTTCTACGTGATTCGTATGGCAGGTGGTTTGTTGTACTTGACAGGCATGGTCATCATGTTGTGGAACGTGGTCAAAACTGTGACCAGCGGTAATACCGTGAGCGTTGCCATTCCAGCACCTGCACACGCCTGAGGAGAAATAAATGTCTGATAACAATTCCAAAGGCTTCTCCCACGCCAGCGTGGAGACCAATAACTTTTTGATGATCGTGTTGATCTTGATCGCCGTCGCTTTTGGCGGCTTGGTTGAGATCGTGCCCTTGTTCTTTCAAAAGTCCACCACTGAGCCCGTCACTGGCGTGAAGCCTTTGACTGCGTTGCAGTTGGCTGGCCGCGACATCTATGTGCGTGAAGGTTGCTACAACTGCCACTCACAAATGATTCGTCCTTTCCGTGCCGAGACATTGCGTTACGGCCACTACTCGGTGGCTGGTGAGTCTGTGTATGACCACCCCTTCCAGTGGGGCAGCAAGCGCACGGGTCCAGACTTGGCTCGCGTGGGCGGTAAATACAGCGACGAATGGCACCGTGTTCATTTGAACAACCCACGTGATGTGGTGCCTGAGTCCAACATGCCTGAATACCCATGGCTGTTGAAGAACACGGTGGATGCAGCAGCAATGCCTGCGCACATGAAGGCATTGCGCGCAGTGGGCGTGCCTTATACGGATGAAGAAATCGCTAAGGCCTCAGAAGACGTCACGGGTAAAACCGAGATGGAAGCTGTGATTGCGTTCCTCCAATCACTGGGCCTCGCGCTCAAATAAGGAGACACCCCATGGATGTCAATGATCTGCGAATCGCGACCACGTTGATTTCGTTTGCCGTGTTCATCGGCATCATGGTGTGGGCTTTTTCTCGACGTAACAAAGAAGATTTTGAGGCAGCATCAAAGCTGCCCCTCGATCAAGACTAAGGCCTAGAGGCCTTTGTAAAGGAATCGAATCATGAGTGATTTCACAAGTAATTTTTGGTCGATCTTCGTATCGTCCATCTCCATTTTTGGCATCGTGTACTGCGCATTTTTGCTGTGGTTCTCGGCCAAAGTCAAAGTGTCAGCGCACGAAGAAGACGGCACAACTGGCCACGTCTGGGACGAGGACTTGCGTGAAATGAACAACCCCCTCCCACGTTGGTGGCTGTGGCTGTTCATCATCACCATGGTGTTTGCTGTGGTGTATTTCATTGCTTACCCAGGTTTGGGTGGCTATGCAGGTAAGTTGGCTTGGACATCGCAAGGTCAATACGAAGCTGAAGTGGCCAAGGCCAACCAAGAGCTTGAGCCTTTGTACGCTGCTTTCAACGCGCAAACACCCGAACAACTGTCGCAAGACCCTAAAGCCATGGCTGTGGGCGAGCGTTTGTTCATGAACAACTGCGCACAGTGCCACGGTTCTGACGCCCGCGGTTCAAAAGGCTTCCCCAACTTGACAGACAGCGATTGGCTGCATGGTGGTACGACTGACAAGATCAAAGAGACCCTCACCAAAGGGCGTATTGGTCAAATGCCACCTATGGCGGCAGCTGTTGGAACACCAGACGACATTCGCAATGTGTCGCACTATGTGTTGAGTTTGTCTGGTAGCCCACACGACTCTGTGCGTGCCGCTTTGGGTAAGTCGAAGTTCGGTGCATGTGCTGCGTGTCACGGTCCTGACGGCAAAGGTATGCAAGCCATGGGCTCGGCTAACTTGACCGACAAGATCTGGTTGCACGGCTGGGGCGAAGAAGCCATCACCGCGATGATCAACAACGGTAAGGTCAACCAAATGCCAGCACAAGAAGGCCGTTTGACTGAATCACAAATTCACGTGTTGACCGCCTATGTTTGGGGCTTCTCGAATAAACCTGCTGTTGCGAAGTAAAACGCTTTGAACTCTGCTGACGACTCCAAGCAGCGCAAGACCATCCCCATCGTTCCAGAGCCTTCGGGCTCTGCGGACGAGGCGATGGTCTCGCTTTATGCTGCATCGAAAAAAATCTACCCTCGCTCTGTGGAGGGTATCTTTGCTTATTGGCGCTGGATTTTGGTGGTCCTGACGCAGCTGGTGTTTTACGGTTTGCCTTGGTTTGAGTGGGGTACACGTCAAGCGGTGCTGTTCGATTTGGCGTCGCGCAGGTTTTATATTTTTGGTTTGGTCTTGTACCCGCAAGACTTTATTTATCTCACGGGCTTGTTGGTGATTTCAGCCTTGGCGCTGTTTTTGTTCACGGCAGTGGCGGGGCGTTTGTGGTGTGGTTATGCCTGTCCGCAAACGGTTTACAGCGAAATTTTCTTGTGGATTGAGCGCAAGGTCGAAGGCGACCGCTCCGCCCGTATGCGCTTGGACGACGCAGACTTCTCGTTGGAGAAGTTGGTTAAGAAGTGGTACAAGCACATCATCTGGATCTTCTTGTCGATCTGGACTGGCTTCACTTTTGTGGGTTACTTCACACCCATCCGTGAGCTGGCAATGGAGTTTTTCCTGACGCAGATGAGTTCATGGGAACTGTTCTGGGTGTTCTTTTATGCCTTCGCCACGTATGGCAACGCTGGGTTCATGCGCGAACAGGTGTGTAAATACATGTGCCCTTACGCACGCTTTCAAAGCGCCATGTTTGACAACGACACGCTGATCGTCACCTATGACACTGAACGCGGCGAACCACGTGGCCCACGCTCAAAGAAAGCAGAGACGGGTGTCCTGAACTTAGGTGCTTGTGTAGATTGCACCTTGTGCGTTCAGGTGTGTCCGACAGGCATTGATATTCGCGATGGTTTGCAATACGAATGCATTGGTTGTGGCGCGTGCGCCGATGTGTGCGATACCGTCATGGATAAGATGGGCTATGCACGTGGCTTGGTTCGCTACTCCACACAAAATGCGATGGATAACAAGTGGACGCCTCAACAAATCTGGCAACGCTTGATGCGACCTCGTATTCAGATTTACACCATGATCTTGGTGGCGGTGACGGTGGGTTTATTTGTTTCACTCAGTTTGCGCACCCCCTTTAAGGTGGACGTTGTACGCGATCGCTCAACCTTGTCACGGATTACTGAGTTCGGCACACTGGAAAACGTGTACCGTTTGCAAATCATGAATGCGGCTGAAACTGTTCAAACGTACCATTTGTCCGTCAAAGGCTTGCCCGGCCTGAAAATCACGACTGACACAGAGGTAATGGTTGACCCTGCACAAGCCCGTTGGGTGGTATTGCGAGCCGATATTCCTTATGGTTCTGCCGAAGGTGGGTCGCACAAAATCATGTTTGAAATTCAGGCTTCGGGTACTGATGAGTTCGTGGTCGAGAAATCTGTGTTCATCGTTCCTAGGTAATGCATCATGAAACAAGACACACCTGATACCAAACCTTGGTGGCAATACGGCCATGTATGGCTCATCATTGCGGGGCCTGCTGCGGTGGTCGTGGCTGGCTTCATCACCTTGGCGATTGCGATTCGCGTCCCTGATCCCGTGGTGGCCGACGACTATTACCGCCGAGGTTTAGACATCAACAAAACCTTGGCAGCAGAAAAAGACATGCAGTTGGCGCCCGCCATGCAGGCGCGCAACCATGTGGTGACTCCCAAAGCTGAATCAGCCAAGCCAGACACCCCCGCGAAAACCCCATAACTTTTTGGCGCATTCAGCCCTAAACTGAATTAGTTCCTTCTCAGGAGAATCAGAATGTTGGCTCAGCGAATGATGTGGATTGCATGGCCCGCCTTTTTAGTGGCGGGTGTTTTGGAAATGCTGGTGTTTGCATTTGTGGATCCGCAAGACATGCAATGGTTTGGTCAGCCCATCGAGCTTTCACGACAAGGTGTGTACACCTTGTCGTTTTTTGTTTTTTGGGCCATCACAGCGGCATCAAGTGCTTTGACAACCTTGCTCTCGGTGTCGCCATTTGAGGTGAACCGTTGCCCCTTGGTGCCCACGGAGCGGCCAGATGGTTGCCCTAAGCAAGAGGTGTGCTGCGAACCTGTGGCGGTTTAAACTGGCTGACAGGTTTGTGCGTTCACGATGAGTTTGAGCGCATCTGGATTGAGGATGCGCACGTGGCGCTGCTTGACCTCAACAATGCCGTCTTCCACAAATTTAGAAAACGTGCGGCTCACGGTTTCTAGTTTGAGTCCTAAGTAGCTGCCAATCTCTTCACGCGTCATTCGCAAAACCAATTCTGATTGAGAGAAACCCCTGGCGTGCAAGCGTTGCACCAGGTTCAGCAAGAAGGCGGCTAAGCGCTCTTCGGCCCGCATGCTGCCCAGCAGCAACATCACCCCGTTTTCACGCACGATTTCACGGCTCATGATTTTGTGCACATGACGTTGCAGCGAAGTAATTTCGCGTGACAACTCTTCAATGCGATCAAACGGCATCACACACACTTCAGCGTCTTCGAGCGCGACAGCATCACAGGTGTGGTGGTCGCTCACAATGCCATCTAGGCCAATGATTTCGCCCGCCATTTGAAAGCCCGTCACTTGATCGCGGCCATCCTCAGATGAGATGCGTGTCTTGAAGAACCCTGTGCGAATGGCGAACAGCGCGTTGAACTTGTCACCATTTCTGAAAAGGTTATCACCGCGAGTCACTTTGCGACGCGTCGCCACCACCTCATCCACACGTTCCATTTCGCTCTCATTCAAGCCCAAAGGCATGCAGAGTTCTCGCAAATTGCAATTGGAACAGGCGACTTTGATACTGGTGGAATTCATGGGTGCTGACAGTCGTTTGTGTTGATGCAGGTCAACTTTTTAATGTGTCTACACGCCTATTATGGAGCGCAAATTTAGGTGTGAACTTATGCATTCTCTTGTCCTCAATCCAGAACTTTTACGGCGCTATGACGTGGCTGGGCCGCGCTACACCTCGTATCCCACCGCAGACCGATTTGTGGAGGCATTTGGTGAGGCTGACTACTTGCAAGCGCTAGAGCAACGCCGCGATGGTGTGGGCGCAAAAGCCTACCCCTTGTCGCTGTATGTGCACATCCCGTTTTGTGAGTCGCTGTGTTATTACTGTGCGTGTAACAAAATCATCACCAAGCACCATGAGCGTGGCGCCGAATATTTGCGTTATCTAGAGCGCGAGGTTGATCTCAACATTGCGCACTTAGGTCAAGGCCAAGTGGTGTCGCAGCTCCACTTGGGCGGGGGGAGCCCCACATTTCTGAGTGATGATGAATTAGCGCAACTGATGTCTATGTTGCGCCGTAATTTTCAGTTTGCGCCGGGTGGCGAATATTCGGTTGAGATTGACCCACGCACGGTCACGCGCGAACGATTGGCCGCTTTGGCCGAACAGGGCTTTAACCGTTTGAGCTTTGGCGTGCAAGACTTTGAACCCGCCGTGCAAAAGGCGGTGCACCGAATCCAGCCCGCAGAGCAAGTGTTTGATTTGGTGGCGGCCTCGCGCGAGTTGGGGTTTGAGTCGGTCAACGTGGATTTGATTTATGGCCTGCCCATGCAAACGCCTGAGACCTTTGAGCGCACGCTGGGCCTGGTGGTCAAGCTTCGTCCAGACCGCATCGCGTTGTATGCCTACGCCCATTTGCCCGAGCGCTTCAAACCGCAACGCCGCATCCATACCCAAGATTTGCCACCTGCGGCCTCTAAGCTGGTGATGCTCTCCAGCGCCATGCGTGTGCTGATGGACGCGGGCTATGTGTATGTGGGCATGGATCACTTCGCATTGCCCACTGACGCGCTGGCGGTGGCCAAGCGCCAAGGCCGTTTACACCGCAACTTTCAGGGCTACAGCACGCAGCCTGATTGCGACTTGATTGCCTTGGGCGTCTCTTCCATTGGCCGTGTGGGGCCGACCTTCAGTCAAAACGTGAAAACATTGGACGAGTACTACGACTTGCTCAACCAAGGCCGCTTGCCCGTTGCGCGTGGCATGGCTCTGACGCGTGATGACTTGGTGCGCCGCACAGTCATCATGGCGCTGATGTGCCAAGGCAGTGTGCTGTTTGAATCGGTGGAGTTGTCGCATTTGGTGGACTTCAAGCAGTATTTCGCCCCAGAGATCAAAGCGTTAGAGGCAATGCAAGAACAAGGGTTGTTGACCATGGATGACGCTGGTATTCACGTGACTGAGCTGGGTTGGTTCTTTGTGCGTGGTGTGGCCATGGTGTTTGACAAATACCTGCAAGCCGACAAGAACCGCGCAAGGTTCTCTAAAATCATCTGATGAACACAACTTTGGCCCTCACCGCACTCCTCATGGGGCTCGCGGGTGGGCCGCACTGTTTGGCCATGTGCGGTGCGGCTTGTGCGGGCATTGGCCGCGCGGCCCAAAAGCAAACGGGCGGGCAGGGCACTTCGGCCATGCTCTTATTTCAATTGGGGCGCGTTGTGGGCTACAGCGTTTTGGGCGCATTGGCGGCCAGCACCATGCAAGGCGTGGGTTGGCTCAGCACACAGTCGGCGGTGTTTCGCCCCTTGTGGACGTTGCTGCACATCGTGGCCTTCATGGTTGGGTTGCTATTGCTTTGGCGCGGTGAACAACCGATTTGGCTCGAAGGCTTTGGTCGCCGCATTTGGCGGCGTGTGCAGACGATGACGGCGCACCTCAAATTGCGCAATGGTGGCGCGGTGGTCCTTGGTGTTTTGTGGGCCTTGATGCCTTGCGGTCTTTTGTACGGTGCGCTTTTGGTCGCTGCACTCAGCAACAGCCCCGTTGAAGGTGCTGGTGTGATGGCACTCTTTGCATTGGGCAGCGCCGTGGTGTTGACGATTGGTCCATGGGTTTGGTTGCGCTTGCGAGGCGTACAAACCGTAGATGGCCGCAACGGCGCATGGGGTGTGCGTTTGGCCGGGGCCGCACTCGCCGTCAGTTCAGGCTGGGCCTTGTGGATGGGCCTTGTCGAGTACCAAGCGCCGTGGTGCTTGGTGCCTCAATGATCAGCTTGTGATGCCTTTGTAAAACATATAAGCGGCCAGCACATAGAGCACGCTGGCAAACACGCGTTTGAGTTTTTTCACGGGCAGCATGTGTGCTGCTTTTGCGCCTAGCGGGGCTGTGAACACGCTGCAAGCCGCAATGACAGTCAAGGCCGGCACCCAAATGAAACCAAACGCATCGTCAGGCAAACCTTGTACCGACATACCGCTGATGATGTAACCCACCACATTGGCCACGGCAATCGGAAAGCCCAAAGCTGCACTGGTGGCCACGGCGTTATGAATGGCCACGTTGCACCACGTCATGAATGGCACGCTGATAAAGCCACCGCCAGCGCCCACCAAACCAGAGATAAAACCAATCACACCACCCGCGCCCATGAGGCCTGCGGTGGCTGGCACTTGGCGTGTGGGTGCGGGCTTCTTGTCTAAGAACATTTGCGTGGCTGAGAAGCCCACGAACAAACCAAAGAAGATGGCCAAGTAAGACCCCTTCAACAAGGCAAATACGCCCAAGCTGCCAATCATGCTGCCCAACACGATGCCGGGTGCCAAGCCTTTGACCAAATCCCAGCGCACGGCGCCACGTTTGTGGTGGGCGCGCACGCTTGAGATCGAGGTGAAGATGATGGTCGCCATCGACGTGGCAATGGCCATCTTGACGGCCAGGTCTGCGTCCACGCCACGTTGCGAAAGCATGAAGGTGATGAAAGGCACCATGATCATGCCGCCCCCAATGCCGAGCAAGCCGGCCAAAAAGCCAGTGCAAACGCCAAGCGCGGCGAGTTCAAGAATCAATTGGGGTTGGAGGTCCATGAGCGTGCAGGCCTTAAAAAGTAAAAGGTGTCTGCAAGGAGCCCCAGGGCCGTCATCCTGAACCGGGGGTTCAGGTGGGCGAGGTCAGGTCAACGTTGGGTTCATCTGACGCGAGACGATCACGCTCATCAACCGATGTTCCAAGCCCGAGCTCTATGAGCATTGGTTCAAGGAAATATAAAGCCCCAAGGACTTGCAGACGCCTTGATTGTAGGGCGCGTTAGATCAATTGGTTGTCGCGTGCGAGCACCGCATCCATGCGCTGCAGCAAATTGTGCAGGTCGGTGCTGTGTGCGCTGCCATCGCTGCTGGCTTGTGCAGCCGCCGGTCGGTCGGTCAAGTCGAAAGCCAAGTTGAGAGCCGCCAGCACGGCAATGCGGTCGCGCGCTTTGATCTTGCCTGCATCACGAATCTTGCACATGGCTTCGTCCACTTTGCCCACGGCTTCGCCCAAACGCGTTTCACCACCTTCGGGGCAACCTAGCACATAGCCTTGGCCCATGATTTGAACTTCGATTTGTTTCACGCGTTGTCCTTTGTCATGGCCTCTGAGCCCTGAGGGAGGCGGTCAATCAATGCATCAATGCGGTGGCGGGCAGCGCCCAGGCGGGACTTGAGCAAATCGCGCTCGTGCGTCAGCTCTTGAACTTGGGTAGCCAGCAAAGCATTGGTGCGCTGCAGTTCTTCGTGACGCAGCAGCAAATGCTCGACGCGCTGGGCAATTTGATCGATCAGGGGTGTTTGTGACATGGCCCACACATTTTAAGGTGGCTGCAAGGTTAATCGTTAAAATTGTCAATGTTGGTGCTCGAGGTGTGGTTCACATGCCTCAGTTCAACGGGAAGCAGGAGGGTTGCGTCGACCAGCTCGACAACACCTAACCTGCGCTGCCCCCGCAACGGTCAAGCGGACGAGCCCTTTGGCTCCGCTTCTGTCACACAAGCCACTGAGCGCCTTGAACAAGCGCTTGGGAAGGCGACAGAGGTAGTCTCCGCCAGCCCGGATACCGGCCAACAAGGTGGCAGTGCGCCTAAAAACGCGCTGCTAAATCGCTCAAGCACTGTCGGGGAAGGCGGTGAGGGCACACAAAGTTGGTATTTAAATCATGAAGAAATCTATTCGTTTGCGTGCGCGTGCGTTTGTGCCTGCGCTTTCTGTTTTGTCTTGTTTTCATTCGTTTGCTCAAACGTCATCTGGTGCAACAGACCAAGGTCGTGAACTTAGTGCTGTTGTTGTTACAGCCTCAAAATTTGAAGAGGATGTGCAAACAGTCCCTTCATTCGTAACGCTGATTACCCAAAAAGACATACAAGAATCAGGGGTGAAAACTGTCAATGAAGCCATCATGCGTATCGGGGGAGTCTTGGGGCGGCCAAGTCTTTACGGCGGAAATGAATACAGCTTAGATTTAGGAGGGTTTGGCGACGCTGCGTCCTCTAATATGGTCATCGTCATTGATGGTGTTCCATACAAGCAAGGTGATGCAAGCGAGATTCGCCTTTCAAGCCTTGCAATAGATCAAGTTCAACGAATTGAAATTCAGAGAGGTGCATCGACTGTCTTATATGGAGAAGGCGCAGTCGCTGGTGTTATCAACATCATCACCGATGCTTCTGCCTACAGCAATATAAAACGAAACACAGCAAGTGCTAGCTATGGACTTGGTTCTAAGAATACAAAAGAAGGCAGCGTCAATGCAACTTATGCGAATGAAGGTTTACGCTTGAATTTCGCAGGATTAGATCGATCTTCCGATGGATTTAGACAGAATTCGCAAAGTACCGATAAGAATACGAGTTTAGGTATTCAATTTATATCTGATACGACCCGCTTAGGTGCGACTTATAGCAACAGCAAAGAGTTCGCTCAAACACCAGGCGGTTTGACCGTCGATCAATTCAATACGGATCCTTCAATGGCTCAGCCAGATTCTTTGAATCATAAAACTTGGATTCACTCGATTTCAGATAGTGTAGGTTTGTTTGCTGAAATAGAACTTGCAGGTGCAATAGTTCGCGCGGATGCGAAACAACGCGTGAGGGATTACACAGCACTTGCAGTTCAATACGGAAGTCCTGTGAATATGATGTTTAAGACGGTCAATGATTATTTTGGAATATCGGCGACACAAAATGTTCCAACAATTTTCGGAAAGTCCACCTACATAGTTGGTATTGAGAAAAATACATGGAAGCAAGATAGAAACTACCCAGACTCTTCAGATCAAGTAAATTTGAATTCAAAGGCTTCTGCGATTTATTTAAAGAATGATTTAGAGCTTCAACAGATCGGTAGTCG
Source organism: Limnohabitans sp. INBF002 (assembly GCF_027924905.1). Lineage (NCBI taxonomy): Bacteria > Pseudomonadati > Pseudomonadota > Betaproteobacteria > Burkholderiales > Comamonadaceae > Limnohabitans > Limnohabitans sp. INBF002. The sequence continues at coordinate 823,642 of NZ_AP027055.1, forward strand.
TCTGAGTGCTGGGTATAGATCCGAGCAGCTTGATAAGTCTCAGTACATACTGCCACCTGGAGGTGCATTCACACCAGGTTTCGCAGGGAATGCATCTACTTTGACCGGTTGGGAGTTGGGGCTGTCAAAGGTCTTGAATAACAGTCACAGCATTTATGTCAGGACTTCAAAGGGATATCGCCTACCCAACATCGATGAAATTGGATCTGCTACATGGGACAGTGTTTTACGTAAGCCTATGCCGTTGATGCCGCAAATTTCTTATGACAAGGAAATCGGATGGAAGTACAAGCTTGCTAATGAAACCCGTATGGGGATTCGTGCATTTAAAAGCAGCATCACAAATGAGATCATTTATGACCCAGCAAATTTTGCACAAATCAACTTAGATGCAACAGAAAAAAGAGGTGTCGATTTAGATGTTCAACATCGTCCTAAAAGTGATTTGACAGTAGGTGCAGTTTTGTCACTTCGTGAAGCCGAATTTGCAAAAGGCACTTACGAAGGTAAGACAATTCCTATGTCGCCAAAAACCATCTTCAATGTACGAAGTGATTGGAACTTTACGGCAAAGCAAACCATTGGTGCTTCGGTCAACTACATTGCATCACAGCAGATAGCGGGTGACTTCGCCAATCAAAATCGTATCCCTAGCTATTCAATTGCCAATTTGCGTTACGGATATAAGTTCCAAAATGCGGAGTTGTCATTTTTGGTGAGAAATGTTTTTGATAAATCATATTACTCGTACGCAACAGATGCATATGCTTATCCAAGTACTCGATATACGTCTTTATACCCAGACCAAAGACGTTCATTTATGACGACATTGCGTGTTAGCTATTAAAGCCTACTGACAAGTGATTGCTTTCTTACCCCAACGCATCGTCTGCCTCACCGAGGAAACGACCGAGTGGCTGTACATGCTGGGGGAAGAGGCGCGCATTGTGGGCATATCCGGTTACACCGTGCGCCCGCGTCGTGCGCGTGACGAGAAGCCCAAAGTCAGCGCGTTCTTGAGCGCCAAGATTGACAAGATCTTGGCGCTCAAACCCGATTGCGTGTTTGGGTTTTCTGATTTGCAGGCGGACATCGCGGCCTTGCTCATCCGTGCGGGTGTGCAGGTCACGGTGTTCAACCAACGCAGTGTGGACGAGATTTTTTCGATGCTCTACCAAGTCGCTGCGATGGTGGGTCAAGCCGAGCAGGGCTTGCAACGTTTGCAGCACATGCGTACCGAGTTAGATGCCATTCAACAAACAGCGGCCACGTTCAAGCGTCGGCCCAAGGTGTATTTTGAAGAATGGGACGAGCCACACATCAGTGGCATCCGCTGGGTGTCTGAGTTGATTGGCATCGCAGGCGGCGACGATTGCTTTCCTGAGTTGGCGCAAATGCCCATGGGCAAAGACCGCATCATTGCCAATGGCCAAACCATCGTGGACCGTGCGCCTGACATCATCATTGGCTCGCTGTGCGGCAAAAAGTTTCGCCCAGAAAAAGCTGCTGCTCGTGAAGGTTGGCAAGACGTGCCAGCGGTTCGCAACAATCAAATTTTTGAAATCAAATCTGCCGACATCTTGCAGCCAGGCCCTGCTTCCTTGACTGATGGCGTGGCGCAGTTGCACCACATTATTCAGCAGTGGGAGGCTACCTATGCGTAAGCGCTCGCCGAATGGGCGCATGGTTGTGTGGTGCGTGCGGTGGTTTCTTATGGCCATTACCAGTTTCACCAGCCTCGCGCAAGCCGTGGTGTTGCGTGATGACCGCCAGATCGAGGTGACCATCGCCAAGCCACCGCAACGCATCGTCAGTCTGTTGCCCTCACTCACCGAGACAGTGTGTGCTTTGGGGCAGTGCGAAAAACTGGTGGGCGTGGACCGTTATTCCAATTGGCCGGAGAGCATTGCCAAGTTGCCACGCATGGGCGGCGGCATTGACCCCAACATTGAAAGCGTGGTGGCGACTAAGCCCGACTTGGTGTTGATGGCCACCTCGGCGCGCGGTGCAGAGCGCTTTACTTCTTTAGGCTTGACGGTGTTGGCGCTAGAGCCGCGTTCGCATGCCGATGTGCAGCGTGTCATGCGCATCGTGGCGCAGGCTTTGGATGTGCCGGTTGCTGAGAGTGACCGCGTGTGGCGTCACATCGATGCCGCGGTGAATGCCGCAGCGCAATCAATTCCTGCTCAGGCCAAAGGCCAGCGTGTGTACTTTGAAGTCAGCCGTGCGCCGTATGGTGCCAGCGAGTCGTCGTTCATTGGTGAGACTTTGCAGCGCTTGGGCGCGCGCAACATTTTGCCTGCATCACTGGGGCCGTTTCCCAAAATCAATCCTGAATTTGTGGTGCGTGCACAACCCGACATCATCATGGTGGGCGACAGCAACTTTGCAGACATGACCACGCGCCCCGGCTGGCAAAACATGCGTGCCATGCGCACGCAACGGGTGTGCCATTTCAAGTCAGAAGAGTCTGATGTGCTCGTGCGTGCAGGCCCACGCATGGCCGAGGCCGCGCGTTTGATGGCCAAGTGTTTGACTGGCAAAGCCAATGACAAGTCGAAAGGCCAACCATGACGACCCACGGTGCACGTTGGTCGCCGGTGCTGGTGGCGTTGAGTCTGCTGGTGTTGTGCGTGCTTGGCATTGCGCTGGGCAGCGCTGTGGGCAGCACAGGGTTTGAAAGCTGGCTCGCTGCCCTGCACGACGACATCGCTTGGCAAATCGTGTGGGACATTCGTTTGCCACGCAGTGTGGGCGCTTGTACCGCAGGTGCATTGCTGGGGCTCGCTGGTGCGTTGGCGCAGGGCTTGTTTCGCAACCCCTTGGCAGATCCGTACTTGTTAGGCAGCGCCTCTGGTGCATCGTTGGGCGTGGCGGTGGCTTTGGCCCTGTTTGGTGGCAATCCATTTGCCACAGAATTTTTGGTGCGCCTAGGTTTGACAGGTGCCGCGTTTGTGGGCGCGGTGTTGGCCGTGATGCTCACCCTCGTGCTGGCGCGTGGTGTGCAACACACGCTGCGTTTGTTGTTGGCCGGTGTGATTGTGGGCGTGGTGTTGGGGGCGCTGGCGTCGCTCATCACCCTCATCCGCCCCGATGTGTTGCAGGGTATGCAAGGATTTTTGTTGGGCTCTACCAGCTTCATCGGTTGGAACGCATGCGTGTTGATGCTGTGCGTGTTGCTGGTGTGTGTGGTGTTGGCCTTCGCGCTGAGTCGTGTGTTGGATGCTTTGAGCTTGGGTGAGTCCACTGCGTTGAGTTTGGGTTTGCCGCTCGCGCCCGTGCGTGTGGCACTGGTGTGTGTGTTGGCGTTGGCTACCGGCACAGCCGTGGCACAAACGGGTTTGGTCGCTTTTGTTGGGTTGGCAGCGCCGCACTTGGTGCGTTCGTTGGTGAAGACCAAACACAACTGGATTGTGTTGTTGTCCACCTTGATGGGGGGCGCGTTGCTGTTGGCGGCTGACTTGCTCGCCCGCATGCTGTTGTCGCCCCAAGAAATGCCTGTGGGCGTGCTCACGGCGGTCTTGGGTGGTGGCTATTTGTTGTGGTTGATGTATCGCAGCCAAACAGCGAGGGCTGCGCGATGAATGCACAAAAGATGGCTTTGCGTTTGCGCGATGTGTATGTGTCTCTTGCCGGGCAAGAGGTGTTGCACGGCATTGATATGTCGTTTGTGGCAGGCCGCTGGACCAGCATCGTGGGCCCCAACGGTGCGGGTAAGTCCACCTTGCTCAAGGCCATGGCAGGCTTGCTGTCCGCCAGTGGTCGCATCTTTTTGTTTGACCAAGCGTTGATGGCGATGGACCGCAAACAACGTGCACAGCAGCTGTCGTGGTTGGGCCAAAACGAATCCGCATCTGACGATTTGCGCGTGTGGGATGTGGTCATGTTGGGCCGTATGCCGCATCAAGACTGGCTGGCAGCACCCAACGCACATGACCATGCCGTGGTTGAAACGGCGCTGAAAGCCACACAGGCGTGGGACTGGCGCGAGCGTTCCTTAGGGCTGCTCTCAGGCGGCGAACGTCAACGTGTGTTGCTGGCCCGTGCCATGGCCGTGCAAGCGCAAGTGATGTTGATGGATGAACCACTCGCCAACCTTGACCCACCTCATCAAGTGGATTGGCTGGAGCAAGTGCGCTGCCTCACCGCGCAAAACACCACCGTCATCAGCGTGCTGCACGAAGTGGGTATGGCTTTGCATGCCGACGACATGGTGGTCATGCAAGCAGGTCGCGTGGTGCACCAAGGTGCGTGCGCCGATGCCGCGACGCACCGCGCCGTAGAAGCCGTGTTTGACAAACGCATTGCCATTCACTCGCTGGATGGCCAGTGGGTGGCTGTGCCTAAGCTTTAACAAGAGCACAGCGCGTGGACATTGAACAACCACCAGTCAGCTACGCGCGTGTCACGCCGCAAGCGGAAAGGCGTGGCTTGCTCATCGTCAACACGGGCGATGGCAAAGGCAAAAGCACTGCGGCGTTTGGCTTGGCCTTACGCGCGCATGGGCGCGGCAAAACGGTGAAGATTTACCAGTTCATGAAAGTGCCCACGGCGCGCTTTGGTGAGCACCGCATGTTTGAACAGCTGGGTATTCCTGTCGAAGGCTTGGGCGATGGCTTTAGCTGGAAAAGCAAAGACCTCGAACATTCCGCACAGCTTGCGCGTGACGGTTGGCAAAAAGCCAAGGCCGCCATTTTGAGTGGCGACTTTTTCTTGGTGGTGCTGGATGAAATCACGTACCCACTGATTTACGGCTGGTTGTCGTTGGACGATGTGTTGGCCACCCTAGCGACGCGACCCAAAGGCATGCATGTGTGCATGACCGGTAGACGTTGCCCACCAGAGCTGATTGCGCTGGCCGATACCGTGACCGAAATGACCAAAGTCAAACACGCCTTCAATGCAGGCATTCCCGCGCAGCGCGGCATCGAAGACTGAATTGAACGGAAAAAGGATTTCCCCATGACAGCCAAATGTGTGATGGTGTTGGGCACCTCCAGCGGCGCTGGCAAAAGCTGGCTGACCACGGCCTTGTGCCGCTGGTACGCGCGCCAAGGTTTGAAAGTGGCGCCGTTCAAAGCGCAAAACATGAGCAACAACGCGCGCGTGGTGGCTTCGCACAACGGCCTCGGTGAAGTGGGCGCTGCCCAATATTTCCAAGCGCTAGCGGCCAAGGCCGAACCCGATGTGCGCATGAACCCCTTGCTGCTCAAGCCTGAGGCTGACACACACAGCCAAGTGGTGTTGCTGGGTGAGGTGAACAATGAGTTGACGAACACACCTTGGCGTGGTCGCAGCGAAAAAGTGTGGCCACAAATCGCTGCATCGCTTGACGCCTTGCGTGCTGAGAATGACGTGGTGGTGATCGAAGGCGCCGGTTCTCCAGCCGAGATCAACCTCATGGCCAACGACATCGTCAACCTGCGCGTGGCACGTCATGCCGATGCGCGCTGCTTGTTGGTGACCGACATTGACAAAGGTGGCGCGTTTGCCCACTTGTACGGCACATGGGCTTTGTTGCCTCCTGAAGATCAAGCACGCATCAGCGGCTTTGTGCTCAACAAGTTTCGGGGCGACGCGTCGTTGCTTGCACCTGCGCCCCAGATGTTGCAAGACCTGACCGGCGTGCCCACCGTGGCGGTGTTGCCCATGTGGTGGCAACACGGCTTGCCGGAAGAAGATGGTGTGTTTCACTACGCCCCCACGTTTGGCACTGCCGTGTCCTCGCTGCACTCCGAGGGGGTGCTTTCCCGCACAGTGGCCGTCATCGCCTACCCACGCATCAGCAACTTGGATGAATTTCAGCCACTCAAAAACGTGCCAGGCGTGCGCTTGTTGTGGGCACGCAGCCCTGCCGATTTGGCGGGCTTGCAGGCCGCCACCGATTGGGTCATCTTGCCCGGCTCTAAAAACACCAGTGGTGATTTGGCATGGCTGCGCGCCCAAGGGCTGGACGCTGCGGTGGCCGAGCATGCCCAGCGCGGTGGTGCGGTTTTGGGCATTTGCGGTGGCTTGCAAATGTTGGGCGAAGCCTTGATCGACACGCACGGCATTGACGGCAATGCGCCCGGTTTGGGCTTGTTGCCGCTGGTGACGGTGTTTGCTGAAGACAAAACGGTGTTGCGTACCGAGGCGCAATTTGCAGACGTCCGTGGCGTTTGGTCGGCCTTGTCGGGCGTGCAGGTGAGTGGCTACGAAATTCACCACGGCCAAACCCAAGCGCACACGGCCATGGCTGCAGCAGGGCAGGTGGCACATGAGGTGATGCCCGGTTTGTCGTGGCAAAACGATGCAGGCAACGTGATGGGTTCTTACCTGCATGGTTTGTTTGAAGACCCTGCGGTGTTGCACGCCTTGTTCGGCACACAAACGCCCACGTTAGAAACGGTGTTTGAAGGCTTGGCCGATTACCTAGACCAGCACATGCGCCGAGAGGTTTTGCAAGGGCTGCTCGTGTCACTAAGGAATTAAGGGCTAACCCTAGATTTCAAAAAAGCACAAGGGAAGCTTATACAAATCGAGATTCCCCTTTGTTGGTTTTGCCGTAATGATGGCGGCCATGACAACAAAGCTCGACATGAATTTGCTAACGACATGGGTCGGCAAGCAAGAGACATTGAATGATGAAATCTCTGCGGCCCCTGTGCGTGCCTTGTCCGCAACCTTAGACAGAGATGACCCATTGCCCATGCCTGGGGACGCGCTTCCTGCGCTGTGGCATTGGTTGTACTTTTTGCCTGCTGCGAAGCAATCCCAAATTGGTGAGGATGGCCATGCCAAGCGGGGTGGTTTTTTGCCACCCGTGCCGCTGCCGCGTCGCATGTGGGCAGGTGGGCGTTTGCAATGGCACGCTCCGCTGAAAGTGGGCGATGCCGTCAAACGCGTGTCCACCATTGAGTCCGTCACACACAAATCGGGCCGCTCCGGCGATTTGCTTTTTGTCCTCGTCAAACATGAAGTGCACAACGCGCAAGGCTTGTGCCTGACAGAAGAGCACGACATTGTGTATCGACCCGCCGCACAGCCCGGTGACCCGGTGCCCGCGCCCATTGCGGCGGCAACCCTGGCAACGCAAGGCGAGCCCACGGGTGAGTTATGGACACGCGATGTCATTCCAGATGATGTGCTGCTGTTTCGCTACTCAGCGCTCACCTTTAACGGCCACCGCATTCATTACGACCGCAAATACGTGACTGAGGTCGAAGGCTATCCCGGCCTCATTGTTCATGGCCCCTTGATTGCCACGTGGTTGGTTGATTTGGTGCGCCGACATACCGACCGTCCGATCCGACGCTTTGAGTTCAAAGCGCTGCGTCCCACGTTCGAGTGTGCCGACCAGCGCCATGTGCGCGTCAGTGGTCAGCCACAAGTCGATGGCAAGCACGTGCGCCTGTGGGCGCAAGACCATGAAGGCTGGCTGACCATGCAAGCCACCGCTGAACTCGTTTAATTTAATTTTGAAATCTTGATGAAAACCCAAATCCCTACCCCCGATGCGCATCAAGAATTGCGCGAAGCACTGCGCGCCATGTGCGGCAGTTTTGATTCTGCGTACTGGCAAAAAGTAGACGACGAGCGGGGCTACCCCGAAGCGTTTGTCAACGCACTCACCGAGGCTGGCTGGCTGGCTGCCTTGATTCCGGCCGAGTACGGTGGCTCGGGTTTGGGGTTGGCTGAAGCTTCGGTCATCATGGAAGAGATCAACTTCGCGGGTGGCAATGCAGGCTCATGCCACGGCCAGATGTACAACATGGGCACGCTGTTGCGCCATGGCTCCCAAGTGCAAAAAGAGTTGTACTTACCCAAGATTGCGACGGGCGAATTACGTTTGCAGTCCATGGCCGTGACCGAACCCACCACAGGGACGGACACCACACAACTCAAAACCACGGCCGTGAAAAAGGGCGACCGTTATGTGGTGAATGGCCAAAAAGTTTGGATTTCACGCATTCAACATTCCGACTTGATGATTTTGCTGGCGCGCACCACACCCCTCGCAGATGTGACGCGCAAGAGTGAAGGCATGTCGATCTTCATCGTGGATTTGAAACAGGCGATTGGCAACGGCATGACCGTCAAACCCATTCGCAACATGGTGAACCACGAAACCAACGAAGTGTTTTTCGACAACCTTGAAATCCCTGTCGAGAATTTGATTGGCGAAGAAGGCAAGGGCTTCAAATACATCTTGGATGGCCTGAACGCTGAACGCACCTTGATTGCCGCCGAGTGCATTGGCGACGCCTATTGGTTCATCGAGCGCGCTCGCCGTTACGCCACCGACCGCACCGTGTTTGGTCGCGCGATTGGTCAAAACCAAGGCATTCAATTTCCCATCGCAGACAGTTACATCGAAACCGAAGCTGCCAACCTCATGCGCTTCAAAGCCTGCGAGTTGTTTGATGCTGGCAAACCTTGCGGCGCAGAGGCCAACATGGCCAAGTACCTGGCAGCCAAAGCGTCGTGGGAAGCGGCCAATGTCTGTTTGCAAACCCACGGTGGTTTTGGCTTTGCGTGCGAGTACGACGTGGAGCGCAAGTTCCGCGAGACGCGCTTGTACCAAGTGGCACCGATTTCCACAAATCTGATTTATTCCTATGTGGCAGAGCATTTGCTCGGACTGCCGCGTTCGTTTTGAGCCGCAACATGAAACGACCTCTCGATCACATCACCGTCGTGTCTTTAGAGCACGCCATTGCCGCACCGTTTTGCACACGACAGCTCGCTGATTTGGGGGCGCGTGTCATCAAAGTTGAAAGACCCGAAGTTGGCGATTTCGCCAGAGGGTATGACCAGCGCGTGAACGGCATGTCTTCGCACTTCACTTGGACCAACCGTTCCAAAGAAAGTTTGACGTTAGACATCAAGCACGGACAAGCGATGGACGCGCTTTTGAAGTTGCTTGAAACAGCGGACGTGTTTGTTCAGAACTTGGCACCTGGTGCCACCGCAAGGCTGGGCTTGTCTGCGGAAGATTTGAAAAAAATCAACCCACGTTTGATCGTGTGTGACATCTCAGGCTACGGCAATTACGGGCCGTACCGCGACAAAAAAGCGTACGACCTGTTGATTCAAAGCGAGGCGGGGTTTTTATCTGTCACCGGCACCCCAGACAGTCCCTCAAAAGCTGGGTGTTCCATCGCAGACATTGCGGCTGGCATGTACGCCTACACCAACATTCTTTCTGCCTTGTTGTTGCGCGAAAAAACAGGCCATGGCTCACACATTGATGTCTCCATGCTCGAAGCCCTGGGTGAGTGGATGAGCTTTCCTCTCTATTACGCTTTCAACGGTGCCGAGCCGCCTGCCAGATCCGGCGCATCGCACGCCACCATTTATCCGTATGGTCCATTCCCCGTGGGGGGCGGAGCAACCGTTATTTTGGGTCTTCAAAACGAGCGCGAGTGGCAAGTCTTTTGCGAGAAGGTGTTGCGCGATTCGTCGCTGGCAACCGATGCGCGTTTCAACAGCAACACAAAACGCCATGAAGGCAGAACCGCGCTGAAAGCCATCATTGATGCATGCTTTCAAACACTAAGCATCACGGAAGTCGAAGCCCGGTTGGATGACGCCAAGATTGCCAACGCGCGCATGAATGAGATGAAAGACGTTTGGGACCACCCCCAACTGGGTGCGCGCCATCGTTGGCAATACGTGGAGTCTCCCGTGGGGGACGTGCCTGCGCTCTTGCCGCCGGGCGTGAACAACGAGTACACCTACCGCATGGATGCCATCCCCGCAGTTGGGCAGCACACAGAAACGATCCTCAAAGAGCTGGGGCTCAGTGCCTCGGTCATTGCTGAGATGAAACAAGTCGGAGCGATCTAAGCCATGGACAAAACTTTCCCAAGCCAGCAGCTCGCAACGTTTGCCGCGCAGCTGCAAGCCCGTGATATTCCGCCTCATGTTTTGCGCAAAACAGAAGACCTGTTGGTGGATTGGTTTGGCTCTGCGGTTGCTGGAAAAGGCGCGCGTGCTGTTGAAACCATTGGCACATTCATTGAAAAAATGGGGCCTGGTACTGGTCCTTCAGAAATTCTTTACAACCGCAAACGCAGCACGCCTTACTTTGCCGCCATGGCCAACGCGGCGGCATCGCATGTGGTGGAGCAAGACGACGTTCACAACGGATCCGTTTTCCATCCGGCAACCGTCGTCTTTTCACCCGCTGTGGCCGTGGCCCAAGCCATGGGTGCTTCTGGGCAAGACTTGCTCGTGGCATCCATCGTGGGTTACGAAGTGGGCATCCGAGTGGGCGAGTTTTTGGGCCGCTCACACTACAGAATTTTTCACACCACAGGAACCGCTGGCAGCATTGCGGCGGCAGCGGCTGTGGGTCGTCTGCTCAATTTGACGCCTAGTCAAATGCTGCATGCGTTTGGATCGGCTGGCACGCAAGCCGCTGGTTTGTGGGAATTTTTGCGAGATGCCGCCGATTCAAAACAACTGCACACAGCGCATGCGGCTGGCACGGGCTTGATGTCGGCCTATTTGGCCAAAGATGGCTTCACGGGCGCGCAGCAAATTCTCGAAGGCAAGCAAGGCATGGCTGCGGGCATGTCCACCGATGCGGACGTGACCAAGCTCACAGACCGACTCGGCAGCCGATGGGCCACCGTTGAAACATCGTTCAAGTTTCATGCCTCTTGCCGCCACACACACCCTGCGGCAGATGCGTTGCTGCAAGTGATGCGCGACCACCATCTGACCATCAGCGATTTGAAGAAAGTCACGACGCACGTCCACCAAGGTGCGATCGATGTGCTTGGCCCTGTCGTTGATCCTGCCACCGTGCATCAATCTAAGTTTTCAATGGGCACCGTGTTGTCTCTTGCCGCAAAACATGGTTTTGCCGGATTGAGTGAGTTTGACCAAGACTTCAAAAAGCCAGAAATCACCGATCTCAGAGATCGGGTCGTCATGGTTTTGGATGACGAGGTCGATGCCGCATACCCCAACCGTTGGATTGGCAAAGTGACGGTCGAAACAAATGCCGGACACGTCTTTGCAGGCCGCGTCGATGAACCCAAAGGCGATCCTGGCAATACGCTGTCGCGCGATGAGATTGAAGAAAAAGCCATGCGCATTGGCGTGTACTCACACGGCGCCACCCGCGATGAACTCAAGCAGGCCATAGATGCGCTCTGGCACATCGAGTCGGCCCAACACGTGGGGGCGCTTCTGCCATGACCGCCTTCAAACGACTGAAGGACGCATTGAGCAGTGCGCAAGCCTTCCTCTTTGTTCCGGGCAATCGCCCCGAGCGATTTTCCAAAGCACTGGCAACCCATGCGCACGCGGTCATCATTGACCTGGAAGATGCGGTGCCTCTGGCGCAAAAGCAGGAGGCGCGCCTCATGTTGTTGGAGATGCTCCCTGACTTGCTCAAAGAGTTTTCGAGTCGCATCGTGTTGCGCATCAACGCCTATGGCACGCCCTTTTTCCATGAAGACCTTGAGCTGGTGAAAAAGCTAGGGATCAACGCGGTGCTTCTGCCCAAGGCTGAATCCAAGGCGCAACTGGCTGAGATCGAGAGCAAATTGCAGCGACCCGTTTGGATCATTCCGATGATCGAAAGCGCGCAAGGCATTGACCAAATGAAAGACATTGCCTCGCACCCCTCGGTGGTTCGGTTGACATTGGGGAACATCGATTTGCAGGCCAACTTAGGCATGGCGTGCGGCGCTGACGAGCTGGAGCTTCTTCCTTTGCGCTACCAGATGACGGTGATGAGTCGACTGTTTGAACTTGCTGCGCCCATTGATGGTGTCACCGTCAACCTGACATCTGATCAGATCATCCAAGGTGACATTGCCCGGGGCAAGCGACTGGGCTTCACTGCCAAACTTTGCATCCATCCCGCACAAGTGGACCCAGTCATTGCAGGCTTTCGTCCCTCAGACGCTGACATAGAAAAAGCCAAAGCGATTGTGCTGGCCGATGCCAATGCCGCTGGCGGCGCCGTGCAACTGGACGGAAAAATGGTGGATCGTCCAGTGGTCCTCATGGCCAAACTCGTACTTCAACAAGCAGGTATTCAATGAATTTAGACACACTATTACTGGGCGTGGCAGACGGCATTTCTTATGCCGGTTTGCTTTTCTTGGTGTCCCTTGGGTTGACGCTGATTTTTGGTGTTTTGGGCGTTCTGAACATCGCACATGGCAGCTTGTATGCGTTTGGCGGCTATTCCGCTGCAAGCATCACCAGCTTTGTGATGCGACATGACTTCGCCTCGACGCCTGTTTTGTTCTTGTCGTTGCTCACTGCTGCCATTGTGGTGGGCGTTGTGGTTGGCTTGATCTTGGAAGTGGCGCTTCTGCGGTATTTCCAAAAGAAAGACCCCGTCATTCAGTTGTTGGTGACATTCGCCGCTTTTGTGATTTTTGAAGATGTGCAAAAACTCATTTGGGGCACATCGCCGTATTCAGCGGGCGAGCTGGTGACGCGGCTGGGGACGGTTGAATTTTTTGACGTGACTTATACGGTTTATCAGGTGCTGGTCATTCCTGGCATTGCATTGGTCAGCTATTTCGGTCTGAACTTTTTCCTCAAGAAAACCTCTTTAGGAAAACAAACGGTGGCGATCACGCATCACCGTGAAGTGGCCACCGCTATGGGTGTCAACGTTAAAAAAATCGCCACCTTGGTGTTCGTCTTGGGCGCGATTTTTGGCGCACTGGGTGGTGCATTGGCTGTGCCGGTTTCGTCGTTGTCGCCAGGGATTGGCGCCGAAATGATTGTTGTGTCCTTCACGGTGGTGGCCACCGCAGGTCTGGGGCAAATCACGGGTGCTTTGATCACGTCACTCATGATCGGTATGGCCCGATCCATCGCGGTGTACATCGCGCCTGAGTTTGAAGTGGCCATGCCTTACATCATCATGCTGGTCGTTTTACTGGTGCGTCCAAACGGGCTTTTCACCGTCGCCCAATCTCGGAGAATCTGATGAAGTTCGGTTTAATTTCCTTCGTTCTCGCATGCGTTGTGCTTACTTTGGGGCTCATGTTCCCTTGGTCTAAAACAATCGTCATCTTGGGGCTTTGTTACGGGCTTGCGTCCTTAGGCGTGGCCTTGCCAGCAAGGTCTGGCCAGGTTTCTTTTGGTCACGCCATGTTTGCGTGTGTTGCGGCTTACGCTGTTGCATTTGTTGCCAAAGCGTTCCCTGCCGCTGATGGGCTGGTGTTGATCTTGGCGGGCACGGTCATCTCCACGCTGTTTGCCGCAGTGACAGGCTTGTTCATCGTGCGCTATCGCGGCATCTTTTTTGGCATGTTGAACCTCGCGGTCAGCATGGTGATCGTGGCCTTGTTGGGCAAGTTGTATTCACTCACCGGCGGGACCGACGGAATCCGTGTGGACCGCCCAGCCTTCTTGGGCTTTGTGACAGAGCGCAACGAGTTTGAAACCATTCTGCTGGTGTTCACCTTGGTCATGTCGCTGCTTGCTGGATGGTTCTACCAACGGTTCATCAAATCTGGATCGGGTGAGGCATTGTTAGGCCTCAAGAGCAACGAGACGCGACTCGAATATTTGGGGCTCTCCGCCCACCGCGTGCTGTGGGTGGGCTACGTGATTTCTGGTTTGTTTGTCAGCTTGTCAGGTGCCATCTTTGCGTTGGCGCAAGGTTTGGTGACGCCTGACATCGGTTCGTGGACCCGCTCAGGAGAGCTGGTGTTCATCACGATTTTGGGGGGCGTGAGCCATTCACTCGGCGCGTTCGTGGGAGCTGCCATTTTTGAAGCCGTCAAGCTCACCGCGTCGGCCTACATGGCGGGTGTGTGGCAACTGCTGTTGGGGTTCACGCTGTTGGTCGTGATTGTGGTTGCACCCGATGGAATCATTGGTGCGCTTGAGAAGCGAAAAGAAAAAAAGGGAGCGCAAATATGAGTCGTCCAATCTTGCTGGCAAAGGATGTCAATCTGGCGTTCGGTGGCGTCATCGCGGCTGACCACATCAATTTTGAACTCAACGAAGGTGAACGTTTGGCGGTGATTGGCCAAAACGGCGCAGGAAAAACCACGTTCATCAACATTTGCACGGGCTACCTCAAGCCGACCTCTGGACAGATACTTTTCAACGGCACCGACATCACGGGCAAAACGCCAAGAAGCATTGTTCGTTTGGGGCTCGGACGCTCGTTTCAGCTCCCCCAATTGTTTGTTGAACACACGGTGCAAGAGTGCTTGGAAATTGCTGCGGCTGCTAGAAATGGCAACCTCTCGCTTTTGAAATCCTTGTCGGCATCTGTGGATCGCCATGAAATCATTGAAACGATGGAGTTGGTGGGGCTTCGTGACAAGGCGAACGAAATTTCAGGCGCCTTGCCCGAAGGCCATAAAAAGCTGTTGGATGTGGCCATGGCACTCATGCTGCGCCCCAAGCTCATCATCATGGATGAGCCCACCAGCGGTGTCTCGTCCGAAGACAAGCACGATTTGATGGCCTTGGTGATGCAAGCCCTAGAAGAACGCAAAGTCACCAGTTGGTTTGTTGAGCACGATGTGGACATCGTCTCGAAATATGCAACGCGCGTGGCCGCTTGGATTTCAGGAAAGATTGCAGCCGATGGCTCTCCCGATGAGGTACTGAAAAATCTCCAAGTTCGAAAAGAAGTTTTAGGAGATTTGACATGCTAAAAATTGAAAACTTGTGCGTGTCGCTTGCGGGGTCTCCCATCCTGCGGTCTTTGTCCTTAGACATTCACGCGGGGACGACCATTGCGATCGTGGGTCGCAATGGCGCGGGTAAGACCACCTTGTTGCGCAGCATCATGGGCCTCATCCCAGCCACCTCGGGCGAAATGCATTTGGATGAACACAACCTGATGCGTTCTGCGGCGCATTTGCGAACCAGCCTCGGCATTGGTTACGCACCCGAAGACCGCGTGATCTTTCCAACACTTTCTGTTCAAGAAAACTTGGAGCTTCCTTGCGAAATTCTTCAGTTATCAAGCCAAGAGGTGGAAGAACGACTCGCGCATGTGTTGGATGTTGTGCCGCAGTTGAAACCCATGCTCTCGCGCTCGGGTGCTGCCTTGTCTGGCGGCCAAGGCAAGATGGTGGCGCTGGGGCGTGCCTTGATGGTGGGCAGCGCCATCGTGTTGTTGGATGAGCCGTTTCAAGGTTTGGCACCTGCGCTGGCTCTTCAATATTCAGAAGCATTGGGACGACTTCGCACAAGCCGTCCAGATCTATCCGTGGTCATCACCGAATCCAACTCGGCGTTGTTGACCGATATTCCCAACCAAATTTTGACGATTGAGCGCGGCTCATTTGTTGAAGCCATTCACTAAAGAAAGTTTGAGGCAAACCCCATGACAAAAATGTTTATCAATGGACAGTCTGTCAATGCACTGTCCGGCAAGGTGTTAGATGTTCTTTCACCCGTCGATGGTCAAAAATTCGAAGAAATTCCCAGAGGCGAAAAGGCCGATGTGGATCTGGCGGTGAATGCCGCAAACAAGGCGTTGGACTCTGCCTGGGGAAAAATGACAGCGCTTGAGCGCGGTCGCTTGCTCATGAAGTTGGGCGAGAAAGTCCTTGAGCATCACGCCGAGCTCGCCGCGCTGGAAGCCCGTGATACGGGCAAGCCGATGACGACGGCTAAAACCGACATCACGGTTTTGGCGCGTTACTTTGAGTTTTATGGTTCAGGCGCGGACAAGATTCACGGTTTGGTGTTGCCATTCTTGGATGGTTACACGGTCAACGTGTTGCGTGAGCCACTGGGCGTCACAGCACACATCATTCCTTGGAACTACCCAGCACAAATGTTGGGCCGAAGCATCGCGCCTGCATTGGCCATGGGCAATGCGGTGGTTGTGAAGCCCGCTGAAGATGCGTGCTTGACCCCCATTCGTGTGGCGGAACTGGCCAGAGATGTTGGCTTCCCAGACGGTGCCATCAACATCGTGACCGGTTTGGGCGAAGAGGCGGGCGCTGCACTGTCTGAGCACCCTGGCATTAACTTCATTTCATTCACGGGTTCGAACGAAGTTGGGGTGCTGATTCAAAAGGCTGCCGCCAAGAACGTCATCAAATGCGTGCTCGAACTGGGTGGTAAATCACCGCATGTGGTGTTTGGCGATGCAGACCTTGATCGTGCCGTGCCAATCATCACGCGCGGAATCATTGCCAACACCGGCCAAACCTGCACGGCGGGCAGCCGCTTGATCGTGCAAAAAAGCATTTACCCAGAAATCATGGACAGGCTGGCCAAGCAATTTGCCCAAATCAAAGTCGGCACGCCTGACATGGATTTGGACTGCGGCCCTGTGGTGAATATCGCGCAGCGTGATCGCGTGGCGTACTTTTTGAAAGAGGCCGAGAAGTCTGGGATTGAGATGGTGGCTCAGGGTGTGCTTTCACCAGGTCTGCCAAAAGAAGGCTACTACGTCACACCCACGTTGCTAGGCAATGTGCCAGCCAACCATCGTTGTGCACAAGAAGAAATCTTTGGCCCCGTTTTGGCGGCCATGTCGTTCGACACAGAGGCTGAAGGCATTGCGTTGGCCAATGGCACGGACTTTGGCTTGATGGCCGCTGTTTGGACCGAAAACGGTGGTCGTCAGCAACGTGTGTCAAAGGCAATCAAAGCAGGTCAGGTGTACATCAATGCGTTTGGCGCAGGCGGTGGTGTGGAGCTGCCTTTTGGCGGTGTCAAGCGCAGCGGCCACGGTCGTGAAAAAGGATTCTTGGCACTTGAAGAAGTCAGCACAACCAAAACAGTCATCAACTATCACGGATAAAACAGGGGACAAACATGGGTAAATTAAAAAACAAAGTGGCCATCGTGACAGGGGCCGGCGGCGGCTTCGGTGAAGGCATTGCTGAGCTTTACGTGAAAGAGGGCGCCAAAGTCATCGTGGCGGACATTCGCGGTGATGCCGCGAAGGCCGTGGCTGACAAATTGGGAGCCTCTGCGAGTGCCTTCACCTGCGACGTTTCCAACGCAGACAGTGTGAAAGCGCTGGTGGCGTACACGGTGCAAACATTTGGTATTCCCGACATCGTGGTGAACAACGCCGGCGTGACGCATTTGAACAAGCCGATGCTTGAAGTCACGGAAGCTGAGTTTGACCGTGTGTACGACATCAACGTGAAATCAATTTTCCATATGGCGCATGCCGCTGTGCCGCAAATGCGCAAGAACGGTGGCGGCGTCATTTTGAACGTCGGTTCGGTGGCGGGTATCCGTCCGCGTCCAGGCCTGACTTGGTACAACGGCTCTAAGGCCGCGGTGAACATCATTTCAAAGTCGATGGCTGTTGAACTGGGCCCAGAAAAAATTCGTGTCAATGCGATCTGCCCCGTCATGGGTGAGACCGGCATGTTCACGCAATTCATGGGTATGCCAGACACGCCAGAAAACAGAGCCAAATTTTTGGGCTCTATTCCATTGGGTCGTTTCTCGTTGCCAAGCGATGTGGCGGCGGCAGCGCTCTTCTTGGCAAGTCCAGAAGCAGAGTTTTTTACAGGCGTTGAGTTGCCTGTGGATGGTGGTCGGACTGTGTAATTTGGGTTAGTGGTTCATTCATAAAAGGAGATAAATCATGAAGATGAAAATTGCGAAAAAAGCAACGGTGCTGTTGAGTGCCTTGATGTTGTCTGGATTGACTTTTGCGCAGCAAAAGCCAGCCGAGATCAAAGTGGGCATTACGACGTTCTTGTCGGGCCCTGCCTCTGTGTTTGGTGTGCCCGCAAAGGCGGCTGCTGAGCTCATGATCGATGACATCAATGCCAAGGGTGGCATTGCCGGCGTGAAGATTTCACCAGTCTTTATTGATGAAGGTTTGGGTGGCGACAAGCTCTTGTCCGAATACCGCCGCGTGGTGCAAGACCAAGGTGTGCGCACCATGTTCTCGGCCATCTCCAGTGGCAACTGCAACATCGTTGCACCCGTTGCGGAAGACTTGAAAGTTCTGAACGTGATGTGGGACTGCGGCACTGAGAAGCTTCTGGAAGAAAAGAAGTTCCGCTACGTCGTGCGTACGCAAGCGAATGCCACCACAGAAATGGTGGCCACGGTTGTTTACTTGCTCAAGACCAACCCTAACTTCAAGACCATCGCCGTGGTCAACCAAGACTACGCTTGGGGTCGTGACTCTTGGGAAATTTTCCGCAACACGTTGATGGCACTGAAGCCTGATGTCAAGGTTGTGGGCGAGTTCTTCCCGAAATTCGGTGCGGCTGATTTCTCGACGGAAGTCTCACGTTTGTCGGCGCTCAAGCCCGATGTCATCTTGTCTACCTCTTGGGGCGGTGACCTTGACACCTTCGTTCGTCAATCGGCACAGCGTGGCTTGTTCAAGCAATCGAAGTTTGTGTTGCCTTTGGCCGAGAGTTCGTTGGAGCGTTTGGGTACCACGTTGCCTGATGGCGTGATCGTGGGCGCACGTGGTGACCACTACTTCTTGCATCCAGAAACCAAAGACGATGCAAGCCATAAGCAATTTGTGCAGAAGTTCAAAGCCAAAACTGACACATACCCCATCTACTCCGTGTATCACATGGTTCAAGCCATCACAGGCTTGAAGGCAGGCTACGAGCAAGCCATGAAAACCAACGGCGGAAAATGGCCCAGCACAGAAGAAGTGGCCGATGCCATGCACACCATTGAGTTCAAAGGCTACGGTCGTCCTGTCAAGATGCGTGCGGATGGTCAAGGCTTGGAAGATCAACTGTTGGGCGTGACCAAGAAGACCGCCAAATATCCCTTCCCAGTGATGGATCAGATGATGATCATTCCTGCGGATACCGCCACGACACCTGTGGGTCAGAAGTCACCTGAGTGGGTCAAGACAATCAAGACTGATTTGTTGGACCAAAAACTCAAGACTTACTCGGCGAACTAAGCCAAAGCACGAAAGGTAATTGTTATGAAAATCAGAGCGGCAGTTCTTAACAGCGTGGGTGCGAGTTCTCCTTTTGTGGAGTCAAAGCCTTTGTCCATTGAAGAGTTGGATCTTCGCGATCCAGGTCCCGGCGAAGTGCTGATCAAGCTCAAAGCTGCGGGGCTCTGTCACTCTGATTTGTCTGTGATTACCGGTGTGAGGCCTAGGCCCACGCCCATGGCTTTGGGCCACGAAGCCTCCGGTGAGGTGGTGGGATTGGGTGCGGGCGTTCTCGACTTGAAAGTTGGTGATCTTGTTGCGCTCGTCTTTGTGCCGAGTTGTGGCCACTGCATGATGTGCATGGAAGGCCGTCCTGCTTTGTGTGAGCCAGGTGCCAAAGCCAACACCGAAGGCACGCTGCTCAGTGGCGCGCGTAGGCTGTATGGGTTTGGTGGCAAGCCCATTCATCACCATGTGGGCGTTTCTGCATTTGCTGACCATGCGGTTGTTTCACGCAGATCATGCGTGAAGATTGAAGCCGACATTGATCCGGTTGAGGCTGCATTGTTTGGCTGCGCTGTGTTGACGGGTATGGGCGCTGTGGTGAACACGGCTGGTGTGAAGGCTGGCAACTCGACGGCTGTTGTTGGCTTAGGCGGCGTTGGTTTTTGTGCCGTTTTAGGCGCGTTGGCTTCTGGTGCGCGCCATGTGATTGCTGTGGATCTGCATGAAAGCAAATTGAACCAAGCGTTGAGCCTGGGCGCCACCGCTGCATTCAATGCCAAAGATCCTGATTTGTTGAAAAAAATCCAAGAGCTCACCAAAGGCGGCGTTGATTTCGCCTTTGAGTTTGCAGGCTCTGTGCATGCCATGGAGTCCGCTTACCGGATGACACGACGTGGTGGAACCACTGTCACGGCAAGCCTGCCGCCTCCGGGCGATACCTGGGGTTTGCAGCATGTAAACTTGGTCGCAGAAGAGCGAACCGTCAAAGGTAGCTATGTGGGTTCTTGCATCCCCGAGCGAGACATTCCTCGCTATGTAGACCTCTACTTGGCAGGAAAACTTCCCATCGATAAGTTAATGGGTGAGCGACTGACCCTTGAGCAGATCAACTATGGTTTTGATCGATTGAGTACGGGTGAGGCGATGAGAGATTTGATTGTCTTTTGATGCTGCATTGCACTTGATCGTGGGCCTGGCTTGCGTGTCTGTATTGGGTTGAGCCGACGCCTGATACAGGTACATAAAAGTCATGCTTCCAGATAATGATTCATTAGCGTTGTTTGTGAAAGCTGCCGAGTGTGGCAGCCTCACCAAAGCAGCCGAGGTCTCGCACATGAGTCTTGGCGCTGCGAGCCGCCGCATCGCGTTGCTTGAGCACAAATTCAAAACCATTCTTTTTGAGCGCACCTCCAAAGGCATTCACCTCACACCCGCAGGGGCTGCGCTGGTGCACTATGCCAAAGACCTGTTGGTCGACCTCAACAAAATGCAATCGGAAATGAGCGCATTCGAGGCGGGCAACAAAGGCGTGCTGCGCGTTTTGGCATCGACATCGTCCATGGCGCAATGCTTGCCAGAAGACTTGGCGCTTTTTTCAAAAGCCCACCCGGATTACAAGCTGATTGTTCACGAGGCGTGGAGCAACGAGATCACGCAGTCCATTCTTGCGGCCGAAGCCGATGTGGGCATCATCATGAAAGGTGCGTTCACGGCGGGCTTGGAGGTGTTTGACTATCGGACCGATCACCTAGCCGCACTGTTTCGCAGCGACCATCCTTTGGCTCACAAAGACAACTTCAGTTTCAGTGATGTGCTTGACTACGACCTCATCGGGCTGGAGGGCAGCGCCAACTTGATGAAGCTCTTGACGATGGAGGCGACCAATCTAGGCAAGACGATGAAGCTGCGCGTTGAAGTGCGAAGCTTTGAAGCTGTTTTAAAAATGGTTCAGTCTGGGCTAGGCGTTGGCTTGCTGCCCAAAGATGTGGGTTTGTCCAAGGCCGCGAGTGGTGATGTGGTGTGCCGCCCCTTGCCCGAACCTTGGGCTGTGCGACAAATGCTGATTTGTACGCGTCAGGGGCAATCTAAAAATCTTGCCCTGACGAATTTCTTGTCAACTTTATTGGGCAGTATTCCCAAAGCAGCTTGAGGTGTTTCCCTACTGTCCCCTGGTTGACAAAAACAGCCTCTTTCAGAGGGCGTGTGCGGGTTTTTAGGGGGACGAATAGGGCGCTGATGCGGCGATCATCTGCACTAATTCAGAAAGAGGAGATGAGATGATAAAAATTAAAACGCTGCTGACCGCTTGTGCTTTGGCATGTGGCTTGGCCCATGCCCAAACTTACCCAGACAAGTCCATCACCATGGTGGTGCCTTTTGCTGCAGGTGGCCCCACCGATGTGGTGGCTCGCATGATGGCCATTCCAATGGGTAAATCTTTAGGCCAACCGGTGGTGGTGGAAAACGTCAACGGTGCAGGCGGCACGATTGGTGCGACCAAGGTCGCTCGTGCAACGCCCAACGGCTACACCATCTTCTTGCACCACATGGGCATGTCGACAGCGCCTGCGCTTTACAACAAGCTCAACTTCGACCCCTTGACTGATTTCGAATACATCGGTCAAGTGCTGGATGTGCCGATGACTCTGTTGGCTCGTAAAGATATTCCTGCCAACAACTTGCAAGAGTTGATCGCGTACATCAAAGCGAATGAAAGCAAAGTGTCTTTGGCAGATGCAGGTTTGGGTGCGGTGTCTAACTTGTGCGGCTTGATGTTCAAGAGCGCGATTGGCGTGAACATCAACACCATCCCCTACAAAGGCACAGGCCCAGCCATGAACGACCTGCTGGGTGGCCAAGTGGATATCTTGTGTGACCAAACGACACAAACCGTGCCGATGATCAAAGATGGCCGTGTCAAAGTGTTCGGTGTGACCACGCTCAAGCGCTTGGCGGCATTGCCCAATGTGCCAACCTTGGACGAGCAAGGCTTGAAAGGCTTTGAAGTGAAGGTGTGGCACGGCATGTATGCGCCCAAAGGCACGCCAGCGCCTGTGCTGAAAAAACTCAACACAGCGATGCGCTTCGCCATGGCTGATCCCACCATCAAGCAGCGATTGGCTGATTTGAGTTCAGACATTCCCTCCGCAGACAAGATGACCGCGGATGGTTTGAAAGATCACCTCAAGTTGGAAATCAACAAGTGGGGTCCCATCATCCGCAAAGCGGGTGTCTCAGCGGATTGATTCGCCAAGACTTGATCTCAAGGCCACCGTCAGGTGGCCTTTTGTGTTTTAGGCTTGAAGCCACAAAACGCCGACACACCACATTGCCAACACAGCGGCTTGCGCGCTTGGCACACATAACGGCCATGCAAGATGAGCCAGTGGTGTGCGTCCACCAAGTACTGCGGCGGGATGCGCTTCATCAGTTGCATCTCCACCGCCAGCGGTGTTTTGCCTGGGGCCAAGCCCGTGCGGTTGCCCACGCGAAAGATGTGCGTGTCCACCGCCATGGTGGGTTCGCCAAAGGCCACATTCAGCACCACATTGGCCGTTTTGCGACCGACACCTGGAAGTGCTTCGAGCGCCTCACGCGTTCGCGGAATCACCCCATGGTGTTGTTCCACCAAGATGCGGCAGGTTTGCATCAGGTGCTTGGCTTTGCTGTGGTACAGGCCAATCGTCTTGATGTAGTGCTCTAGGCCATCGAGTCCTAAATCTAAAATTTGTTGCGGCGTGTTGGCCACCGCAAACAGCTTGCGCGTGGCCTTGTTCACGCCCACATCGGTGGCTTGGGCACTCAGCAGCACAGCGGCCAATAGCTCGAACACGCTGGTATATTCCAACTCGGTATTGGGCTGCGGATTGGCTGCTTTTAGCGTCGCAAAAAAAGGCTCAATGTGCTGTGTTTTCATCCGTCCATTATTCCCCACCATGCACCCAACTATTCAGTACGCTGACCGCCTCAACAACGTTGAAACCTCCGCCATTCGTGAACTGTTCAAACTGCTGGGCAAGCCCGGCATCATCAGCTTTGCTGGCGGCTTTCCTGACAGCGCCATGTTTGATGTGGAAGGCATCCGCGAAGCCAGCAACCTGGCTTTGACCGAGGAGCCAGGTGCCGCCCTGCAATACGGTGCGACCGAGGGCTACAACCCATTGCGCGAACAACTCGCCGCCTTCATGGCCAGCAAAGGTGTGAAAGGCCTAGACGCGAATGGCCTCATCGTCACCACCGGCAGCCAGCAAGCGCTGGACTTGATTGCCAAAACCTTGCTCAACCCCAATGACGTGGCCTTGGTCGAAGGCCCCACATTTTTGGCCACCATTCAGTGCTTCCGTTTGTACGGCCCGCAAGTGGTAGGCGTGCCCATCGACGCGCACGGCGTGCATGTGGACAAGCTCGAAGAAATGATCGTGCAACACAAGCCAAAGCTCGTGTACCTCATCCCCACCTTTGGCAACCCCAGCGGTGCCACGCTGAGCCTTGAGCGTCGTTTGCGCGTGTTGGAGTTGGCGGTGAAATACAAAACCGTGGTGGTCGAAGACGACCCCTATGGCGACCTGTACTTTGGCGATGCCCCGCCACCCTCGTTGCTCGCGTTGAGCGACCAAGTACCGGGCAGCCGTGAGTGGTTGATTCACTGTGGCTCGCTTAGCAAAGTGTTGTCGCCCGGTCTGCGTGTGGGCTGGATGATTGCCCCGCCCGAGCTGTTGGCGCGCGCCACCATGTGCAAGCAGTTCAGCGACGCACACACCTCCACCTTTGCGCAAGCCACTGCTGCGCATTACCTCAAAGCAGGCCGCATGCCCGCCACCTTGGCACATGTGCGCAGCGTGTACGCCGAGCGTGCCCAAGCCATGGGCGAAGCGCTGAAGCGCGAACTGGGCGATGCCTTGACGTTCACCCAACCACAAGGTGGTTTGTTCTTCTGGGCCAACCTCACCGGCGCAGGCGGCAAAGTGAAAGACGGCAGCGAACTGGCCAAACGCGCCATTGAAAAAGGCGTGGCTTTTGTGCCGGGGGCGCCATTCTTTGCGAACAACCCAGACACGACAGCGATTCGTTTGAGCTTTGCCACCGCTGATGTGGAGAAGATCAAAGAAGGCATTGCTCGTTTGGGTCAAGCGCTGTAAATTTTCTGGGTCAGGTTGTCAGATGCATCACGACACAATTTTTCACACGGAGCGCACACTGCCGTTCTCACCGAAAGCGGTGTACAACGCATTTGCTTCGGCAGAGGTATTGGCCACTTGGTGGGGGCCAGACGGCTTCACCAACGAATTTGAAACTTTCGAATTTCAGGTGGGTGGCCGCTGGACCTTCGTGATGGTGGGGCCAGATGGCGCACGCTACCCCAACCAAAATGTGTTCACCGAGCTAGAGCCCGCATCACGCTTGGTGATTCGTCACGACTGCCAACCCTTTTTCACGCTTAACGTGCAACTGACCCAAGTTGCAGACGGTACGCATTTGCAGTGGCAACAGGTGTTTGATGATGTGCACATCGCGCAAGCTGTCAAAGCCATTGTGGAGCCAGCCAATGAACAGAACCTCGATAGGCTGACGCGTGCCCTGACACGTACCCTTAAATTTAGGGACTAACTCAGGACGTTGTACCAAACAAAAAGGCTGCTCACTGAGCAGCCTTTTTGTTGTGTGGCGGTGGATTGTTTAACCCGTGATCGTCTGATAAGCCGCAGCATCCATCAACCCATCCAGCTCAGCTGCGTTGCTGAGCTTCACCTTGTAAAACCAGCCCGCACCCTCGGGGTCGCTGTTGGCCAGCGAGGGGTCGGCGCGCAGGGCTTCGTTGGTTTCCACAATTTCCACACTCGCGGGCATGTGCACATCGGCGGCGGCTTTGACCGACTCGACCACACCTGCCACTGTGCCTTGTTCAAATGTTTTACCGACTTCTGCGAAGTCCACAAACACGATGTCGCCCAGCGTGTCTTGTGCGTGTTGGGTGATGCCCACCAACGCGGTATCGCCTTCGATGCGCACCCAGGTGTGTTCTGCGTGATATTTGTTCATAGTCTTTACATGCCGCTGTAGTTAGGGCCGCCACCGCCTTCAGGCGTGACCCACACGATGTTTTGTGTGGGGTCTTTGATGTCGCAGGTCTTGCAGTGCACGCAGTTTTGCGCGTTGATTTGCAAGCGGTCGGTGTTGTCGTCGTTCTTCACAAACTCGTACACACCGGCGGGGCAATAGCGGCTCTCGGGGCCTGCGAACTTGGCGAGGTTGATGTTCACCGGCACAGACGCGTCTTTGAGCGTCAAGTGTGCGGGTTGGTTTTCTTCGTGGTTGGTGTTGCTGATGAACACGCTGCTCAAGCGGTCAAACGTGAGCTTGCCGTCTGGCTTGGGATAGTTGATTTGGGCGTGTTGTGCCGCAGGTTCCAAGCTCACATGGTCGGGCTTGTTGCCATGCAATGTCCAAGGTGGCGTGTCGATGCCGAGCTTGGGCAACAGCCATTGCTCGATGCCGGTCATGAACGTACCGACCAACATGCCTTTTTTGAACCACAGTTTGAAGTTGCGGTATTGGTTGAGTTCTTTGCTCAGCCAGCTCTTTTCAAACGCAGCGGGGTAGGCGCTCAGCTCATCGTTGGCGCGTCCTGCAGACACGGCCTCGTAGGCCGCATCAGCCGCCAACACGCCGCTCTTGATGGCGGCGTGGCTGCCTTTGATACGGGCAGCGTTCAAGTAGCCCGCATCGCAACCAATCAGTGCGCCGCCTGGGAACACGGTTTTGGGCAAGGCTTGTGGCGTGCCGTTGTTGATGGCGCGTGCGCCGTAACCAATGCGCTTGGCGCCTTCAAGGTGGGCTGCAATGGCTGGGTGTGTTTTCCAGCGTTGCATTTCTTCAAAGGGGCTGAGCCATGGGTTTTTGTAGTCGAGGCCGAGTACAAAACCGAGGGTGACTTTGTTGTCTTCGAGGTGGTACAAAAAGCCGCCACCAAAAGCGTCGTCTTGCATGGGCCAGCCCGAGGTGTGCACCACCAAGCCGGGTTTGGCTTTTGATGGGTCGACTTCCCACAGCTCTTTGATGCCGATGGCATAGCTTTGTGGATCGCGGCCTTCGGTCAAGTTGTATTTGGCAATGACTTGTTTGCCCAAGTGACCACGTGCGCCTTCAGCGAAGATGGTGTACTTGGCGTGCAGTTCCATGCCGAGTTGGAAGTTGTCGGTGGGCTCACCGTCTTTGCCCACGCCGAGGTTGCCGGTAGCCACGCCTTTGACAGAGCCATCTTCGTTGTAAAGCACTTCAGCCGCGGTGAAGCCAGGGAAGATTTCCACGCCAATCGATTCCGCGTGTGCTGCCATCCACTTCACCACGTTGCTGAGTGACACCACATAGCAGCCGTCGTTGTGGAAGTTACGGGGCAGCAGCCAATCGGGGGTGCGCTTGGTGCCTGTTTCGCTGAGGAACAACACATCGTCGCCCGTGACTTCTTGGTTCAGGGGGCAGCCGAGTTCTTTCCAGTTGGGGATGAGCTCGGTCATGGCCTTGGGGTCCATCACCGCGCCCGACAAAATGTGTGCGCCAGGCTCTGAGCCTTTTTCCAGCACCACAACGGAAACATCGTTGCCTTTTTCAGCGGCGAGTTGTTTGATGCGGATGGCTGTGGCCAAACCACCGGGGCCGCCACCAATCACGACCACGTCGTATTCCATGGCTTCACGGGGGCCGAACTGGGCGAGGATGTCTTCTTGTGTCATTTCTTTTGTCTCAGTCTGTTGTCAGAGGTGAGACAGATTTTAGGGCCTGTCAACAACGCACTTGTCATAATGAAATAACTCAACATTCAGGAGGCGTACATGGCATACAGCATGGATTTGTCGGGCCGCGTGGCCTTGGTCACCGGTGCATCCAGTGGTTTGGGGGCGCAATTTGCCCGCACCTTGTCACGTGCGGGCGCTGCTGTGGTGCTGGCCAGCCGTCGCGTGGAAAAGCTCAAAGAGCTGCGCGCCGAGTTGCAAGCCGAAGGCGGTGACGCCCATGTGGTGAGCTTGGATGTGACCACCCTAGGCAGCATCAAATCTGCCGTGGCCCACGTGGAGACCGAGGTGGGCAGCATCGACATCTTGGTGAACAACTCGGGCGTCAGCACCACACAGCGTGTGCAAGACGTGACGGAGGAAGAGTTTGATTTCACTTTCAACACCAATGTGAAGGGCTCGTTCTTTGTGGCTCAAGAAGTGGGCAAGCGCATGTTGGCCCGTGCCAAGGGCGCGGCGCCCGGCACCTACACAGGCGGGCGCATCATCAACATTGCCTCCGTGTTGGGCTTGAAGGTTCTGCCGCAGGTGGCGCCTTACGCCATGAGCAAAGCCGCGGTGATTCAAATGACCAAGGCCTTGGCCTTGGAATGGGGGCGCTTTGGCATCAACGTGAACGCCATTTGCCCCGGCTACATCAGCACCGAAATGAATGAACACATTTGGGCCACTGAGCAGGGGCAAAAACTGGTGAGCATGTTGCCGCGCAAACGCGTGGGCCATCCACAAGATTTAGATGCTTTGCTGGTGCTGCTGGCGAGCGCAGAGAGTTCTTTCATCAACGGGGCCATCATTTCGGCTGACGACGGGTTTGCACTATGAGATACAAAATTCCTGAAAACAAAAAGCTGGTGTACGAATGCACCATTCCCATGCGCTGGGGCGACATGGATGCGATGGGCCACATCAACAACACGATTTACTTTCGTTACCTAGAAATTGCACGTGTGGATTGGTTGCGCCAGTTCAACGCCGAACCCAAGCCCGAGGGCGAAGGTCCCGTGATCGTGAATGCGTTTTGCAACTTTTACAAACAGCTCGAATACCCGGGCGATGTGCTGGTGAAGATGTACACCAGCGATCCCGGTCGCACCACCTTTGAAACGTGGGCCACGATCGAGCAAGCTGCCAACCCTGGCGTCATTTATGCCGCAGGCGGTGCGACCACCATTTGGGTGGATTTTCCTCAACAAAAAGCGGTGGACTTGCCCGATTGGGTACGTGAGATGGTCACGCCTTAAAACGTCTCAAGCCGTTGCGGGTGCGGTGGCTGCATCCAATTGCGTGAGCCACAGTAAGGCGGCTTCGCGGTTGGCACCGCACATGTCAGGCGAGGGCTGCAAGCCGCCACAAAATGCGGGTCGCTCGGGTTTTCCAAACACGGCGCAGCGCATGTCAGGCAGCAGCTGCGCGCACGGCACACCCGCAGGTTTGCCATGCGGCATGCCGGGCAAGGCGCTGGTGATGGAGGGCGCAATGCAACACGCGCCGCAGCCGTTGCGACATTGCATTTATTTTTGTTTGGGCAGGCGGCCCAACACGTAAAACTCGGGGTTGGGCATCATGCCGCTGAAGCTGGCCATGCGGTTGCTCAAGCCAAAGAAGGCGGTGATGGCGGCGATGTCCCAAATGTCTTCGTCGTTGAACCCGTGGACGTGCAGCGTTGCAAAGTCTGTTTCATCAAGCAAGTCGCTGTGTTGGCACACCTTCATGGCGAAATCGAGCATGGCACGTTGGCGTGGCGTGATGTCGGCTTTGCGGTAGTTCACGGCCACTTGATCGGCTACCAAAGGTTTCTTTTCGTAAATGCGCAAAATGGCGCCGTGTGCCACCACGCAATACAAGCAGTTGTTGGCTGCGCTGGTGGTGGTGACGATCATTTCGCGGTCACCTTTGGTGAGGTTGCTGTCGCGCCCCACAGACTCCGGCACCATCAAGGCATCGTGGTACGCAAAAAAGGCGCGCCATTCTGCGGGGCGGCGGGCTAAGCCCAAAAATACATTGGGGACAAACCCAGCTTTTTCTTGCACCTCCAAAATTTTGGTGCGTATGTCTTCGGGCAAGTTTTCCAGCGCTGGGGCGGGGTAGCGGCTCATGCAGTTGACTCCAAGGTTCTTGTTAGTTTGGGCGATTATCCTTGGCGTGAATTCGAATCTGAGGAACCCACATGACAGACAAACACACCCACCCCACAGACGCTGCTTTTGAAAAAGGCTTGGCTAAACGCACCCAAGTGATGGGGCAACCCTTTGTGGACAAAGCCTTTGCCGGTGCGAGCGACTTCACCTTGCCCATGCAGCACCACATCACGCGTGCCGCGTGGGGCGACGCATGGCAACGCGACGTTTTGGATTTGAAAACCCGCAGCCTTATCACGGTGGCCATGCTGACCGCATTGGGTAAAACGCATGAGCTCAAAGGCCATGTGCGCGGTGCGCTGAACAACGGTGCGACCAAAGAGGAACTGCAAGAAGTGCTGTTGCACGCCGCCATTTACTGCGGCGTGCCCACCGCTGTGGAAGGCTTTCGTGCAGCGGCTGAGGTGGTGGACGCACCCAACGCCTGAGTGAGGGCCTGAGGCTTTAGCCCACCACCAGCTTGTGTACCAAGTCGGCCGTGGTCGAGGCTTTGTATTTGCGCATCAGCTTGGCGCGGTAAATTTCGACCGTGCGATGGCTGATGCCCAGTGCTTTGCCGATTTCTTTGGAGGTCATGCCCTCCATCAAAAATGCAGCCACCTCACGTTCACGCGCTGTCAGCTCGGCACGCACAGGGCGCGTGGCGCTGAGGTCTTCAAAACTCCAAATGCCGGCTTCGTGCGGTGAATCAAGGTTCAAGGCGCGGCCTGTCACGTGGCACCAAAACGGCTCGCCTTTCATGCGGCCATCGATGCGTTTCATCAGGCGGTCGTCGGCATACAGACCTTTGGTGTTGAGGCTGAGTTTGATGCGCGCGCCCGTGCGTTCGTACTCATCCGCGCTGGGGTAGAGCACCTGAAACGATTGGCCAATCAGTTGTTCGCGCGTTGCGCCAAACATGTCGCACACGTGTTGGTTGCAATCCACCATCGTGCGGTTGCGCGACAGCACCAGCCCCACAGGGGCGAGGTCAAAGGCTTGGCGGTAATCAATCATGTCAGGGGTCTGTGCTTACGGAGAACTACGTAGTCTGTTACGTAGTATCGTAACGCCACTCTGTTGCACTTTTTGGAGCATCCCTTGAACAAAGTTTTTCCTTCTGCTGCTGAAGCGATCAAAGACATCGTGGCCGACGGCCAACTGATGGCTGTGGGTGGTTTTGGCTTGTGTGGCATTCCTGAAGCCCTGATTGACGCTTTGCGTGACAGCGGCGTGAAGGACTTGACCGTCATTTCTAACAACGCTGGCGTCGACGGCTTTGGTTTGGGCAAGTTGCTCGAAACCCGTCAAATCAAAAAAATGATTTCTAGCTATGTGGGCGAGAACAAAGAGTTCGAGCGCCAATACCTCTCAGGCGAGTTGGAGTTGGAATTCACGCCGCAAGGCACGCTGGCTGAAAAGCTGCGCGCTGGTGGTGCTGGCATCCCCGCCTTTTTCACCAAAACAGGCGTGGGCACCTTGGTGGCCGAGGGCAAAGAGTTACGTGATTTCGATGGCGAAACCTATGTGATGGAACGCTCGCTGGTCCCTGAAATTTCATTCATCAAAGCCGACGTGGCTGACCGCTCAGGCAACCTGCGCTTCAACATGACGGCTCGCAACTTCAATCCAGCCGCTGCCACCGCTGGCAAGATTTGCGTGGTCGAGGTGGAGCGCATTGTGGCCACGGGCGAACTGGCCCCTGACGACATCCATTTGCCTGGTATTTACGTGCACCGCATCGTGCTCAACCCCACGCCCGAGAAGCGCATTGAAAAGCGCACCACCCGCGACCGCAAAATCTAAAGGACAAAACACCATGGCTTGGACTCAAGACGAAATGGCCGCACGTGCGGCAAGCGAACTGCAAGACGGTTTTTATGTGAACCTCGGCATCGGCATCCCCACGCTGGTGGCCAACCACGTGCCAGACCATGTGGAGGTTTGGTTGCAAAGTGAAAACGGCATGTTGGGCATTGGCCCATTCCCCTACGAAGACGAAGTCGATGCCGACCTCATCAACGCAGGCAAGCAAACCGTGACCACCATCAAAGGCTCGGCGATTTTTGGCAGCGACCAATCGTTCGCCATGATCCGTGGTGGCAAGATCAACCTGTCCATCTTGGGCGCGATGCAAGTCAGCGAGAAGGGTGATTTGGCCAACTGGATGATCCCCGGCAAGATGATCAAAGGCATGGGCGGTGCGATGGATTTGGTGGCGGGCGTCAAACGCGTGATCATCTTGATGGAGCACGTCGCCAAGAAAAAAGACGGCACCGAAGATTTGAAAATTCTGAAAGACTGCACCTTGCCTTTGACAGGTGTGGGCGTGGTGGACCGCATCATCACCGACCTTGCCGTGATGGACGTGGTGCCCGAAGGCCTCAAAGTGATTGAACTGGCTCCCGGCGTGACCCGTGAGTTCTTGCAAAGCAAGACGGGCGTGACTTTGCTTTGAGTGGCGCGTTAAACTTAAGCCATTCATAACAAGAGGAAACACCATGAAAATTTTGGTTGCTGTTGACGGTTCTAAATCTTCTTTGAATGCGGTCAAGTACGCCGTGAAGTTGGCCTCCAATTTCCGCACGCAAGATCGCATCACCTTGATCAACGTGCATGACGACCAAGGCTTGCGCCACGCGCAGCAGTTCGTCGGCAAAGATGGCATTGCCGATTACCTGCGCGAATTGAGCGACAAAGAGCTCAAAGCCGCTTTGGCTGTGTTGGTGAAAGCTGGCGTCAAGCACGACAGCATCATTCAAACAGGCCATGTGGCAGAAGTCATTTCTAACGCCGCAGACAAAAAGTTTGACATGGTGGTCATGGGCTCCAAAGGCCGCAGCGGCTTGGTTGACATGCTGGTGGGTTCTGTGGCGCAACGCGTCATGGCCACTTGCAAGAAGCCTGTGCTGTTGGTGAAGTAATCGCCTGAATCAGGCGCCCTTTGGGACGCCAATCCAAAAAGCCGCTCTTTGAGCGGCTTTTTTATTGCCTTTGGCAATCTCCGTTTTCTTCCAATATCCCACAAATTTTCTTGACTTTGAAATAAATGTGCAATTAACACATTTATAGATTTATACTCACCGCAACCTCACAAGTTACACACATGAACAAGATCACACCCGACGCCTTGTACACAGAGCAGCAAGCCCTGCTTGCCGCCATGGGGCACTTGTTAAAGCCGTTTGCCAAACTGGGTTTGGCGAAGGGCGTGCCCATTCAGGCGATTGAAGAGCTGGTGCGACATGCTTATGTGGACGCTGCCAAGCAAGCGTGCCAGGGCGACAACCCTGAGCGCTTGACCAGCCGCATCAGCACCATGACAGGGCTCACACGGCGAGAGGTGGGGCGCATTCAGCAAACGCCAACCCCTGAATTGCCAGTCACTCGATCTGCTGCGACCGATTTGCTGACTTACTGGACATCGCAGACCGGCTATGTGGATAAAGCCAAAAAACCCATCCCACTTCCACGGCAAGGGCCAGCCCCTAGCTTTGAAGCTTTGGCTGCCACCGTCACCAAGGATGTGCATGCGCGTTCGCTACTGGCCGAGATGATCCGGCTCAATTTGGTGACGCATCGCAAAACCACAGACACCATTGAATTGCTAGAAGATATTTTTGTACCCAACAACGATTGGTCGCAAATGGTTGGCTTTTTGGGGGTCAACGTGGGCGATCACTTAGAAGCTGCCGTGACCAACGTTTTAGGCGATGGTCATCAGCATTTCGAGCAAGCCTTGTTGGCTGATGAGCTCTCAGTTGAATCACTCACCCAAGCCAAAACCTTGATCAGCGCGCAATGGCGCCACTTGATCACCACGCTGGGCCCCGAGCTCCAAGCCTTGATGGATGCCGATAAAGCAGCCAACCGACCACAAGACCAAGCCATACGGATTGGTCTGTACGCCTTATCCCAGGCGATGCCATCGCCAGAAACTTTTGTAGATCAATCGAAATGAACGGAGCGTTCCAAATGCGATCAATTCAAGTCAATTCCACACTCTCACGCCGCACACTTCTTTTGGGCATGGTCGGTTCTGTGGCGCAACTGACAGGCTGTGGTGGTGGGGGCTCTGATGTTGCGGGCTTATCCAGCGGCGGCACAGGCTCATTCACCAGTGGCACGATTTCAGGGCTGGGTTCCATCATCGTCAACGGTATTCGATACAACGATGACAGTGCCAGTTTGATTTCACGCGACGATGGTTCTGCGTTTGGAGATATGCTGAAAGTGGGCATGGTGGTGTCCATCGAAGGCTCACCCGTGACCGCAGCCGCCACAACAACCGGCATTGCCACGGCCACCGCCTACCGCATCAGCTGTGGCAGCGAATGGGAAGGACCTGTGTCTAGCGTTGGGACCACCAGCTTTGACATGCTGGGTTTGACGGTGGATGTTTTGGCCACCACGGTGTTTGAAGGTGCTGCCACGCAGCTGACAGGCCTGACCTCTTTGCACTTTGTTGAGGTTCATGGGTATGTCGATCAAACCACGGGGCGTCTTCAAGCCAGCCGTGTGGAAGTGTCCACCACGGCGCCCACGCATTACAAGCTCAGTGGCGTGGTCAACAGTTTTGATGCTGGTAATCGCACCTTCAAACTGGGGGCTGGCACACAATTTTCGAATCAAATCAGTTGGGATGGCAGTACATTGATTCCGACCACTTGGTCTGATGGCGTATTTGTACGCGTCAAGATGGCTGCTGCGGCACCGTTGCTTGCAACGCAGATTCGTTTGCTCACGTCACCACTGGCGCAACTCAGTGCAGAGGATGACCGTGATGCTGAAATTCATGGATTTGTTTCGACCTTCGTGTCGATTGCCAACTTCACTGTCAATGGCATTCCGGTAGATGCCAGCACGGCACGCATATCGGGCGGCACTGTGGCATTGGGTGTTCGGGTTGAAATTCACGGCAGCATCAGCAGCGGCGTTTTGATGGCCACCAAGGTCGAAACCCCAAGCAACACAGATGTGGCAACGCGCAAATTCGAATTCCACGGAACCGTCAGCGCTCTGAACGCTACCGCACAGACGTTTGTGCTGCACGGGCTCACATTCAAATACGACACCGCCACCAGCATTCAAGGGGTCGTCATGGCCGACGGCGTACGTATCGAGATCAAAGCCACCCGTTCATCGGGCGCGTGGCTGGCGACGGAAATCCGAGCAGACGATTAATTTTTTCATCCACCAAGAAGGTACACACCATGACTCGCAAAACAAGTTTTACACATCTCGTCATCACAAGCATCACCGCTGCGATGCTGATTGTTTCCCCTCTGGCACGCGCAGAGATTGTGGACACACAAGACCTCGCAATACAAAGTCAAACAGAACAAGACAGAGCCAAAGTGCAAAGTTTTGTAGAGCGTGCCACCGTGAAAGAAAAGCTCGAAGCCATGGGCGTGGCTGGCTTGTTGGCCAAAGACCGCGTGGCGGCTTTGAGCGAACAAGAAGTTCATGCGTTGGCCGAACGCATTGATGCCATGCCTGCTGGCGGCACCTTGAGCCAAATGGACATGGTCGTTATTTTGTTGATCGCAATTTTGGTTGCGGTTGCACTTTAAAAAAGGGGGTCTTATGTATTGCTCTCAAAGGGTCAAGCGCACGTGGGTGATTCCCGTCTTGTGTGCTGTGTTGATGGTGCCTGCTGCGTGGGCAGATCGACCAGATGATGCGGGGCAACGCAAACACCCTCGCATGCAAGAGCAACCGATGCATGACCGCGCTTCGGGCGAAATGCGGGAGTCTCGTGCGTCAAGGGAAGTGCACCCAGGTGCGTACTTCGAACCGCGACACCACCAAGCCGTGCGAGATATGTATGGGCAACAAATTGGGAAGGGCAAATGCCCTCCAGGGCTTGCAAAAAAGGGCAACGGCTGCTTGCCGCCAGGTCAAGCGAAGCAGTGGGCCATGGGGCAGCCGCTACCTCCAGACGTGGTGCTGTATCCGGTGCCACTTGAATTACAACGTCGTTTGGGCACACCGCCAGCCGGCTACAAATATGTGCGTGCTGCCAGTGATATTTTGCTGATTGCCGTGGGCACCAGCATGGTGGTCGATGCGATTGAGGATTTGGGTGGGCTTTAACCGAGCTCGGGCCTTTGGACTCACGGCAGCCCTTGTGTTGAGCCTGGTCGGCTGCGCCTCGGTGTCCACGTCGAATGGCTTTGCACGCAGCAGCCAGCTTCCGAGGCAAGTCGAGCTTCAAGACGTTGCGTTTTATCCGCAAACACAAGACCAATGTGGCCCAGCCGCTTTGGCCACAGTGCTGCACCATGCGGGTGTTGAGCGCACGTTGCAACAGCTGGAGGCCGATGTGTATGTGCCGCAGCGCCAAGGCAGCTTGCCATTGGAGATGCTGGGCGGTGCTCGGCGCGCCGGTGTTTTGCCGTATCTTTTAAAGACAGAGCCGCAGGCTTTGTTGCAAGAAGTCGCGGCAGGTCATCCCGTTGTGGTGTTGCAAAACCTACGTTGGGATTGGTTGCCGCTGTGGCATTACGCTGTTGTGGTGGGGTACGACCAAACGGCAGGCACGGTCGTCCTGCGCTCGGGGGATGAAAAGCGTTTGCTGATGTCCATGGCTGATTTCGAGTCAAGCTGGGCCAAAGCCAACCGTTGGGCATTCGTTGCTTTGCCCCCTGATCAACTGCCTGCAACAGCTTCTGCCGCTGAGTTTGTTGAAGCTGCGATCACCCTTGAGCGCGTGGCACCCAGCCAAGCTGTGCGGGCTTACCAAGTTGCGCTCCAGGCGTGGCCTGATAACTTAGAGGCGCGGCTTGCCTTGGGCAATCGCTATTACAAGCAAGGCAATTTGCAAGCGGCACAAGCGCAATACGAACGAGTCACGATGGACCACCCCAACGCCGCA
The DNA here is from genome assembly GCF_027924905.1 of Limnohabitans sp. INBF002. Classification (NCBI taxonomy): domain Bacteria; kingdom Pseudomonadati; phylum Pseudomonadota; class Betaproteobacteria; order Burkholderiales; family Comamonadaceae; genus Limnohabitans; species Limnohabitans sp. INBF002. The sequence goes on from NZ_AP027055.1 coordinate 859,267, forward strand.
GATGCGTGGAACAACTTGGCGCAGGTGTTGTATGAGACACGTCAGTTGGCGCAAGCAAGAGCTGCCATTGCCAAAGCGCTCGCTTTGGGTGGGCTGCGCGCTGAGCGCTACAAGGCTACGCAAATCGCAATAGACAAGAGCCCCTAAAAGATGGAGCGGGTGATGGGAATCGAACCCACGTTATTTGCTTGGGAAGCAAGAGTCCTACCATTGAACGACACCCGCACAAGTCTGGATTGTAGGGGCGTGTGATCTAGACTAATATTTCAAGCAGTTGGCATTTAATAGGGGAGCGCTGCATGAAAAGATTCACAAAAATTTGCATCTGCTTGTCGATGTTGTTGCCCATGTGGGCGTGGGCACAAAGCTGCAACGACATCAAGGACAAAGACAAAGCCAACTACTGCCGCGCACTCGATACCAACGACAAGTCACATTGTCAAAAAATTGGTGGCAATGATTTGCTTAACCTGTGTATGGGCAAAGTCGAAAACGACATCAAATATTGCCGCCGCATCACCACCGACAAAATCAAGAAAAGATGTGAAAACAGCATTCGCTGAGAATGCAAAAAAGCATCCACTAGGGATGCTTTTTTAGGGTGAGCTTGGCTCAGTTTTAAGCCTGTGCGAGAGCTTGCTCCATGACCTTACCCACTTGGTCAAAGTAATTTTGAGCCGCTTGTGTTGGCACCAAGTATTTGGTGCGGCGGTTTTTACCTTCAAACACGGTGTCGATCATGCCGAGTTCGCGCAGTTGGTCGAGTTTGCGGTGAATCGTGGCAGGCGAGGCGATGGTATCCAAACCCATGGCATCGGTCACGGTCAACGGTTTTTCTTGGGCATGACGCACAGCGATCACTTCAAGAAGTTTTTTGGCATCCAAATCCATGGATGGCGTGTTTGCCCCGCCATCCAGTGCGTGGATGAGGTTCAGAAATCGCAAATAGATTTGTTTAGAGTCCATGGTAGGTGTGCCTTTTCTTACATAGGTAAGTCAGTTATCTATTGTATACGTCGATTTTGTTAAAAACATCGTAAAAACACGTAAGCCTCACGTATTTAAAGGGTTTGCCGTTATTTGAGAATGTCGCCCAAGCAGAGGTACTTCATCTCGATGTACTCATCCATGCCGTGGCTGGATCCTTCGCGTCCGAGGCCAGATTGCTTCACGCCGCCAAACGGCACATGTTCGGATGCGATGATGCCCACGTTGATGCCCACCATGCCGTATTCCAGCGCTTCGCTGACGCGGTAGATGCGGCCAATGTCGCGGCTGTAGAAGTAGCTGGCCAAGCCGAACTCGGTGTTGTTGGCGGCATCAATGGCTTCTTGGTCTTTGTGAAAGCGGAACACGGGGGCGAAGGGACCAAAGGTTTCTTCACGGGCGCACAGCATGTCGGCGCGGGCGTCGGCGATCACCGTGGGTTCAAAAAATTGACCGGTCAATTTGTGACCGCCAGTGATCAGCTTGCCGCCTTTGTGGAGGGCGTCTTGCACGTGGCGTTCGACTTTGTCCACCGCGGCATCTTCGATCAAGGGGCCTTGTGTCACGCCATCTTCAAAGCCGTTGCCCACCTTGAGCGCTTTGACTTTGGCAGCAAACTTTTGCACAAACTCGTCGTACACCGCGTCTTGCACGTAAATGCGGTTGGCGCATACGCAGGTTTGGCCGGCGTTGCGGTATTTGCTGGCCATGGCGCCTTCGACGGCGCTGTCAATGTCTGCGTCGTCAAACACGATGAAGGGGGCATTGCCACCCAGCTCCAAAGCGAGCTTTTTGATGCTGGGGGCCGACTGCGCCATCAAGATGCGGCCCACTTCGGTGGAGCCGGTGAAGCTGATGTGACGCACGATGTCGCTGCTGCAAAACACCTTGCCAATTGCAATGCTGTTGTCGCTGTCGGCGGTGAGGATGTTCACCACACCGGCGGGAATGCCCGCGCGAATGGCCAGCTCGGCGGCGGCCAAGGCGGTGAGGGGCGTCAGCTCGGCGGGTTTGATGACCACAGGGCAGCCAGCAGCCAGTGCAGGTGCCACTTTGCGGGTGATCATGGCCAGAGGGAAGTTCCACGGCGTGATGGCGGCGCACACGCCAATGGGTTGCTTCAACACCATCAAGCGGCGGTTGTTGTCGAACTGGGGCAGGGTCTCGCCGTTGACGCGCTTGGCTTCTTCGGCAAACCACTCCACAAAGCTGGCGCCGTAGGCCACTTCGCCTTTGGCTTCGGCAAAGGGTTTGCCTTGCTCGGCGGTCATGATGCGGCCTAGGTCTTCTTGGTTGGCCATGAGCAGGTCAAACCACTTGCGCAAGATGATGCTGCGCTCTTTGCCGGTTTTGTTGCGCCATGCGGGCCATGCCGCGTTGGCCGCGTCAACAGCCGTTTCGGCGTCTTTGGCGGTGAGGTTGGCCACATCGGCCAGCTTCTTACCCGTGGCGGGGTCATGCACATCGAAGCGGCTGGCACCCTTGACCCATTGGCCATTGATCAAGGCATCGGTCTTGAGCAGGGTGGGGTCGTTGAGCAAAGAAAGGGGCGCCGTTTTCATGTCCATGTGGGTCTCCAAATTTGATGAGGCAGAGCATACCGCCGGCCCCGTGCCCGTGATGACTCTGGGGTGACACCCAAACCTATAATTTGAGGATGACTACACCCAAATTCACCGTCGCTGATATTCGCAAAACGTTTCTGGACTTCTTCGAGTCCAAAGGCCACACCGTGGTGGCCTCAAGCCCGCTGGTGCCGGGCAACGACCCCACTTTGATGTTCACCAACTCGGGCATGGTCCAGTTCAAAGACGTATTTTTGGGCGAGGACAAGCGCTCTTATGTGCGCGCCGCCTCGGTGCAAGCCTGTTTGCGCGCCGGTGGCAAACACAACGATTTGGAAAACGTGGGCTACACCGCCCGCCACCACACCTTCTTCGAAATGCTGGGCAACTGGTCGTTCGGCGACTACTTCAAACGCGAATCACTCAAGTGGGCGTGGGAACTGTTGACTGAGGTTTACAAGCTGCCCGCTGACCGTTTGCTGGCCACTGTCTACCAAGACGACGACGAAGCCTATGACATTTGGACCAAAGAAATTGGCCTGCCACCCGAGCGCGTGATTCGCATTGGCGACAACAAAGGTGGCCGCTACAAGAGCGACAACTTCTGGATGATGGCCGACACCGGCCCTTGCGGCCCTTGCTCTGAAATCTTCTACGACCACGGCGACCACATCCCAGGCGGCCCTCCCGGCAGCCCCGACGAAGACGGTGACCGCTTCATCGAAATTTGGAACAACGTGTTCATGCAGTTCAACATGGCCGAAGACGGCAGCGTTACCCGCTTGCCCGCGCCTTGCGTGGACACGGGTATGGGCCTCGAGCGCTTGGCTGCCATCTTGCAGCACGTGCACAGCAACTACGAAATCGACATCTTTGATGCCCTCATCAAAGCCGCTGCACGCGAAACAGGCTGCCAAGACTTGGGCCACAAGAGCCTGCGCGTGATTGCCGACCACATCCGTGCCACCTCGTTCTTGGTGAGCGACGGCGTGGTGCCCAGCAACGAAGGCCGTGGCTATGTGCAACGCCGCATCATCCGCCGTGCCATTCGTCACGGGTATTTATTGGGCCAGAAAAAACCGTTCTTCCACAAACTCGTGCCTGACTTGGTCAAGCTCATGGGCGATGCCTACCCCAACATGGCGTCGCAAGCCGAGCGTATTGCGTCGGTGTTGAAGGCCGAAGAAGAACGCTTCTTTGAAACCCTCGAAGTGGGCATGTCAATTTTGGATGCCGCATTGCAAGGCGGCGCAAAAGTGTTGCCGGGCGAAGTGGCGTTCAAGCTGCACGACACCTACGGCTTCCCACTCGACTTGTCTGCCGACGTGTGCCGCGAACGTGGCCTGAGCGTGGACGAAGCAGGCTTTGCTGCTGCGATGGAAAAACAAAAATCCCAAGCCCGCGCCGCAGGCAAGTTCAAGATGGACAAAGCCTTGGAGTACACAGGCGCAGGCAACGCGTTTGTGGGCTACGACGACCTCAAAGCCACTGCCAAAGTGGTGGCGGTGTATGTGGACGGCAACTCTGTGGCCGAACTCAAGCACGGCCAAACAGGCGTGGTGGTGTTGGACACCACACCGTTCTACGCCGAGAGCGGCGGCCAAGTGGGCGATGCGGGCCTGTTGGTCAGCGGCTCTGCTAGCTTTGCCGTGGAAGACACCTTGAAGATCAAAGCCGATGTGTATGGCCATCACGGCACCTTGACGCAAGGCACTTTGGCCGTGGGCGACCATGTGGATGCACAAGTAGACACGCAAGTGCGCGCCGCCACCGTGCGCAACCACTCGGCCACCCACTTGATGCACAAAGCCTTGCGCGAAGTGCTGGGCGACCACGTGCAACAAAAAGGCAGCTTGGTGAATGCCGAGCGCACACGTTTTGACTTTGCGCACAACGCCCCCGTGACCGATGCGCAGATTCGCGAGATTGAAGCCAAGGTCAACGCCGAGATTTTGGCCAACGCCGCTGCGCAAGCCCGCGTGATGGACATCGAGTCCGCCCAAAAAACGGGCGCCATGATGTTGTTCGGCGAGAAGTACGGTGAGACCGTGCGCGTGCTCGACATTGGTTCTAGCCGCGAGTTGTGCGGTGGCACGCACGTCAAAGCCACGGGTGACATTGGCTTGTTCAAAGTGGTGGCAGAAGGCGGCGTGGCCGCTGGCGTGCGTCGCATTGAAGCCGTGACAGGCGCCAATGCGCTGGCTTATTTGCAGTCGCTCGAAGATTCCGTGGCCCAAGCGGCTGGCGCCCTCAAAGCACCACCGACAGAGCTCAACGCACGTTTAGCCCAAGTGTTGGAACAAGTCAAAACGCTTGAAAAAGAAGTGTCAGCCCTCAAAGGCAAAGTGGCTTCGGCCCAAAGCGACGAGTTGCTGACGCAAGCGGTGGACATCAAAGGCACCAAGCTCTTGGTCGCCAAGCTCGACGGTGCTGACGCCAAAACTTTGCGCGACACCATGGACAAGCTCAAAGACAAGATGAAGTCTGCTGTCATTGTGTTGGCGGCTGTGGATGGCGAGAAGGTCAACATCGCCGCAGGCGTGACCGCTGACAACGTGGGCAAAGTCAAAGCGGGCGAAATGGCCAACTTTGTGGCCCAACAAGTGGGCGGCAAAGGCGGCGGCAAGCCCGACATGGCGATGGCCGGTGGCACCGATGCCGCAGCCTTGCCCAAGGCCTTGGCCAGCGTGCAAGCTTGGGTGGCCGAGCGCGTTTGATTCAGATGAACTCACGCACCTGCGTTGTGCAAGCAAAGGCCCAACCCGTGTTGGGCCTTTTTCTTGGCGTTTGCCTCGCGGTGTTGTTGTCAAGCTTTGTGTCCACCAACGCGTGGGCGCAGTTCGACAAAACCGCATGGCCTGTCAACGTGGCCACGCCCAAAATTGAAGCTGTCGATTTGCAGGGCAAAGCTTGGAATGCCGCAGAGCTGGCAGGCAAAGTGGTGGTGCTCAACTTTTGGGCCACGTGGTGTGCGCCGTGCAAAGACGAGTTGCCCACGCTGCAAACCTTGCACGACATCAGTGATGCACAAACCGTGGTGCTCACCATCAACGTGCGTGAGCCCGCAGCACGTGCTGCGCGTTACATGCAAAGCACGGGCATGACGTTTCCCGTCATCTCTGATCCCAAAGGTGAGTTGGCCAAGCGCTGGGGCGTCACGGTGTATCCCACCACCCTCCTGATTGCGCCCAATGGTCAAACGCGCTGGCGTATCGTGGGTGATGTGGACTGGAGCGGGGCGCAGGCCAATGCGTGGTTGGCCGATGTACGCCAAAACACCTCACCTGCCAACGCGACGTCGAAGATAGCTACCCCCAAGCGATAATTCGACAACCTCATGCACTTTGCGTGAGGTGACCTGCCTTCGGGGCATCTAGGTATGTGCCGACAGGTCTCTTCATTTATTCGGAGCTCTCTTTCATGACTCTCGTGCGTCGTTCCCTTCTCAAGGGGGCCGCAGCTGCGTGCGCCCTCAGTGGTGTGCCTGGCTTTGCTTTGGCCCAAACATCTCCCCCAGCTTCTACTGCTGCACGTCGCTTCGAACCACAAGCGGGCCAGTGGCGCACGTTTGAAGTCACCACCCGTGTCGATTTGGCGGATACCAAGCGTGCCGCCTCACGCGTGTGGTTGCCGGTGCCCAGCATCAACTCGGATTGGCAACGTTCGTTGGAGAGCAATTTCAGCAGCAACGGCACCTCACGCATGGTGAGCGATGGCACCGATGGCGCGCGCATGATCTACACCGAGTTCGCCGCAGGCGTCACACCGTTTGTCGAAGTGACCAGCCGCGTGCAAACACAAAACCGTTTTGTGGACACAGCCAAACCCACCGCCCACGCGTTTACACGTGAAGACGCCGGCACTTTGCGCTACTACACCCGCGCCACACATTTGTTGCCCACCGACGGCATCGTGCGCACCACAGCTCTTAAAGCTACCCAGGGCGCGAAAACCGATGCACAAAAAGCACGCGCCATTTACGACTGGGTGGTGGCCAACGCTTGGCGCGAACCCAAGACGCGCGGCTGCGGCGAGGGCGACATCAAAGCCATGCTGGAGACAGGCAACTTGGGCGGCAAGTGCGCCGACATCAACGCCTTGTTTGTTGGCCTGTGCCGCTCGGTCGGTGTGCCAGCACGCGATGTGTATGGCATTCGTTTGGTGCCTTCGGCCTTTGGTTACAAAGAGTTGTCGGGCAACCCCGCCAGCTTGAAAGGCGCGCAACACTGCCGCGCCGAGGTGTATTTGCAAGCCCACGGTTGGGTGGCGATGGACCCCGCCGACGTGGCCAAAGTGATGCGCTTAGAAACACCTGAGTGGATCAAGCGCACCGACAACGCGGTGGTGCAGCCCGTGTACAACCGTTTGTTCGGTGGCTGGGAAGGCAACTGGATGGGCTGGAACACCGCACACGATGTGGCCTTGCCCGGCAGCAAAGAAGACCGCTTGGGCTTCTTGATGTACCCCGTGGCCGAGACGGTGGATGGCCGTGCTGACTCTTACGCGCCTGACACCTTCAAGTACCAAATCACGGCACGCGAAATCAAGGCCTAAGGTGTTGGAAGTGTCTGGCTAGCCAGACGCTTCTCTGCGCGCAGCCTCCAGGCGTGAGGCCTCAAAGCACGAGGCCTTAAAGCAAGCAGTCTTACACCGCCATGCTCAAACGCAAGGCGCTGTGAAACTCTCTCGCCTTGCCTGTGACGGGATCGGTGAAGGCCACGCTTTTGGCCAGCAGCTGCAACGGATGGCTGAAGTCTTCCTCTGCATCTGGCCCGCGCAGCACGGTGGGGTAAAACTGGTCGCCCTCTAGCGGCAGGCCCAGCGCCATCATGTGCACGCGCAGTTGGTGGCGTTTGCCGCTGACAGGCTCTAGCTGGTACAGCGCACGCGTGCCTTCGGTTTTGAGCAGACGGATGCGTGTTTCGCTGTTGGCTTCGCCAGCCACCTCTTGTGTTCTGAAGAAAAGTTCGTCAGGTTGTAGACGACTGACGTGTACGCGTGGCAGCGTTAACGCGGGGTTGTAAGCCGCCACCGCTTCGTAGACCTTGTGCAGTGCCTTGTCGCGAAACAGCGCGTGGTAAGCGTCGCGGTCTTGCAGACGTTTGCCAAACATCACGAGGCCTGCGGTTTCGCGGTCGATGCGGTGCAGCGGCACGAGGTCGTCGTTGCCTGTGAGGTGCTTCAGCTGCACCAATAAACTTTGCTGCACATAGCGGCCCGCGGGTGTGACGGGCATGAAGTGCGGCTTGTCGGCCACCAGCAGGTGGTCGTCTTCAAACACGATGCTGGCTTTCTCAGGCAGCACGGGCTCGTTGGCGATGTGGCGGTAGTAGTAGAGCTTGGTGCGTGGTGTGTAGGCCAGCGTGGCCTGCACGGGTTGGGCAGCTTCATTCAGCACCAAGTCATGTGCAAAGCGGTGCAGCCACTCGTCGCGCGAAATGTCGGGCATGCGCTCTAGCAAAAAATCTAGCACCGTGGGCCAAGGCCCAACGGGTAGCGACACGCGGCTGGCGCCTACGCCGTTGCGCGTCGGGATACGCATGTGGGTCTTTAGACCTTGGTGAACACCAAGTCCCACACGCCGTGGCCGAGCTTCAAGCCTCGGTTTTCAAACTTGGTGAGCGGGCGATAGGCTGGCTTTTCGGCAAAACCGCTGGGGTCGGTGGCCGTGTTTTTGAGCAAAGGCTCGGCAGACACCACTTGCAGCATTTGCTGTGAATAAGGCTGCCAGTCGGTGGCCAAGTGCAAGTAGCCACCGGGCTTGATGTGTTTGGCCAAGCGGTTGACGAACGCGCTTTGAATCAAGCGGCGTTTGTGGTGACGGCTCTTGTGCCAAGGGTCTGGGAAGAAGATGTGCACGCCGTCTAGGCTGTTTTCGCCCAGCATGTGGTCCATCACCTCGATCGCGTCGTGCTGCACGATGCGGATATTCCCAATGCTTTCTTCGCCGCAGCGCTTGAGCAACGCACCCACGCCAGGCACATGAACCTCGCAGCACAAAAAGTTGTCGTCAGGGCGTGTGTGCGCAATCTTGGCGGTGGCGTCGCCCATGCCAAAACCGATTTCCAAAATCAGCGGGGCAGTTCGGCCAAAGGCTGCAGCCGCATCCAAACGCTCGGGCGAGTAGGGCACCAAAAACTGTGGGCCAAACTGCTCAAACGCCCGCATTTGGCCCGAGCCCATGCGGCCCGCGCGCAGCACATAGGTTTTGATGACGCGCATGAAAGGCGCGTCGGTTTGTGGGGTGTCGGGGGTGGTGGGCGTGTCAGCGGTCATGGCAGGCGAGTCTTTGAATAACCCGTGATTATCGCGGGACTGGACTGCTGATCTCTTGCCACGCTTTTGTCCACTCGGCTAACGCTTGCTCTATCGATGCGCCATCGTTTGGCTTTGGCAGGCCTAAGGCGTGCGCAGCAGTTTGTAGAGCCAGCAGTGGTTGGTTCGCATCTAAAGCGGTTGCGCCGTTTTGCTTGCTGAGTTTTTCACCGTTCTCACCCAACACCAGCGGCGTGTGCATGTAGCTCGGCGTGGGTAAACCCAGTGCACGTTGCAACACGATTTGTCGTGCGGTGTTGTCGGTCAAGTCCGCACCGCGCACGATGTGGGTGATGCCTTGTGCGGCGTCGTCCACCACCACGGCAAGTTGGTAGGCCCACAGGCCGTCGGCGCGAAGCAACACAAAGTCGCCCACTTCCTTGGCAACGTCTTGTTGCTGAACCCCAAGCAAACGGTCTTGCCATGTCAGCGGCGTGGCCAGTTGTAAATCGTCGATGACGCGTTGCACATTCAAGCGCCAAGCACGTGCGGCTTTGCCATTCAAGCCGTTGCGACAGGTGCCGGGGTAGACGGCTGCGGTGTGACGTTCGCGTGCATGGCCCATCAAAGCTTGTGCGTCTTCAATCTCTTTGCGCGAGCAGCCGCAGGGGTAGGCCCAGCCTTTGGCGATCAAGGTGTCGAGCGCAGCTTGATAGGCCTCGCCGCGTTGCGATTGCCACATCACAGGTGCATCAGGGACAAGACCGCACGTGGCGAGCTGTTGGAGGATGCGTTGGTCTGCGCCGGGGATGCAGCGTGGTGTGTCCACGTCTTCGATGCGCACCAGCCATTGGCCACCGTGCGCGCGTGCGTCTAACCAACTGGCGAGGGCAGCAACGAGCGAGCCCGCATGCAGCGGGCCCGTGGGTGAGGGAGCGAATCGACCGACGTACGGCAATTACAAACGCTTGGCAGATTGGCAAACAGCCAAAGCGAGTTCAAGGCCAGACACAAACGCGTCTTCTACGCGGTGGCCCAAGTGCCAGTCGCCACAGGTGCCCAAGCCATTGGCTGGGTTGTACTGGTGCGAGGCACCCAGTGGTGTGATGGTTTTGGCATAGAGCCAGCGGTGCATTTCGGTGTGGGCTGGCTCGGCGCGGATGCCTGTGAGCTCAGCAAACGCGCGTAAGAGTTTGGCCTTCACGCGTGCTTCGGTGTCGGTGATGTGTTCGGCAGACCAAGCGGCGCTGGCTTGCACCGTCCAACGTTCCACCTTGCCGCGTCCTGGCTTGGACGACTCGCGAGCCAACCATGCAATGCGGTGGTGAATGCTGCGTGCTGCGTTCCACTGTGGGCCGATATGCAGGTTGGGTTGCGTGGCGTTGGGGAAGGCCAGCATCAGTGTCCAGCAAGGGGCCACGTCCACCGCGTCCATGGCTTTGAGCCACTTGGCGTCCGCGGCTTCTTTCCCCGACGCTTTGAGCAAATTTTCTGCTTGGCTGGAGGGAATGGCGAGCAACACGTGGTCAAAGCCGGCGTGCGTTTGTGCCACTTCTTTGCCCGAGGTGCTGTTGATGGCATGCACCGTCCACAAGCCTTTGGCGCCGCGCTCTAGGCGGTTGACTTGGGTGTTGTAAGTCACGGCTTTGCCCAAAGGTTGCGCCCAGTGGCGCACCAAGGCATTCATGCCGGGCTTGGCTACGAAATGCGCGTCTTTGGTGGCGCGGGCGGCCTCAAACACGTGGCCCAGTGGGTCGAGCACGCGTACGGCGTTGGCGCTCCAAGGGCGGCAAATGTCGGCAGTGCCAGGCACGGTTTGCAAGGCCAGCGAAAAGCGCGGATCGCGCACGGTGAAATATTGGGTGCCGTGGTCAAAGGTGCCGAAGTTGGTGTCGCGGGTGGACATGCGGCCCCCTGCGCCTCGGCTTTTTTCAAACACATGCACATGGTGGCCAGCGTTGGCCAAAGTGCGTGCGGCAGTGATGCCGGCGATGCCGGCTCCGATGATGGCGATGTTTAAAGTCATGGTTGCACTCTACACCTTCCGTGTGGGTGAATTGGGTCGGGGGTTCACCAATAGCGCAGAACGTGTGGTGGTGCTTTTGAGTTGTTTGAGCCACCACTGCAAAGCGCGACCGCCGCGCTCGCCCTCGCTGCCATCGGGGATGCGCCAAGCGTAACTGAGTTGAGCGACGCGTTGTGGTCGGTCCACTTCGCGCACCACCAACACGCCTTGGTCAATCAAGGGCTGCACCATCAACTCGGGGACAAAGCCTACGCCGAGGCCGCGTACCTGCGCTTCAATTTTGCAATGCATGGTGGACACGGTGAACACGTCTTGACCGGGCAGCAAGCCAATGGTCACCCCCGCGCCGCGCTGCACCGAATCGGCCACCGCCACGGCTCGGTGTTGGCCAATGAGTGCATCGGTCAATGGTTCGGGTGCTTGTGCCAACGGGTGGTGCGGTGCCATCGCAAACACGAAGCGCATAGGGCCAAGCACATGGCTGTGAATTCCTGAGGCGTTCCCGCTGTCGCTAAAAGAGCCGGGAATGCCTAATGCCAAGTCGGCTTGGCCGCTGGTGAGGGCTTCAAGTGTGCCCGTGAGTGTTTCGTCGCGCAGCTTGAGCCGTGTGGGGGCATTCAGGGCCATAAATGCCTCGCACAGTTCCATCACGGTGGTGCGGTCGATGATGCCGTCCACCGCAATGGTGAACTGGCTTTCCCAGCCCGTGGCCACGCGCTTGACACGGTTGGCAATGGCGTCCATGTCGGCCAGCAGGCGCTCGCCTTCGCGCAGCAGTTCATGGCCAGCAGCGGTGAGCTTGGCTTGCCTTGAGCTGCGGTCAAAAAGCAGCACGTCGAGGGCGTCTTCCATCTGGCGCACGCGGTAGGTGAGGGCGCTGGGCACCAGCCCGAGCGCGCGGGCGGCAGCCGCAAAGCTGCCAGCTTTTTCAATCGCGTGCAGCATGGACAGCGAATCGGGGGTGAGGACGTCACGGGGAGAAGTCATGCAATGAGGCTTTAATCGTTCAAATAATTTGAATGATGCCATCAAATGCGATGCATGGCAAAAGCGGGGCAAAGACCTAAAGTTCAGGTCAAGACAAAACAGGAGAACAAGTGATGTTGACCATTCGCAAATCCCAAGACCGAGGCTATGCCGATCACGGCTGGCTCAAGTCGTTCCATAGCTTTTCGTTTGCCAATTACTACAACCCCGAGTTCATGGGTTGGGGCAATTTGCGCGTCATCAACGAAGACCGTATCGCGCCGGGCACAGGTTTTGGCACGCACGGTCACCGTGACATGGAAATCATCAGTTACGTACTCAACGGTAATTTGGCCCACAAAGACGATATGGGCAACATCAAAGGCATCCCGCCTGGCGATGTGCAGCGCATGAGTGCGGGCAGTGGCGTACAGCACAGCGAGTTCAACCATGCGCCTGCTGAGACCACGCATTTCTTCCAGATTTGGATTGAACCCAATGTGCGCGGTATTCCAGCCAGCTACGAGCAAAAGCAAGTGCCGCCCGCATCGAAGCGTGGAGCTTTGAGTCGCATTGCTGCGCCCGATGGTGCAGTGGTGAAGATTCACGCCGACGCGGCGCTGTACGCGGGCTTGTTTGACGGCAACGAGGCCGCCACCTTGACCATCGCCCCCGGACGTAAAGCCTATGTGCACTTGATTCGTGGCGCACTACAAGTCAACGGTTTGGCATTGGCCACGGGTGACGCCGCACTGTTAGATAACGAACCAACCATTCACCTGACTCACGGCCAAGATGCCGAGGTTCTGGTGTTTGATTTGGCGCCCTGATTTTTATTTCATTTTTTAATTCATCAACTCAATCAAAGGAAACTTTTTATGAACAACGCAATCAACCTCATCGGCCGTCTTTTGCTGGCTGCTCTTTTCTTGCCAGCAGGCTTGTCAAAGCTGTCTGGTTTTGAAGGCACTGTGGGCTATATCTCATCGGTCGGTTTGCCATTGCCCACTGTGGCTGCGGCTGCAGCGCTGGCTGTCGAAATTTTGGGCTCTGTTGCTTTGATCGTGGGCTTCCAAACCCGCATCGCAGCTGCCGTGCTGGCGGTGTTCACGTTGGTGGCATCTGTCTTCTTCCACGCTTTCTGGGCGGCTGCGCCTGAGCAAGCGTTTGTGCAACAGCTCTTGTTCTTCAAGAACATCGGCGTGATTGGTGGCTTGTTGGTGTTGGTGTCTTCTGGTGCCGCAGGCTTCAGCCTTGATGCCAAAAAAGAAGCTCAATAATTAACAACATTTCTTGCTCGTATTTTTTAACCTCTTAGGAACACACCATGACTAAAACTGTCGTCGTTTATCACTCAGGCTACGGCCACACACAACGCGTGGCACAGTTCGTGGCCGAAGGCGCAAAAGCCACTGTCATCGCCATCGATGCAGACGGCAACATCACCGATGCCGATTGGGAAGCTTTGGATGCGGCTGACGCCATCATCTTTGGCTCGCCTACCTACATGGGCATGGCCTCATGGCAGTTCAAGAAGTTTGCAGACGCCACGTCTAAGCGTTGGTTCAGCAGCGCTTGGAAAGACAAAGTCGCAGGCGGCTTCACCATTTCTGCCAGCCCCAGCGGCGACAAGCTGTCGACCGTTCAGTACTTCATCACTTTGGCCATGCAACAAGGCATGGTGTGGGTGGGCCAACCTGCCATGAACGACGGCACCATCAACCGCATTGGTTCTAACTCGGGTGTGATGGCGCAAGTCGGCCCCACCAGCCCAGCGGCTGACATTCCTCAAGGTGACTTGGACACCGCCAAAGCCTACGGCGAGCGCGTGGCCGCTGTGGCTGCCAAGTTGCGCGGTTAATTCGCGGTCAACCTACCCCGTCATCTACGGGGTGTGAAATAAAAGGGCAGTTCGTGAGAGCGGCCCTTTTTCTTTGGTTAGTATTCAAGCCATGAAGATCATTCAACTGTTGCCTTGGGCCGATTGGTTCGCACTCGGATTTTTTGTCTTGGTGTGGATGGGCTACGCCGCGTTTGCGAAGTACAGCAGCGAGCACCACCACTCCATCTTGGCCATGACCAACCGCTACCGCCACTTGTGGATGTTGCAAACCACTGCACGCGACCCGCGCATGTTGGACGGCATCATCACGCAAACTTTGTCGGCCACACCTGCATTTTTTTGCTCCACCACCATTTTGATTTTGGGTGGCTTGTTTGCTTTGCTCGGCACCACCGACAAAGCGGCTGAGCTGGTGCGCGAAATTCCGTTTGCTGTGCAAACCCCCATCTTGGTGTTTGAATTCAAGATCTTGGTGCTGGTGGTGATTTTTGTGTACTCGTTCTTTCGCTTCTCATGGTCGATGCGTCAGTACACCTTTGTGGCGCTGCTCATTGGCGCCATGCCTCCCGCTGAGAGCTTTCAAAGTGGTGAAGTGACAGACCGTCAGCACTATGCCGATCGTGCTGCCGCCATGACAGGCTTGGCTGCTGAAACCTTCAACGGGGGCTTGCGCGCCTACTATTTTTCGTTTGCGGCACTGGGTTGGTTTTTTTCGCCCGCCATGTTTTTGCTGACCACGCTGCTGGTGACGGGTGTTTTGTACACCCGTGAATTCAAGTCTGAGGTGTTGACGTTGCTGGAGCAGTGACAGGGAAGGTGCCTTCTGGCGTCAAGCCCGTGGCACTCAAATCGGCGCCCACGGCACGGCGCTCGTCAAACACAAAGCAGCCACCGTCGTAGTGGTCGTTGCCCACTTCTTCAAAGTATTTGAGGATGCCGCCTTCGAGCTGGTACACATGCGGCAAGCCCGCATTGCGCATGTAAATGGCTGCTTTCTCGCAGCGAATGCCGCCGGTGCAAAAACTGATGACGGTTTTGTCTTGCAGCTCATCTAAGTGCGCTTGCACCGCATCAGGAAATTCGGTGAACTTGGTGATGCCCCAGTTGATGGTGTTTTTGAACGTGCCTGCATCCACCTCAAACTGGTTGCGTGTGTCCAGCGTGACCACGGGACGGCCTTCGTCGTCATGGCCTTGGTCCAGCCAACGTTTCGCGGTTTCGGGCGTCACCGCGGGTGCACGGCCTTCGGCAGGGCGAATGCTGGGGTGGTTCATGCGGATGATTTCGTGCTTCACCTTCACCAGCATCTTGCGAAACGGCTGTGTGTCAGACCAGCTTTCTTTGGGTGCCAGGTCGGCCAAGCGTGCATCGGTGCGCAGCCAGTCGACGAAGCTGCGCACATCTTCGGCGCTACCGGCCAAGAAGAAATTAATGCCTTCTTCTGCTATCAGGATGGTGCCTTTGAGCTGGCGCGCCAAAGCGTTGTCCAAGCAAGGCTGGCGCAGGTCTTGGGCGTCGGGCAGGGCGACGAATTTGTAGCAAGAAATATTCAGAATTTGGTTCACCCAGCGATTCTATGTAACGGCGTGTCCCTACAATCTGGCACATGTTTGTTCACCTGCGCCTCCATTCTGAATTTTCTGTCGTTGACGGGACCAACCGCATCGACGAGGTGGTGAAAGCAGCCGCAACCGACCAGCAACCCGCACTGGCCATCACAGACATCAACAACCTGTATGGCGCGATCAAGTTTTACAAAGAAACCCGTGGCAAGGGCGTCAAGCCAGTCATCGGCGCCGAGATTTACCTAGAGAGCCTCACCCAAGACGCCGCGCAGACCTCGCGCATGGTGCTCTTGGTGCAAAACCATCAGGGTTACTTGAACCTGTGCGAACTCATCAGCCGTGGCTGGACACAAAACGTGCACAGAGCCGTGGCTGTGATCAAGCTGGAATGGCTGCAAGAGTTGTCGCAAGGCCTGATTGCTTTGTCGGGCGCGCAAGCCGGTGCAGTGGGCCAAGCCTTGGTGCAGGGCGACACCACACGTGCAGGCGAGGTGGCGTTACAGCTGGCGGGCATCTTTCCACATCGTTTCTACATTGAGCTGCAGCGCGCAGGTCGTGCGGATGACGACACCCATGTGTCAGGCGCGGTGCAATTGGCCGCGCGTCTGAGCCTACCCGTGGTGGCCACACACCCTGTGCAGTTCACCCAGCCCGATGACTACGAGGCGCACGAAGCGCGTGTGTGTATTGCCGAAGGCGAAATCTTGGGCAACCAACGCCGTGTGCGCAAGTTCACACGTGAGCAGTATTTCAAATCATCCGCACAAATGTGCGAGCTGTTTGCCGATGTGCCCAGTGCCATTGCCAACACGGTGGAGATTGCCAAGCGTTGCAACTTGACCTTGGTGCTCGGCAAGCCGCAGCTGCCCAACTTCCCCATCCCGCCTGTGAACGGTGTGGTGATGTCTGTGGAAGCGTATTTCCGCCACGTGTCGCACGAAGGCCTCGAAGCACGCTTGTTGCACCTGTATCCGGTGGAGGCCAAACGCAACGAGGAGCGTCCACGCTATGTGGAACGCTTGGAGTTTGAGCTGAACACGATTTTGAACATGGGCTTTCCCGGCTACTTCTTGATCGTGGGTGACTTCATTCAATGGGCCAAAGCCAATGGCTGCCCTGTGGGCCCAGGCCGTGGCTCGGGTGCGGGCTCACTCGTGGCGTACGCCCTGAAGATCACCGACCTCGACCCGCTGCAATACAACTTGCTGTTCGAGCGTTTCTTGAACCCAGAGCGGGTCTCCATGCCCGACTTTGACATTGACTTTTGCCAAACCAACCGCGACCGCGTGATTGACTACGTGAAAGACAAATACGGCCGTGATGCCGTGTCGCAAATTGCCACCTTCGGCACCATGGCCGCGCGCGCCGCCATCGGTGACGTGGGCCGTGTGCTCGACATGAGCTACACCTTCTGCAAGGGCATCAGCGGCTTGATTCCCAACAAGCCGGGACAGCACATCACCATCGCGGGTGCGATTGAGGTCGAGCCCATCTTGGCCGAGCGTTTGGCCAAAGAGGATGAAGTCAAAACATTGTTGGAGCTCGCGCAAAAGCTCGAAGGCATGACGCGTAACGTGGGCATGCACGCCGGTGGTGTGTTGATTGCGCCGGGCAAGTTGACCGACTTTTGTCCGCTGTATCAACAGCCGGGCAGCGAATCGGCGGTGAGCCAGTTTGACAAAGACGACGTCGAAGCCGCGGGCTTGGTGAAGTTCGACTTTTTGGGCTTGGCCACGCTGACCATTTTGGAGATCGCGCGCGAGTTCATCATGGCTCGCCACAAGGGCCAAGAGAACTTCGCGTTTGAAAACATCCCGCTCGACGACAAGCGCACGTACGAACTTTTCCAAGACGGCAAAACCGAAGCGGTGTTCCAGTTTGAAAGTCGCGGCATGCAGGGCATGTTGCGCGATGCGCGTCCCACGCGTTTGGAAGACTTGATTGCGTTGAACGCCTTGTATCGGCCCGGCCCGATGGACTTGATTCCCAGCTTCGTGGCGCGTAAGCACGGACGCGAAACCATCGAGTACCCACACCCCATGGTGGCCGAGATGCTGTCTGAGACCTACGGCATCATGGTGTACCAAGAGCAGGTGATGCAGACCGCGCAGATTTTGGGCGGCTACTCACTCGGTGGCGCCGACATGTTGCGCCGCGCCATGGGTAAAAAGAAGCCCGAGGAAATGGCAGAGCACCGCGAAATCTTCCGCGCGGGTGCTGCCAAAAACAACATCACCCAAGACAAAGCCGACGAAATCTTTGACTTGATGGAGAAGTTCGCGGGCTATGGCTTTAACAAGTCGCACGCGGCTGCTTATTCGTTGCTGGCCTATCACACCGGTTGGTTGAAGGTGCATTACACGGCTGAGTTCTTCTGCGCCAACATGACGGTGGAGATGGACAACACCGACAAGCTCAAGGTGTTGTTCGAAGATGCCCACAAGATGGGCCTGACGTTTGAAGCGCCCGATGTGAACCGAGGCTTCTACCGCTTCGAACCTATTTCAGACAAAGTCATCCGCTACGGTCTGGGCGCCATCAAAGGCTCAGGCCAACAAGCGATTGAAGCCATCGTGGCTGCGCGCGAAGAGGGGCCATTCACCAGCTTGTTTGATTTCTGCCGCCGTGTGGACCGCAGCCGTTTGAACAAACGCACAGTCGAAGCCCTCATCAAAGCCGGTGCGTTTGACAACTTGCACCTCAACCGTGCCGAGCTGTTGGCCAGCGTGGAACGTGCGTTTGACTTTGCCTCTGCCAGCGAAGCCAACGCCAATCAGGGCGGCCTGTTTGACATGATGGGCGAAGACGCCCACGGCTCCAGCACGCAAGAACCCGAGTACGTAGAGATGCTGCCTTGGGGCGTGAAAGAACGCCTCACGCACGAAAAAGTGGCACTGGGCTTTTACTTGTCTGGCCACTTGTTTGACGAAGTCGAGCGCGAGGTGCGTCGCTTTGCCCGCACCCGCATTGAAGACTTAATGGACTCGCGCGAGCCACAGTTGTTGTCGGGCATCGTCAGCGACATGCGTGTCATCAACGGGCAACGCGGCAAGCTCGCCATCTTCAAGCTGGACGACAAATCAGCAGTGATTGAAGCCACGGCTGACGAGGCCACCATCAACACCTACCGCAACACCTTGAAAGATGACGAGCTGGTCATCATCATGGGCAAGGCGCAGCCCGATCGTTTTTCGGGCGGCTTGCGTTTGTCCATCCAGCAAGTGTGGAGCTTGGAGCAAGCGCGTTGCCGCTTTGGCAAATACCTCAGCGTTACTGTCAACGGCACATCGCCCGACATTGCCCGCATGCTGCGTGACCACCCCGCGAAAGTGGAGCAATCCGAGCAGGGCGAATTGGTGCGCGGCATGGGCGTACGATTGAAGTTGCTGCGCGACGGCGCCACGGCTGATGTACAGCTGGGCGATAGCGCCAAATTTTTCCCCAGCGATGCGGCCTTAGCCAGTTGGATGGCACAGGCCCATGATGGGCAATCTCACATCATTTACGAGTAACCATTTATGTGGACCATCCCTACGCTCATGACATTGGCGCGCATTGCAGCCATTCCTTTGATCGTGGGGCTGTTTTACTTGCCCATTGAAACCGCGGAGCGCAACCTCTGGGCCACCGTGATGTTTGTTGTGTTTGCTTTGACCGATTGGCTCGACGGGTACTTGGCCCGCAAACTCAACCAAACCTCTGCGTTTGGTGCTTTTCTCGACCCTGTGGCCGACAAGTTTTTGGTGTGTGCAAGTCTGCTGATCTTGGTGCACCTTGGGCGCGCCGATGTGTTGGTGGCGCTCATCATCATTGGGCGCGAAATTGCCATCTCTGCTTTGCGCGAGTGGATGGCGCAAATCGGCGCGTCGCGCAGTGTGGCCGTGCATGTGCTGGGCAAGCTCAAGACCATGGTGCAAATGGTGGCGATCCCGTTCTTGTTGTTTGATGGTCAGTTGTTTGGCTTGATTGACACCGCCCTGTGGGGCACGGTACTCATTTGGATTGCAGGCGTGTTGACCGTTTGGTCGATGGTGTACTACCTGCAAAAGGCTTGGCCTGATATCTTGGATCACGCCAAGTAATGGAGAACCAGCACAGCCAAGCATGGCTGCGCGCCATGCCTGTGGTGTTTGTGTTGATCTGGAGCACAGGTTTCATCGTGGCGCGCTACGGCATGCCCAATTCGCCACCGTTTACTTTCTTGCTGTGGCGCTACATTTTTTCCATTCTGTGTTTTGTGTTGTGGGTCAAATGGGCGCGTGTGCCTTGGCCGCAGGGCAGGGCACAGTGGCTGCATTTGGCGGTCACGGGTGTGTTGATGCACGCCGGTTATTTGGGCGGTGTGTGGGCCGCCGTCAAGGTGGGTATGGGCGCTGGGTTGACCGCTTTGATTGTGGGATTGCAACCCGTCCTGACGGCCATTTGGTTGTCGGCACGCGGCGGCCATGTGTCGCGCCGCCAGTGGCAAGGCTTGGCTTTGGGGTTTGTGGGCTTGGCCATGGTGGTGTCGCGCAAACTCGAAGGCGGCATTGAAGTCACGCCGTGGAGCCTGACCATGATCACCATGGCCTTGGTGTCCATCACCACCGGCACGCTGTATCAAAAACGTTTTGTGAAGCCATGCGATGTGCGCAGCGCCAATGCCGTGCAGCTCATGGCCGCGTACGTTGTGACCTTGCCAATCGCGCTGATGGAAACTGAACCCGCCTTGTGGAATGCTGAGATGACTTGGGCGCTTGCATGGTCTGTGCTGGCATTGACCTTGGGCGGCAGCTCGCTGTTTTACATCCTCATCCAACGTGGCGCTGCTGCGGCAGTGACCAGTCTCATGTATTTGGTACCGCCCACCACGGCCGTGATGGCGTGGGTTTTGTTCAACGAGCCCATCACCTTGGTGACACTGGCAGGCATTGCAGTGACTGCTGTTGGGGTCAGTTTGGTGGTGCGGCCACCTAGAATCGCCGCATAAATTTTTTGCAATATTTTGGTTTTAAAGGTTGAAGATGAGTCAAAAACGCATTGCAGTGATCGCCGGCGACGGCATTGGCAAAGAAGTCATGCCCGAGGGCATTCGCGTCATGGACGCCGTGGCCCGCAAATTTGGCATCGATTTGAAGTTTGACCACTTCGACTTTTCCAGCTGGGACTATTACGAAAAGCACGGCCAGATGCTGCCCGACGATTGGAAAGATCAAATCGGCGGCCACGACGCCATCTACTTTGGTGCCGTTGGTTGGCCAGACAAAATTGCAGACCACGTGTCGCTGTGGGGTTCGTTGTTGATGTTCCGTCGCGAGTTTGACCAGTACATCAACCTGCGTCCTGCGCGTTTGATGCCCGGCATCATTGCCCCCGTGGTGCGCCGTGACGGCTCGCCACGTCAGCCCGGTGAGATTGACATGTACATCGTGCGCGAAAACACCGAGGGCGAATACTCCAGCATCGGTGGGCGCATGTACCCCGGCACTGAGCGCGAAATCGTGATGCAAGAAACCGTGATGTCACGCATTGGCGTGGACCGCGTGTTGAAGTTTGCGTTTGAGTTGGCACAGACGCGTCCTAAAAAGCATTTAACCAGCGCCACCAAATCCAACGGCATTGCCATCACCATGCCGTATTGGGATGAGCGCGTGGTTGAGATGGCCAAGAACTATCCAGGCATCAACGTGGACAAGTTCCACATCGACATCTTGACAGCCCACTTTGTGCAACGCCCTGACTTCTTCGATGTCGTGGTGGCCAGCAATTTGTTTGGCGACATCTTGAGCGACTTAGGCCCCGCATGCACTGGCACGATTGGCATTGCGCCCAGTGCCAACTTGAACCCCGACCGCAAGTTCCCGTCGTTGTTTGAACCCGTGCACGGTTCGGCACCGGACATTGCAGGCAAGGGCATTGCGAATCCGATTGGCCAAATTTGGTGTGGCGCGATGATGCTTGAATTTTTGGGCCACAAAGATGCACACGATGCGGTAATGGCAGCCATTGAAAAGGTGTTGGACCCCAAGAGTGGTGCACCCAAAACACCTGACATTGGTGGTAACGCTAGTACTTCAGATGTCGGTCGTGCGATTGCTGAAGCCTTGTGATTTTTAGCTTCAAAAAACGACTAGAATTCGCTCCCATGCTGTCTTGCGCGTCGCTTCTCTTTCCGTGAAGTTCGTTGTAAGAAGGGCCGAGACTCCCATAGCAGCGTTACACCTCGTGTGGCTTGTAAACTAGCCATACCCATTGATCAACATCACATCTCATTGAGAGGGGATTTTTGTGAATAAAACAGAACTGATTGAGCACATTGCTAAGCACGCCGATATTTCCAAGGCTGCAGCCACTCGCGCACTCGAGTCCACCATCGGCGCGGTGAAGACCACCTTGAAAAAGGGCGGCACAGTTTCTTTGGTTGGTTTCGGTACTTTTGCAGTTGGCAAACGTGCTGCACGCACAGGCCGTAATCCTCGCACTGGCGAAGCCATCAAGATCAAAGCAGCTAAAGTGCCTAAGTTCCGTCCAGGCAAAGGTCTGAAAGACGCCTTGAACTAATTAAAGGTTCAGGATGGGTGCTTAGCTCAGTTGGCAGAGCGGCTGCCTTACACGCAGTAGGTCGGCGGTTCGACCCCGTCAGCACCCACCACCCATTAAAAAGGCGAACTCCGATGTTCGCCTTTTTTCTTGGCTTCACACACATCACGATGAGTCCACTTCATGTTTGATTTTGTTCGCAAGCACACACGGGTCATGCAATTTTTGCTGTTCCTGTTGATCTTCCCGTCTTTCGTTTTGTTCGGCCTTGAGGGCTACAACCGTTTCCGCGAAGGCGGTGCAACGGTTGCCACCGTCGATGGTCACGACATCACGCAAGCGGATTGGGATGCGGCACATCGCAGCCAAGTCGAGCGTTTGCGCAGCAGCATGCCCAATGTGGACGTGAAGTTGTTTGACACACCCGAAGCCAAATACAGCACCTTAGAACGCATGGTGCGTGACCGCTTGTTGCAAGTGGCCGCGAGCAAGTTGCGTTTAGGTGCCAGCGATGCACGCTTGGCCGCTGAGTTGCAGCAAAACCCAACCATTGCAGCTTTGCGCCGCGCCGATGGCACGTTGGACATGGAGCGCTATCGCCAGTTGTTGGCCACGCAAGGCATGTCGCCGGAGTCGTTTGAAGCGCAAGTGCGTGGCGACTTGGCCTCGCGTCAAGTGATGTCAGGTGTGGGTGTGACCAGCTTTAGCGCTAACGCCTTGGCCGATGTGACCTTGAATGCTTTTTATGAGCAACGCCAAGTGCAGGTGGCCAAGTTTGCGCCAGCTGACTTTGTGTCTCAAATCAAACCCAGTGATGAAGAACTGGAGACCTACTACAAAGCCAATGCCGACAAGTTTCAGTCCGCTGAACGTGCAGACATTGAATATGTGGTTTTAGATTTGGCTGCGGTGCAAAAAGGCATTGTGGTGCCAGAGGCTGAACTCAAGTCGTACTACGAACAAAACGCAGCCCGCTTGGCTGGCTTGGAAGAGCGTCGTGCCAGCCACATCTTGATCAATGCCGACAAAGGCGCCTCCGCCGCTGAGCGTGATGCCGCCCGTGCCAAGGCCCAGGCCTTGTTGGCTGAGGTGCAAAAGTCGCCCAATCAGTTTGCTGAGTTTGCGCGCAAAAACTCACAAGACACAGGTTCTGCTGCCAAAGGCGGCGACCTTGATTTCTTTGGCCGCGGTGCCATGGTCAAACCTTTTGAAGAGGCGGCTTTCGCCCTGAAAAAGGGCGAGACCAGTGGTGTGGTGGAAACCGAATTTGGTTTTCACATCATCCGTCTGACTGACATCAAACTGCCTGAGCAAAAAAGCTTTGAGTCGCAACGCGCCAAGCTGGAGCAAGAAGTGCGTGGCCAACTGGCGCAGCGCAAATTTGCCGAAGCGGCAGAGCAATTCACCAACATCGTGTACGAGCAGTCTGATAGTTTGAAGCCCGTGGCTGAGCGTTTGAAGTTGGACGTGCAACACGCCAGCAACTTGGGTCGCGAACCCGTGGCGGGCATCACCGCCGCGAACAGCCCCAAGCTGTTGGCTGCCGTGTTCTCACAAGATTCGATTGAGAAAAAGCGCAACACCGAAGCCGTCGAGTTGGCGCCCAATGTCTTGGCTGCAGCACGCATCACCAGCTACAGCCCCGCGCGCACCTTGCCTTTGGATGAAGTCAAAGCCCGCGTGCGCGACCAAGTGGTGGCGCAACTTGCCGGTGAACGCGCACGCTCAGAAGGTGCAGCCAAGTTGGCCGAGTGGAAGGCCAGCCCAGACGCTGCCAAATTGCCAGCTGCCATCGTGGTGTCGCGCGAATCCAAGCAAGCACAACCTTCGGCTCTGGTCGAAGCCGCTTTGCGTGCCAGTACCCAAACGCTGCCAGCGTGGGTCGGCGTTGATTTAGGCGTCAGTGGTTATGCCGTGGTAAAGGTTGAAAAAGTGTTGCCACGCGATGCAGCTAATTCACAAAGTTCGGCTCGTGAGCGTGAGCAGTACGCGCAGTGGTGGGCTTCGGCCGAAGGCTTGGCGTATTACAAGCTATTAAAAGAAAAATTCAAGGCAGAAATCAAAATAGCTAGGTTATAATTTTTGCTCTACGGTGGCTGTAGCTCAGTTGGTAGAGTCCAGGATTGTGATTCCTGTTGTCGTGGGTTCGAGCCCCATCAGCCACCCCAAATAAAACAAGCACTTAGCGCGGAAACGCCTAAGTGCTTTTCTTTTGGCTGCTCTCGATGTAACTATGGATGTAACTGAATTTTTAGGATGTGTTCAGTTGTTAGGAAATAAATTCTTTAAATCCGCTTAAGATCTTCGCGCGCGCGATGCGTATGGAAATTCAAGTTACACATTTGCCGATTTTTAGATTGCCTCAACATTTGTTCGTTTTAGGCTGGTTGAGGTCGCTCATCGCCGATCCGCCAACCAGCCGCTATTGGGTCATCAGCCGTCTTTGACGGCGAACGACTTATCACTTGCTTTTCTCTTGGTCGCCGAAGAGTAGACTTCTGGCGCGCCAAATTGAGTGGCCGAAGTTTCCTATCAACTGCTCGCCCTGCCGCAGATACGATGCCGCGGTGTCGATGCCCGCAAGCTCGAGGGCTTCACCGATCTTCGAGCTCGTCGGGTGCGCGTCGCCAACGCGCATGTCGTAGGCTCCGACGATGGCAGCAAAGACCTCACGAGCGCGCGCCTCCCCGACCTTCTGGGCTAGTATGTTCTGTAGCAACTTGTTAGAGGCTAGTTTTTCCTTGCCGGGGTGGTTGGACAGCTTTCGAAGAGCGCGCACGTCGAGTCGGTCGGTAAAAATGCGAACGAGCTCCTTGGCCAGCCGCAAGAGCGACGCCTGATCCTTGCTTGAAAAGCGAGAGACGTGCTGCATCGACGCCGCATCGTCAATATCATGTGAAAACAGCGGTTCACCGAATGACTTGCGGAAGTCCGCTTCCATCAACCGCATGCACCCAAACAGCATCTCCTCCATGGCAGTGGTATCCGCTGGTTGCGCCTTGACCTGCGAGGAGAGTAGCTCCGTACTAACCTTACCCTCCGGCGCGACGTTGCTCGCGGCCCAGAGGAACTGCTCCCAAGCGGGCAGTTTGGCGATGTCGTAGGCGTAGACGGTTATGAGCTCCGAGGAGTTGATACCAAAATGGGTTGAATATCCCGAAGTGGATTTGATTGCGCCAGTCTCTGCCGAGTACCACTCCAGGGAGAAACCTCGATGGCTCAGGAGCTCGTTGACCACGGACGGGCGGAACCACAGCCACCGTCCTATGTCCTCGTTGTTTAGCTCAGCCGAAAACTTGCGCGAGCCATCAGTGTCAACGATGAAGTGCGGCAGATTCTGATCCTTGTCCCCGCGCACACGTATGCTTTTTCCCTGATGTTCGATCCACTCGTCTCGCCAGAACTCGCCTTCGACGCGCACGCCAGGATAGCCGCTGAGATGACCTCTGGCACTCTCTGAGGCGGTGTTGTCGTTCGTTTCAGGCCCCATGACCGGTGCGTCTTCCTCCCCGTCGACATCGGTGCGCCACACACGCATCGACGCCCAGCTCCCGCCGAATACGGCGTTCAACTTCCGGATTCGCAATTCGTACCTTCCACCTTCACGCTGCTCCTGAATCTCATCCAGGCCGTTATAGAGGCTATCTTTAAGGTCGGCCACGTTTTCGATGCGCTTGCGGTAATAGGACAGACGAAGAGACAGGCCGCGCGCGGCAAGATAGTCCATCAGGAACTCGCGCTTGATCTCAATCAGGAGAGGGTGGCCATCGCTATCCATCTTCTCCCGGGCGACCACGACAAAGTCCTCTTCCGGTCTGACCCAGTTCGAACCATCCTTGATCAGTCGAAGCGCGACAACCAGATCGGGATTTAGGATCCACTGCCGGCCGCCGACCACAGGCTGCGGATGCTCGAAAACGAGGTTGATCCCGATGGGTTCCTTATCGTTGTACTGATACTCATCGATTGGCGAATAATGGCCATCCATGTATGCATATGGTGCAATGGTGTGCCCAATCCCTATGTCGCTCCAACTTAAGCGCTCGGCCAACTCGCGATGCTGTTTGGGAAAGGCGACGTAACCACAAGCGAATACGTCGCCTGTATACCCAATTTCCTTCACGTTACCCATCTCGTCGTTTAGCGACGCACGAAGAGGGACCCAGGTCGCCCGCGAAAACAGCCGCCGAATTTCAGATGCTTGAAGAATCCAGGCTTCGTTCATGGATCGACTATTTCAGAGTGATGTCAACAGATCCTATTCTGCCCCAGCATTCCGCACCAGAACTATGTGTGTGCTGTTCGCTGATCGGAGGCAAGGGAGCCACAGCGGTGCATCGCTAAAAGTTGAGCAAGGATCGATTTCCCAAAACTGATCTCCACAGAGTACTGACTTAGGCTGATTGCGGTCATTGATGCGATCAAGTCTTATCGACAGCTATCGACCCATTGCGGTCATAAGCCGTTAGTTGGGTACTTCATGACTCAACCGTACATATAAGATCTGTTCCTAGTTCAAAATCTAACGTATTTTGTAGGGTAAATTGGGTTACTCTTCTCAAACTTTCATGAGCAGCTTTTAGCAGCCACCATATTGCCTAATTGACGGCAGGATAACTTTGAGTTCAGGGATTCGCTGTGAACACACTATTGGTCGTTGTCTTTGTTTTGACGTATTTGGCGATTGCCCTCGAACATCCTTTCAAGGTGAACAAGTCGGCTTCAGCTTTGATCGGAGCGGGTTTATTGTGGACCATCTATGCCGTATCGGGAATTCAGCCAGAGACCCTTAGTGAACACTTAGGTGAGTCACTTATGAGTACTGCCCAGATCGTATTTTTCCTGATGGGTGCAATGGCCATTGTTGAAGTGGTGGATGCTCACGACGGATTCGACGTTATTACTTCACATATCAAGACTGTAAAGCTGGCGTCTTTGATGTGGATGGTGGGCTTCACGACTTTTTTCTTGAGTGCAATTTTGGATAACTTGACGACCACCATCGTCATGGTGTCTCTCATGAAAAAATTACTCGACAAAAGAGAAGATCGCATCTTTTTTGCGGGCATCATCATCATTGCCGCGAACGCGGGCGGTGCATGGACTCCTATTGGTGACGTAACGACTACGATGCTCTGGATTGGAGGTCAGATTACGACCGTTGAAATCATGAAAGGGTTGTTCTTGCCTTCACTGGTCAATCTCGTAATTCCACTGTTGATCGTGAGTCGGATGCTGGGCACTCGGCCCGTGATCGCGCCGCCCAGAATTGGGCAAGACAATAGAAGAACCGACCTTGTTGAACGTAACTTGATGTTTCTCTTGGGATTAGGAGTCTTGGTGTTGGTGCCAGTGTTTAAAACGGTGACACACCTCCCCCCA
The DNA here is from genome assembly GCF_027924905.1 of Limnohabitans sp. INBF002. NCBI lineage: Bacteria > Pseudomonadati > Pseudomonadota > Betaproteobacteria > Burkholderiales > Comamonadaceae > Limnohabitans > Limnohabitans sp. INBF002. Next base: position 886,375 of record NZ_AP027055.1, read on the forward strand.
TTCATGGGAATTTTGTTTGGATTAGGAATTTTGTGGCTCTTTGGAGAAATGGTTCATCGAGAAAAATCAGATGACACTAAAGAGCATCTAACTCTGGTCAGCGCTTTGAGCCGCATTGATATGGGCTCGATCATGTTTTTTATTGGGATTTTGTTATCGGTAGCAATACTGGAACACACCCAAATTCTGTCGTCTTTGGCCGCTTGGCTTGATCAGGCGGTGGGGCGGCAAGACGTCATCGTGCTACTCATAGGTTTAGCCAGTGCAGTGGTCGATAACGTGCCCTTGGTAGCTGCTTCCATGGGGATGTACAGCCTGGCTCAATATCCAACCGACAGTTTTCTGTGGGAATTCATGGCTTACTGCGCGGGCACTGGGGGTTCAATTTTGATCATTGGCTCCGCTGCTGGAGTCGCAGCTATGGGGTTAGAGCGAATTGATTTTGTATGGTATGCCAAAAAATTCAGCTTGCTTGCGTTGACCGGTTACGCGGCGGGAGCCGGGGTTTATATGTTGGAGCACTTGATATTTTGACAACCCAAATCGTTCATAGCCCGAGCGTTTAACGGACGGCGCTGTTGCGACGAGCCAATTCAATAAAAATGTGTCGTTTGATTTTTTTTCGGTAGATTGGGAAAAAGATCAATGCCATGAAGGGTGACATGACTAACATTTCGACCAGACTGGTGAACGAAATTCCCTCTGACAGCAACTGCGGACCGTACATGCGCTGCGCCAGTATAAATACGACCTGAAACCAAACGGCAACCACTAACAGTTCATTCAATGAGAATTTACCTCGCTTGGCTGCGGCAATGATGTCGTGTTGCTCCGCCTCGGTCAGCGGTTGTAACTCAGGGACTTGATTGACCCAGTAGTTGCTCATGGTGAAGTCTCGTGTCTCGTGCGATGGCCTTGGTGGGGAGCCGTGCCCTGCACATCTTGGTTAAGGATCAACGTGTAATCTGGAATATTAACGCAGCAATGGCCGTTGGTGGCAGGGCGGCCAAGAGCAATCCCAGCGGATGGATCACCCCCTCGGGAAATTTGTTGCGCAGGATGGCCACACCAGCCGGGTTGGGTGCGTTGGCTATCACGGTCAGGCCCCCGCCGGTAACTGCTCCAGCCACCAACGAGACTTTGAAGTCTTCGCTCAGGCCATTGACTAAGGAGCCGAGGTAAGTCAATGCAGCATTGTCAGTAATGGCCGTGAGCGCTGTGGCGCCAAAGAAGACTGCTTGGCTATCCAGTCGCATCAGTAAAGGCTCAAGCCACCATTGTTGCAACCCACCCAACACGACCAACCCAGCAAGAAAAAATGCCACCATTAGTGCTTCTCGAAGAATTAGCCGATCTTGATGATGACGATACGCGGTCACAAACCCTAAGAAAAAGAGAAATACGCCCATGAACATTGGCGGGTGGTGTGCAAACATCACCACCAATGCGATGAAGGTGACATGTACCAACGCGATACTCCTTGAGCACCTAGGGTGCGGGGTTTCGAGCTTGCTCAGGTGTGTTAATTGGTGCCTAAAAAGCAGAGTAACTCCCGCTGCGTTTATCAGGACTGCCAATGCGGCTTTCCAGCCAAAAGTGGAGAGCATGAACATGGTGTCCCATTCCCACTTGCCTGCTACCATCAAAACGGGCGGCGCAGCAAAAGGCGTCAACGTGCCCCCGATGGAGATATTCACAAATAAAACACCCACTGTGGCGTATTTTAGTTGTACCGGTATTTCGTTACAGAAAAGCGTTGAACGCAGCAACAGCGCGGCCAGTGTCATGGCTGCAGGCTCAGTAATGAACGATCCCGCTAAGGGCACCAGTGTAAGGATCAAAAAATACAGGGCTATATTTGGCGTCAGGGGCATGAACTTAACCATGGCCCATACCGTAGCATCGGCCAATTGCAAGATTGGACGAGTTCCGGCCATAACCATGATGACGAATACAAACATTGGCTCTGTGAAATTCCGGGTGTTGATGTAATCCAACGCACTGTGGTGGCCTAGCAGGAGAAACATGCACAACATAAGAACCATGGCCCACCAACCGAATACGACTTCTACCTCGCCCAGTAAGTGCCAAAAACCTGAGTGTTTGGTCTGGCAGTGGGCTAGGTGCTGGAAGTACTGGGTAGAAAATGTGTGGACAAGCGCCACGCCGAATAGGGTTGCACCGATAAGTTGTATTAGCGTGGGCGAGTTCATCATGGGCATTCACGCGAGGCGGCCCGACCTTCGCAAAACCTGCTGCGCATTTTAGGCAGCACCCATTTCTTGTAGATTATATTCTGTGAACGCCCAGCCATGTTCGCGGCCTATTAGCTCAACTGACTGTCAGAAATTATTGAGAGTTGCGACTGCGGTCTGTTGGAAGTCACTATGGCGGACCGCTTATGGCCGAATGCGGCCGTGCAAGACCATGGCATGAAGGGCAGCTCCCGCTGCGAAGCAGTCGTCAATTTTCGCCAACGTTTGTTGCTGACATTTGCTAATTTATTAGGCTGCTTCAACTGCAACCAAACGAGCAGAGCTGCACTCATCGCGTATTGCTTTTAGACCTTGATAAATGGGGCCTTTGTAAAAAGTCTCCCATGCCTCTATGGACGGAAACTCCAAGATGACGATTCGTCTTGGCTGCCAGTTTCCTTCGTAGACGCGATGTTCGCCACCACGTGTCAGATACCTAGCCCCTGCGTTCGCCAACGCAGGCTTCACTTGATTCATGAAGTCCTGATACCGAAGGGGATCTCGGATTTCAACGTCAAATATCACATAAGCAGTCATATAAGCCTCACCACGGTAATAACGCTTATCTTGCATCCTGATTGGCGCTGATGCCATGAAAAATACTTAAATTAAAAATACTGTTATTTTGTACAGTATAGTCATGACTATGTCAGTTTTTTTCATTTCATCAAATCAGCCAATTCAGATAAGTCCCAGTCAAATGTGGCTTGACATCTGTGCTTGGTCAGTGCCAGCGGGATTTCCAAGCCCTGCCGCTGACCACGCACAAAAGCGCATCGATCTCAACAAACACCTGATCCGCAACGGGGACGCCACACATGTGTTCCGTGTTGCTGGTGACAGCATGACGGGCATTGGCATCTATGAAGGCGATCGACTGTTGATTGATCGCAGCATTGAGCCCAAACACAACCACATCGTGCTGGCAGTGCTCAATAACGAGTTCACAGTCAAGCGTTTGTACAAGCGTGGCGGCGTTGTGAAGCTCGTCGCTGAAAACCCCCTCTACCCTGCCATCGTGATCAAGGAAGCCGATGACTTCACGGTTTGGGGCGTGGTGACTTTCAATTTACACAAGCTCATATGAGTCAGTCCGAGCGGGCCATCTCAAACCACAAGATTGATCCAACCAGTCTTGCGGAATTGCCGCGTTCAAGTGGTGTGTACATCTTCAGAGGTGAAGGCAAATTACCGCTCTACATCGGCAAAAGCGTAGATATCCGCAACCGTGTGATGAGTCATCTGAGAGCGCCAGATGAGGCAAACATGATTGCCCAGACACGGCGAATCGACTTCATCGAAACCGCTGGTGAGATCGGCGCTTTGCTTTTGGAGTCTCGCATGATCAAAGAACAAAGCCCGCTCTTCAATCAGCGACTGCGTCGTATACGAACTCTGTGCTCTATTCAACTCAAACAAGATGTAGACGGTGTTGTACCAACTGTGGTTGACAGCAAGACCGTTAACTTAGGCGCCACACAAGGGCTCTATGGCCTTTATTCATCGGCTCATGCAGCCCAGAGCAAACTGCGTGAGTTAGCCAATCAGCACAGGCTGTGTTTAGCCGTACTGGGTTTGGAGAAAACCTCTAAGCGCGGTTGTTTTGGCCTGCAAATCAAAACTTGTCTGGGTGTCTGTGTAGGAGCAGAAGATCGTCAAGAGCATGACCATCGACTGTTCACAGCACTGATCGACACACAAGTGGAGGTGTGGCCATTCAAAGGCCCAGTGGATGTGATTGAAGAGTCTGAGGAATGGGTACAACGCCATCGCGTCAACAACTGGTGCTACTTGGGTACGCATTGCTCCAAATCAGAAAAGATCAACCCATTCACAGAGTTCAAAGCACATGACTTTGACCTTGATAGCTACAAAATTCTGGTCAAGCCCATCATGCTCAAGACTCTGAAAGTGCAAGAGATTGAGTCATGAAACGGCAAATTGCCCTTGTGGACTGCAACAACTTCTACGTGAGTTGTGAGCGTGTTTTCAGACCAGACTTAAAAACCACCCCCGTCGTAGTGCTGTCTAACAACGACGGCTGTGTAGTGTCACGCACCCCAGATTTATCCCCGCAGTTTATGTGCCGTCCAAGTTAGTTTGGGTGCATGTTGAGGGTTCAGATTCAAGCCTCTAAGTGTCATGCTTAGAGGCTTTTTTCTTGCCTGAGTTGAACGGATGTCTTAAAGCTTGTAACGCATCCCATACGGATCAATGACGACTGGGGCTGCTCTGAAGAGATTCGTTGGGCTCTTGTGTAATCTGCGCCAACGCTCCATTGCGCATCTATGTTGTAGGAAATACCCAATCCATAAATCGTGTGTGTACAGCTTTTCGTGGTTGTCGTTTGCAACACGCTTCGTCGAGCTGTTGTTACATCAGTTAAATATGTAACATTGCCGAGATGAAATCTACCTACCTTCGCTTCTTGCAACTCCTCCATGTTGTGGATGGCAATTCAACACAGCTTGTGGATATTGATGAAGTGGCTAAACAGTTGCTGAATGTGATAGCGCTGCATCATGCACAAGGCAAGACACTGACGGTGACTGAAGCCATGGCGTTGGGTTCAGTTGCAAGCCCTGCGACCATCCATCGCAAGCTGGATGATTTGCGTGAAGTTGGGTTGATTGAACAAATCTTTGAAGGTAAAAATCGCAGAACCAAGTATCTGGTACCAACACAAGCTGCGGACACCTACTTCTCAAGCCTTGGTGATGTGATCAAGCAGACATTCGCGTCTGAGTAAATTTTTCCGCATGACGCCACCTATCGAGGGTGCCATCAAATGTTTCTCCAAGTTGGCTCAGAAAATTCGTTGACTAAGAAGTCTAAGAACACGCGTACTTTTGGCATTCTGTGTCTGCCAGGAGGGTAAACCGCAGAGAGTGGGACAGGTTTGGGGACATGGAACTTCGAGAGGATGGGTACCACCCATCCACGGCGAACGGCATGCTCGACTTGCATGTTGGCTACCCGTGCAATGCCTCCGCCAGCCATGATGATGCGCAAGGCCGTTTCCGCGTTGTCTGCCGTGATTCGACCATTCACCTCGACCTCCGTTTGATGGCCGTTGACAAGAAATGGCCACTTTGAAGGTTGCTGCTGCTTGTTGCCCAAGACGATGCAGTCATGGACGGCAAGGTCTGATGGCGTTTGAGGAACTCCGCGGCGTTCCAGATATGCGGTGGAGGAATAGATCATCCTTTCGAACTCTGAAAACTTGCGCGTGATGATCCCTTGGTCACCAATAACTCCGGAGCGAATTCCCACATCCGCGTTCTCTGCCAGCAAATCAACGACTTTGTCGGTCACGGCCAATTCCACCTGAACGTCTGGGTACATCGCCATGAATTTTGGCAAGTGCAATGCCAACACGTTGTACGCAAATCCTGTGACGCAGTTCACGCGTAGCTTGCCTCTGGGATTGCTGCCGGCTTGAGAGACTTCGGATTCCGCATCTTCAATGATTTGAAGAATGTCTCTGGCACGCAAATAGAAGGTTTCGCCCTCGGCTGTCATGGATAGGCGACGCGTTGTTCGGTGAAGAAGTCGAACGCCCAATCTGTCCTCTAGCCGCGTGATGAGCTTGGACATCGCCGAAGGGGTGAGTCCTAAATCGACAGCGGAGGCAGAGAAGTTGCCCCTTTCCACAACTTTGACAAACGCAAGAAACTCATGGCTCATATGTGAATATTTTTCATAAATATTGTTAAGGATAAGGTATTTATCTCATTTTTTTCGAGTGATACGATGAATTCAATCGCTGGTGATCGCTAGTCCATCGCCGTGATGAGAAAGCGTAAAAACCGCTGTTTAACTAAAAACTGGAGACAAAAAATGAAACGATTGGTTCTCAAAACCCTCATTACTGCAATGGCTGTGACGGCCTGGGGCATAAGTTTTGCTCAAGATGTGAAAGAGCGAACCATCAAGATTGCCTTTAGTCAAAGTGACAGCCACCCCCAAGGTTTGGGTGCCCAAAAGTTTGCCGATTTGGTGGCAAGCAAAAGTGGCGGCAAGTTAAAGGTGAACTTGTTCAGCAGCGGCAAGCTAGGAGGGGACCTGCAGGTGATCTCGTCACTGCAAGGCGGCACAGTTGAAATGTTGATCACCACACCAGGTTTGTTGGCGGGCATGGTGAAAGACTTCGAGTCGGTTGATTTGCCATTCATGTTCCAAAGTCCAGAAGAGGCGTTGGCTGTGTTGGACGGACCTTTTGGCAAAAAGCTGTACAGCAAGATCCCTGAAAAGGGGCTGATTGGCATGGCGTATTGGGACTTCGGTTTTCGCAACGTGACCAACAGCAAACGGCCCATCACAAAAATGGAAGACCTGAGCGGTCTGAAGTTGCGCGTTGTGCCCGCTGCAATGTATGTGGATCTATTCAAAGGCTTGGGTGCAAACGCTTCGCCATTGCCATGGCCAGAGCTGTACGGTGCGTTGGAGCAAAAGGCGTTTGATGGTCAAGAAAACCCAGCTTCCGCCATTGCAGCTGCGAAGTTTTTCGAAGTCCAAAGTTATTTATCTTTGACCAAGCACACCTACAACGCGCAAGCTGTTTTGGCTAGTAAGCGGTTCTGGGATCAGTTGTCATCTGCTGAGCAGAAAATTTTGCAAGATGCCATGAGCGAAGCCACACCATATCAGCGCCAAGTTTCTAGGGCATATGACGAGTCATCCTTAGATGTGCTGAGAAAAGAAGGCATGAAGGTCAATGACATCAGCCCAAGTGAGCGCAACCGCATGCGTGTAGCTTTGAAAGATGTCATTGAAAAGCACAGCGCACCTATTCGTGGAACCGTCGATGAGTTGAATCTGGAGCTCGCTAAGTACCGTGCTGCCGCCAAATAAGCTGGAATCGTTTAACTGAAAGAGACAGAGATAGCCATGACTGCAAAAAAGATCTTTATCCTCAACGGCCCCAACCTGAATAGGTTGGGCACACGTGAGCCCCACATCTACGGAAAAGAAACGCTTGTAGATCTAGAAAAACGGTGCCGGGTGAAAGCAAAAACCTTAGGGCTTGAACTCGAATTCAGGCAAACCAACTTTGAGGGCGTCTTGGTCGAGAGTGTTCATGATGCGATTGACCATGCCCACGGCATCATCATCAATCCTGCAGGCTTGACGTTCACATCTGTGCCGATCATGGATTCTTTGAAAATGTTTGATGGCCCCAAGGTTGAGTTGCACATCAGCAATGTGCATACCCGCGAGGCGGTCTATCACAACTCTTTGATGTCTAAGGTGGTGACGGCGGTCATGGCTGGGTTTGGCACTTCAGGGTATCTGCTGGCATTGGACTGGATGGCCGAGCGTCTGTCCGCCGAGAAGTAAGCGAAAGACCAAACCATGCACTTTGTTATGTATTGCCTTGACGTGCCCGGTAGTGCTGAAATTCGCGCCAAGCACGTGGAGGCACATAAGGCTTATTTATCTGCAGCCCCATTCAAAATTCTTGTGTCTGGACCTTTGCTTGAGGACGACAACGAAACCATCAACGGCAGTTGTTTTTTGATTGAGGCTGTAGACAAAGCGCAGTTGGTGAACTTCAATGAAAACGACCCTTTCACCAAGGCAGGTGTTTGGCAACACGTTGAGATTCGTCACTTTGCCAAATGGCGGGACAACAGATAAATCACCCAAGGCGAATCAATGGACTTTCAGTCAAGTACAGACACAAAGGCCGTTGGTTCAGATCGTTTTCTTTGGGGTTTGTGTCTCGAAACATGGCCAAAGGCCACATAACAAATACATGTTTCGTCTGCGTCTAGTTTGAACAAATCCCGGATGCTTGACGCATTCATGGATTGCCCACTGGTGATGCCGCTGCCGATTGCGAGTGTTTGCGCCATCAGCACCATGTTTTGAATTGCAGCCCCCAAAGAAATCAGGCGTTCATGTGCAGGCACTTGGGGCTCAGAGGGCGCATGGCTAAGTACGGCCAGCACCAAGCACGGCGCACGAAACGCTTTTTCATACGCAATATTCATTTCAGCAGGGCTGGCATGTGCGTCGCGCGTTTGCAGTGCTTGCACAAACGCATGGCCCAGTGCTTCACGTTTGTCTTGCGGCACCACGATGAAGCGCCAGGGACGGATGCGGCCATGGTCAGGCGCTTGCGCGGCGGCACTGAAAATCAAATTCAGTGCATCGGCGTTCGGCCCTGGGGCTTCAAGCCGTTTGGGCGCGACATGACTTCTGGCACGCATGTGCGCCAGAAGCACCTCAGCCGCGTCTGTGGGCATGGTCAGTATTGTTTGTAGGGCAAGAACTTGCCCGACAGCACCACATTCACACGGTCACCTTTGGGGTCGGGTTGACGCACGATGTCCATGGAGAAATCAATCGCGCTCATGATGCCGTCGCCAAACTCTTCGTGAATCAGTTCTTTGATGGTGGTGCCATACACGCTGACGATTTCGTACCAGCGGTAAATCAAGGGGTCGGTTGGCACAGGCGTGGGCAACGAACCTTTGTAGGGCACCACTTGCAGCCACTTTTGTTCTTCGGCATCGAGTCCAAAAATCTTGCCAACAATTTTGGCTTGTTTGGCATCCAAGATCATTTGGCCCAAGCAGGCGGCCGTGGTCCATTCTTTGGAGAGGCCTACTTTTTTGGCCACGTCGTCCCACTTGATGCCTTTGGACACTTTGGTGCTGATGATTTTTTCGGTCACATCGAGACGGTTCATGTGCATTCCTAGGTTGGTTGAAAAGATTTAGCCCGCAGCGACGAGGCGCTGGTTGTTCTGTTCGATGTGCAGCAAGCCTTGCAGCACATCGCCCACCACGATGACGGAAGGGCTGGCCATTTGGTCGCGCACCACGGTGTGGTGCAGATCATTCAGGGTGCACACCACATGGCGTTGCGTGGGCAGGCTCACGTGTTGAATCACCGCCACAGGTGTGTGGGGGTCTAGTCCGTGCAGCAATGCGGCTTGCAGTTGCGCCGCACCGCGCATGCCCATGTAAATGACCAAGGTGAGCTTGGCCTGTGCCGCGGTGTGCGACAGGGCTGCCCAATCCACGGCATCGGTGGCATCTTGTTTCGCGTGGCCGGTGATGAACAACACGCCATGCGCATGTGCGCGGTGCGTCAGCGGCACGCCCAATGAGGTGACGCCTGCCAAGCCTGCGGTGATGCCGTTGATGACGGTGACCTTCACACCTTGCGCGCGCAAGTGTTCGACTTCTTCACCGCCACGTCCAAAGATGAAAGGGTCGCCGCCTTTGAGGCGCACCACGTTTTCGCCGCCCAAGGCTTCTTGCAGCATCAGCTTTTCGATGAACGCTTGGGGTGTGGATTGACAGCCGCCACGTTTGCCCACATGGATGATGCGTGCGGACGGCGAGGCGTAAGTGACGATGGCGTCGCTGACCAAATCGTCGACCAACAAAACGGTGGCCGCTGCAATGGCTTTGACCGCTTTGAGGGTCAACAGTTCAGGGTCGCCCGGGCCTGCGCCCACGAGCGTGACGTGTGGCTGTGCGTGTGTCTTGCTGTGTGTCATGTCGTGTGCTCGGTGAGTTGAATCATGCGGCGCAGTTCGGGCACGCACGAGCCGCATTGGGTGCCGCACTTGAGCGTGCCTTGCAACGATGCCAAGCGTTGTGCGCTGTCGCCTTTGTAAATCTTCAGGTGGTTGCGAATGGCCACATCTTTCACGCCCACGCAGCTGCACACGGTGGTGCCTGCATCGACCAAGGCCACCGGTGGTTTGCTGCCGGTCATCAACAAGCGGCGTCCATATGCGTGGGTCGATGCTTGTGTTTGCAACAAAGCTTTGAGCCACGTTTCAGCTGAGGTGTCGCCCGCGATGATGAAGGCCTGTAGCTGTGTGTCGTTGACTTTGTTTGCCTCGCTGTGTTGCAAACGCATGCTGCGCAATTGGCTGCGCTTGGCGTCGACGTAGCGCAAGCTGTCGCTGCCGCTCAAGCCCAAGAGCTGCTCCATGTCGTGCACCCAAGCCATGTCGGGCGCTTCGCTGCACGCCGCACGCATCAACACGCCTTGACGGGCGGGGCCCTCAGTGGGGGTATCGCTGAACGGCACGCAGCTGGCAAATTCAAACTGCACCATGCGCGCGCGCAGGGCTTGCAAGGTGGTTTGCGCTTTGTCTTCGGGCAACCACGCCACGGCGAGCAAGGTCCAAGGCAGTTCGGCTTTGAGCACTTTGACCGCGGCATGCTTGAGCTCGGGCTGCTTGGAGCTGGGGCAATACGCCGAGGTGGTGATGGCGTTGACGCCTGCGAGCGGTTTGTTTTGGTGGTCGCGACCGCTCAAAAACGCAGGGCCCCAGTGCATGGCGATGAAGGCTTGGTGGGTGCCGAGGTCGCTGGTGGCCTGGGCGGGCACCACGATGGAGCCGCGCTTGCTGGTGACGTGCACCAAGCCGCCTTCGGTCAAGCCGAGTCGCGCCATGTCGTCGGGGTGCAACTGCACCGCAGGCTCCGACACATGGCCAAACAGTTTGCCGACCAAGCCGGTGCGCGTCATGCCGTGCCACTGGTCGCGCAAGCGGCCGGTGTTGAGCGAGAACGGAAAACGTGACTCGCGGGCTTCCGCCGTGGGCACATAAGGCAAGGCTGCAAATTTGGCGCGCCCGCTGGCGGTGGCAAACACGCCGTCTTCGTACAAGCGCGCTTGGCCGTGGGCGGCGCCTTCGCGCATGGGCCATTGCTCGGGCGTGGTTTCTAAGTGTGCGTAGCTCAAGCCCGTGATGTCGAGGTCACGGCCGCGGGTGGATTCGCGGTGCTCCACCCAAATTTCTTCGGGCGAGGTGTAGGCCATGTGCAGGCCGCGGGCGGCGTTGTTTGGGTGTCCCAACGAGGATGCGTTATCGGGTGTGGCGTGTGGCGTGACACCCGGCTCTTCACGCAAACGCGCAGCCAAGTCCACCACGATTTGCCAGTCGTGCCGCGCTTGACCGGGCGCAGGCACAGCCGCACGCACGCGGGTGATGCGGCGTTCGCTGTTGGTGACGGTGCCTTCTTTTTCACCCCAGGTGGTGGCGGGCAACAACAGGTCGGCGAAGGCGCAGGTTTCGGCTGTGGCAAAGGCTTCTTGCACCACCACAAACTCCGCGCGTTCTAAGGCGCGGCGCACGGTGGCTTGGTCGGGCATGGATTGCGCCGGGTTGGTGCAGGCAATCCACAGCGCTTTGATTTCGCCGTCGGCGGCGGCTTCAAACATCTCGACGGCAGTCTTGCCGGGCTTGGATGGCACATCGTCAATGCCCCACAAGGCAGCCACTTCGGCGCGGTGTTCGGGTTTGCTCATGTCGCGGTGCGCGCTGATGAGGTTGGCCAAACCACCCACTTCGCGTCCGCCCATGGCGTTGGGTTGGCCGGTGAGTGAGAAGGGGCCTGCACCGGCTTTGCCAATTTGTGCGGTCGCCAAATGCAAGTTGATGAGCGAGGCGTTTTTGGCGGTGCCGCTGCTGGATTGGTTCAAGCCTTGGCAGTACAGGCTGAGCGTGCGCCATGCGGGGTCAGGTGCGTTGTTGGCGCTGTGCGGCGGCACGCCCGCAAACCAGCGGGTGGCTTGCAGCAGTTGTTCAGGGGTGATGCCGCAGACCTCTTGCACGCGTGCCGGCGTGTAGTCGGCCACCAAGGTTTGCAAGGCTTCAAAGCCCTCGGTGTGTGCGGCAATGTAAGCCGTGTCGACCCAGCTCTCGGCCAGCATCACATGCAACATGCCGTGAAACAAGGTCACATCGGTGCCGGGTTGCAGCTGCAAATGCAGGTCGGCGCTGCTGGCGGTGTCGGTGCGACGCGGGTCGGCCACGATGATTTTGAGGTTGGGGTTTTTCGCCCGCGCGTCTTCGATGCGCCTGAACAAAATCGGGTGCGCATAGGCCGCGTTGCTGCCCGCAATAAACAGGCAGTTGGCGTGCATCACGTCGTCGTAGCAAGCGGGCGGGGCATCAGCGCCGAGGGTGAGCTTGTAGCCCGCCACGGCGCTGCTCATGCACAGGCGCGAGTTGGTGTCGATGTTGTTGGTGCCCAGCAAGCCTTTGGCCAACTTGTTGAACACGTAATAGTCTTCGGTCAGCAACTGGCCCGACACATAAAAACCCAAAGCATCAGGCCCGTGCGCGCGCACGATGCTGGCCAGTGTTTGGCTGGCCAGTTGCATGGCGTTGTCCCACGCCATGGGTTGCAAACTGCCGCCACGTACCAAGCGACGCATGGGTTGCAGCAAACGCGTTTGTTCTGCCATCACGGGGCTGGCCGTGAGGTGCAAGTTCGAGCCTTTGCTGCACAAGCGGCCAAAGTTGGCAGGGTGCGTAGGGTCGCCACGCACGCCTGTGATGTGGCCCGCATTCGATTCGATGATGACGCCGCAGCCCACGCCGCAGTAGGGGCAGGTTGAACGCGTTTCTTTCATGGCTTCTTTCGGGCAGTGGGTGACGGGGTGTGAGTCGAAGTGCGTGTGTTTCAGTGCGCGGCGTCGTCAATGGCGAGCGTGTTGAGCTCGTTCACATCCAAGGCCACATCGCCGTTTTCTACACGCACCGCAAAGCGGGTGGTGCAGCCCTCGTCGGGGGCATGGGCGCAGCCATCAACCAAACCGATGTGCCAGTTGTGCAACGGGCACACCACGGTTTCGCCAAACACCAAGCCTTGGCTCAAGGGGCCGCGCTTGTGCGGGCATTGGTCGAGCAAGGCAAACACTTTGTCTTCGGCGTTGCGAAACACCGCCACTTCGACGCCCTTGGCGCGCTGCACGCGGCGTGCGCCCAGCACGGGGATGTCGTCAACTTTGCAAATGACTTTCCATTCGGTCATGGTGTGTTTCCTTAAACGGTGAGGGCTTCAAACTGGCGCGTGTCGACTTGTGCTTTGTCGAACTCAAACCATGGGTCGGGTTCGCCGTCGAGCGCAAATTGCAAACGTGCCCACAAGGCTTTGCGGCCTGCTTCGTCGTCCAAGATTTTTTTCTTCACATAGTCCATGCCCACGCGGTTCACGTAGTGCACGGTGCGCTCCAAGTACCAGCCTTCTTCGCGGTAGAGCTGCATGAAGGCACCGGTGTACTCCATCACTTCTTCTGAGGTTTTGACCTTCACAAAGAACTCGGCCACTTCGGTTTTGATACCGCCGTTGCCTGCGATGTACATCTCCCAGCCGCTGTCCACGCCGATGATGCCCACGTCTTTGATGCCGGCCTCTGCGCAGTTGCGCGGACAGCCTGACACCGCAAACTTCACTTTGTGCGGCGCGTACATGCGCCACATGGCTTTCTCAAGGTCCTTGCCCATTTGTGTGCTGTCTTGCGTACCCATGCGGCACCACTCGCTGCCCACGCAGGTCTTGACGGTACGCAAAGCTTTGGCGTAGGCGTGGCCGCAAGGCATGCCAATGTCTTTCCACACATTGACCAAGTCTTCTTTCTTCACACCGAGCAAGTCAATGCGTTGACCGCCCGTGACCTTGACGGTGGGAATGTTGTATTTGTCAACCACATCGGCAATGCGGCGAAGCTCGTCGGCGGTGGTCTCGCCACCCCACATGCGTGGGATGACGCTGTAAGTGCCATCCTTTTGGATGTTGGCGTGGCTGCGCTCGTTGATGAGGCGGCTTTGCGGGTCGTCCAAGGCTTCTTTGGGCCAGCTGCTCATGCGGTAATAGTTGATGGCAGGGCGGCAGGTGGCGCAGCCCGTGGCTTTGACGTCTGCGCTTGGTTTTTTCCACTCTAAGAATTCAAACACCGCGTCGTTGGTCAACAGCTTGTGGTCACGAATCGCGTCGCGCACTTCTTGGTGGCTGTGGTCGGTACAAGCGCAGATGGCTTTTTTCTTTGGTGTGGCCGAGTAGTCGCCGCCTGCGGTGAACATCAAAATTTGTTCGACCAAGCCTGTGCAGGAGCCGCACGAGGCGCTGGCCTTGGTGTGCTTGCGCACCTCATCCAAAGTGAATAAACCTTTGTCTTTGATGGCTTTGCAAATCGCGCCTTTTTTCACGCCGTTGCAACCACACACCTCGGCATCGTCGGGCATGCTGGCGGCTTTGCTGTGGCCTTCATGGCCCACGTCGCCAATGTTGGATTCGCCAAACATCAGTTTCTCGCGGATGTCGGCTACGCTGCGGCCATCGCGCAGGAGCTTGAAGTACCAGCTGCCGTCCACGGTGTCGCCATACAAACACGCGCCCACCAATTGGTCGTTGCGGATGACGAGTTTTTTGTACACGCCTTCGTGCGGATCGCTCAACACAATCTCTTCGGTGCTGCCGTCGTTACTGCCCATGAAGTCGCCCGCGCTGAACAAATCAATGCCGGTGACTTTGAGCTTGGTCGAGGTGAGCGAGCCGGTGTAACGGCCAATGCCGAACTCGGCCAAATGGTTGGCCAACACCTTGCCTTGTTCAAACAAAGGTGCCACCAAACCATAGGCAATGCCACGGTGGGCCGCACATTCGCCCACGGCATAAATGCGTGGGTCGGTCACGGTTTGCAGTGTGTCGCTGACCACAATGCCACGCTCGCAATGCAGGTGCATTTTTTCGGCCAGCGCTGTGTTGGGTCGAATGCCCACAGCCATCACCACCAACTCGGCGGGGACGTGTGAACCGTCTTTGAACAACACCGATGCCACACGCCCGTTTTTGTCCGCTTGCAATTCTTGGGTGTGTGCGCCCATGCGGAATTGCATGCCGCGTTCTTCGAGCGAGCGTTGCAACAAACCGCCCGCGACTTTGTCGAGCTGACGCTCCATCAGCCATTCGCCGACGTGCACCACGGTCACGCTCATGCCGCGCTTCATCAAACCGTTGGCGGCTTCGAGGCCGAGCAAGCCGCCGCCAATCACTACGGCGTGTTTGTATTGTGTGGCCGCGTCAATCATGGCCTGTGTGTCGGCGATGTCGCGGTAGGCCAGCACGCCGTCCAACTCGCGGCCTGGCACGGGCAGCATGAAGGGGTTGGAGCCCGTGGCCAAAATCAAGCGGTCATACGGCGCGCTCTTGATTTCGCCTGCAGCGTTGGTGGCGTGCACCACGCGTTTGACGCGGTCCACCTCGGTCACCGTCCAGCTGGTGTGCAAGGTGATGTGGTTGTCGCTGTAC
This sequence comes from Limnohabitans sp. INBF002, assembly GCF_027924905.1. NCBI lineage: Bacteria > Pseudomonadati > Pseudomonadota > Betaproteobacteria > Burkholderiales > Comamonadaceae > Limnohabitans > Limnohabitans sp. INBF002. The sequence continues at coordinate 901,703 of NZ_AP027055.1, forward strand.
CAGTCGATTGGGTTGAGGATGATTTCATCCAAGGTTTGCTCACCCGCCAACACGGGCGACAACAAGATGCGGTTGTAGTTGGGGTGTGGCTCCGAGCCGAAGACGGTGATGTCGTACAGGTCTGGCGTGAGCTTGATGAGTTCTTCCAAGGTGCGCACACCGGCCATGCCGTTGCCCACCATCACGAGTTTGAGTTTGTTGGTCATGTCCAACTCCTTAGTGTTTTTCGACGTGCGCTTGGCGCGTGTACAAAAAGTCAATCACGGCTTTGCGGTAGTGCAAATAGGCAGGGTCGTCAGCCAGCGTCACGCGAGAGCGGGGGCGAGGCAGGTCCACGTGCAGCACTTCGCCGATGGTGGCAGCGGGGCCGTTGGTCATCATCACAATCTTGTCGGACAGCAACACGGCTTCGTCCACATCGTGCGTCACCATCACCACGGTGCTTTGCGTGTTGGCCACGATGGCCAGCAACTCGTCTTGCAGCTTGGCGCGTGTCAATGCATCCAAGGCGCCAAAGGGCTCGTCCATCAACAGCACTTGCGGTTCCATGGCCAAGGCGCGGGCAATGCCCACACGTTGCTTCATGCCACCCGAAATCTCGCCAGGGCGCTTTTGTGCGGCGTGGCTCAAGCCCACCATGTCGAGTGCCGCGTGGGTGCGTGCGGTGAGTTGGGCTTTGTCTTCTTTGGGCTTGCCGTCCACGATGCCGCTTTGACCGAACACGCGTTCCACGCCGAGGTAAACGTTTTCAAAGCAAGTGAGCCAAGGCAAGAGTGAATGGTTTTGAAACACCACCGCACGCTCGGGGCCGGGGCCTGCGATTTCGCGGTTGGCGCAAATCAAGGTGCCTTGTGTTGGCGTGGTCAAACCTGCAATGAGGTTGAGCAAGGTGGACTTGCCGCAACCCGAGTGGCCGATGAGGGCGACGAACTCGCCTTTGCCCACGGTCAGGTCGATGTCGCGCAGCGCAGGGAAGTCGCCTTTGGCGGTGCGAAAGGTTTGGGCCACGCCCTGAATTTGCAAATACTTGCTGGTCAACGATGCGTTCATGACTGCACCTCCTCAAAGGTGAATGCGGTGGCGAGTTTGATGAGGGCGTACTCCAACACCAAGCCCACAATGCCAATCACGAAGATGGCGATGATGATGTTTTTCACATTCAGGTTGTTCCACTCGTCCCACACCCAAAAGCCAATGCCCACGCCGCCCGTCAGCATCTCAGCCGCAACGATGACCAACCAAGCGGTGCCCACGGCCAAGCGCACGCCGGTCAACATGTAGGGCAGCACAGCGGGGAACAAAATCTTGCTGACAATCTTCCATTCCGAGAGGTTGAGCACACGCGCCACGTTCATGTAGTCTTGCGGCACACGTTGCACGCCCACGGCGGTGTTGATGACCATGGGCCAAATCGAGCAAATGAAGATGGTCCAAATGGCCGCAGGGTTAGCGCCTTTGAACACCAACAAACCAATAGGCAACCAAGCCAAGGGCGACACAGGGCGCAACAAGCTGATGAGCGGGTTGAACATGCGAGACAAGAACTCGAAGCGCCCAATCAAGAAGCCCAAAGGAATGCCCACCAGCGCGGCCAAGCCAAAGCCCAGTGCCACGCGTTTGAGAGAACTCCACACGTTCCAGCCCACGCCTTGGTCGTTGGGGCCGTTGCTGTAGAACGGGTTGCTGAACACATCCACGGCTTGCCAGAAGGTGTCGGTTGGGTTGGGAAAGTTGTTGGTGCTGGTGACAGACACCAGCGACCAAATGCCCACCAGCAGTGCCAAGCCCATGAAGGGCGGCACCACGCGTGACAACAGGTGTTTCAAATACATGTGATGTGTCCTTGTTCGAGAAGAGCGTTCGTCGGTGCTTTACGCATGGACCTTGAAGCTGTCGGCGTATTTCTTCGGGTCTTTGCCGTCCCACACCACGCCGTCCATCAATTTGCTGGTGCGCATCACGTCTTTAGGCACTGGCGTTTTGCTGGCCGCAGCGGCTTGTTTGAAGAGGTCGATTTGGTTGATCTCTTTGGCCACTTTCAAATAGTCAGGGTGGTCTTTGAGCAAACCCCAGCGCTTGTGTTGCGTGAGGAACCACATGCCGTCTGAGAGGTAAGGGAAGTTGGCCGTGCCGTCGTTGAAGAACTTCATGTGGTTGGGGTCGTCCCAGGTTTTGCCCAAACCGTTTTGGTAGCGACCTAAGATGCGTTGGTTGATCACGTCCACGCTGGTGTTGACATACGATTTGTCGGCGATGGTTTCGGCCATCTTCATTTTGTTTTGCAAGCCCGCGTCAATCCACTTGCTGGCTTCCAAAATCGCGGCGGTCACAGCGCGTGCGGTGTTGGGGTATTTCTTGACGAAGTCGCCCGTGGTGCCCAACACTTTTTCAGGGTGGTCACGCCAGATGTCTTGCGTGGTGGCGGCGGTGATGCCAATGCCATCGGCAATCGCGCGGTGGCCCCAAGGCTCGCCCACGCAGTAGCCGTCCATGTTGCCCACGCGCATGTTGGCCACCATTTGAGGGGGCGGTACGGTGATGACCTTGGCGTCTTTGAGTGGGTTCACGCCCACGCTGGCCAACCAGTAATACAGCCACATGGCGTGTGTGCCCGTGGGGAAGGTTTGTGCGAAGGTGTATTCGCGTTTCTCGGAGGCCATCAGTTTGGCGAGGCTGGCCGCATCGACCGCGCCTTTGTCGGCGAGCTTTTTGGACAGCGTGATGGCTTGGCCGTTTTGGTTCAAATTCATCAACACGGCCATGTCTTTTTTAGGACCGGCCGTGCCCATGTGCACGCCGTAAATCAGGCCGTACAAAGCGTGGGCAAAGTCAAGCTCGCCGTTGACCAATTTGTCGCGCACACCGGCCCAGCTGGACTCTTTGGTGGGGATGATCTTGACGCCATACTTTTTATCGATGCCCAACACCGACGCCATCACCACGCTCGCGCAGTCGGTGAGGGGAATGAAGCCAATGCGCACTTCTTCTTTTTCGGGCTTGTCTGAACCTTGGGCATACACCGCGGCACGCAACGCGGGGGCGATGGTCAGTGCGCCTGCGGTGGCAGCTTGCAAAATGTTGCGGCGGCTCATGGGGGTCTCCAAAAGTTTCGTCATGACATCACTCCTAAATAAAAAACTGGGGCAGAAACGACAAAGGCGTCCTCACCACAGGCACCTAGGGTGCATGGGTGGGGACGCCTTTGTCCTTGAACCGTCATTGGTTCTTACTGTGGACTGTTTGCAATAGCTGTGCCAGCTGTTGAGGGTTCTCCCGTATGAAAAAACGCCCCATGGCGGGGCGTTTGCATCAAAGCGCACCAAGAAGGCGCACCAAACTAGGACAGCAGGTCTGCCATGTCCAAGGTGCGTTGCGCCACCTCGGCCATCTTTAGGCCTTTGTCCATTGCAATTTTGCGCAGCTTGCTGAAGGCGTCTTTCTCGCTCAAACCTTGGCGTTCCATCAGCAGCGCTTTGGCGCGGTCGACCACGGTGCGTTCTTGCAGCGCATGGCGCGCATCGTCGCGTTCATCGCGCAAGCGTTCTTCATATTCAAAGCGGGCCATGGCCACATCGAGGATGGGGCGAATGCGCGTGCTCGATAGCCCGTCGACGATGTAGGCCGACACGCCCACCGCCACAGCGTCGCGCACATGGGTGGTGTCGTTGTCGTCGGTGAACAGCACGATGGGGCGGCGCTCGTCACGGGTGGCGAACACCACGTGTTCTAAGGCATCGCGTGCTTCAGATTCAGCGTCCACGATGATGAGATCGGGTTGCAACTGGTGGATGCGGTCTGACAAGAACACATCGGCAGGCAGCGTGGCAATCAGGTTGAAGCCGCTTTCTAGCAAACCAATTCGCAAGGCGCGAGAACGCTTGGCCTGAGAGACGGCGTGGTCGTCACCTGTGTCTTGCACATCCAAGTCTGGGGCGACCACGACGATCCTCAAGGCTTCGTGTTTTTTATTTTTTTGAGACTTGCTTTTCATGAAGGTTCATCGTGTGGACCTTCATGGTGAGCAAGTATTGGGCCAAACGGCCGCTTGTTTACCAGCTGCCGATGTTGGGCATGTCCACCCACGGCGCAAGTGGTGCCAAGGCTTCACCTTTTTGCAACAACTCCACCGAGATGTCATCGGGCGAACGCACAAACGCCATGCGGCCATCGCGGGGCGGACGCAGAATCGTCACGCCATGCGCTTGCAACTTTTCGCACGTGGCGTAAATGTTGTCGACGGCATAAGCCAAGTGACCAAAGTTGCGACCGCCGGTGTAGACCTCGGGGTCCCAGTTGTAGGTGAGCTCCACTTGTGCGTCTTCATCGCCAGGCGCAGCAAGGTAGACCAGGGTGAAGCGACCTTGCGGGTACTCGTTGGTGCGCAGCACCGTCAAGCCCAGCGCATCGCGGTAAAAGCGCAGCGACGCTTCTAGGTCGGTGACGCGCACCATGGTGTGTAGGTATTTCATGGTGGGCCTTTCTTTAGAGAGTGGGGTAGTCGGTGTAGCCGACGGGGCCGGGTGTGTAGAAGGTGTTGGGGTTGGGCTCGTTCAAAGCCGCATTCAACTTCAAACGCGCCACCAAGTCGGGGTTAGAGATGAACAAGCGGCCAAACGCGATGGCATCGGCTTTGCCAGATTCAATCGCGTCCATGGCCATTTGGCGGTCGTAGCCGTTGTTGGCGATGTAAGTGCCTTTGAACGCTTGGCGCGCCCATGCGTAGTCAAAGCCAGGCACGTCACGTGGGCCACCGGTGGCGCCTTCGATGAAGTGGATGAACGCGATGCCACGCTTGTTGAGCTCTTCGACCAAATAGCCAAACACGGCTTGTGGGTTGCTGTCAGCCAAGTCGTTGAAGGGCGTGAGGGGCGACAAACGAATGCCCACATGGCCCGCGCCGATTTCGGCCACACAGGCATCCACCACTTCGAGCGCGAAGCGGCAGCGGTTTTCAATCGACCCACCGTACGCGTCGGTGCGTTGGTTGGCGCCGTCACGGATGAACTGGTCGACCAAATAACCGTTGGCACCGTGAATCTCCACGCCATCAAAACCCGCGCGAATGGCGTTGGCGGCGGCTTGGCGGAATTGCTGCACCACCTCTTTCACTTCGGCAGTGGTCAACGCGTGTGGCACGGGCACATCGACTTTGCCGTTGGGGGTGTAGGCCACCACCTTGGGCTGAATGGCCGACGGAGCCACGGGCTGTGCACCACCCGTCAGGTCTGGGTGGGTGATGCGGCCCACGTGCCAAATTTGCGCAATGATTTTGGAGCCTGCGTCATGCACGGCTTGGGTGATGGGCTTCCAGCCTTCGACTTGGGCGTCTGAATAAATGCCGGGTGTGGCCATGTAGCCTTTGCCCACGGGCGAAATTTGTGTGCCTTCGCTGATGATGAGGCCTGCGCCACTGCGTTGGCGGTAATAGTCCACGTTCATCGCGCTGCCGGGGATGTCGCCATCATTCGCGCGGCTGCGCGTGAGGGGCGCCATGACGATGCGGTTGGCTACTTCGATGTCGCCGATGCGTGTGGGTTGGAAAAGCTGAGGTGTCGTCATGTGTAATTTCTAAAGGTCGTGAAAGAGTAAAAAATCAGTCGTGGCAGCGATTGCCATGGATGTCTTGATGACATGGGGCGTATTGTTCTTTTTTCAAGTGACTTGTTTCATGGTTCCGCTAATATGACCAGATCAAGAGAGGGACATTCGATGAAACAGCTGTGGTGTGCGTGGATCATGGTGTGCGCTTGCGCGGTGGCTGCTGATGATTACAAAATCAAAGTCGATGTGACGCAACAAGGCAACGTGTTTCTGACCCAAGCCAGTTTTTATTTGCCCTTGAGCCTTTGCCAGTCGTACCGCTATCTCACCGACTATGACGCTGCCACTCATATTCCTGGTGTGGTGGCTTCAGCCACCACGCGCCTTGATGCGCGCAAAGCGCGTGTGGAGCGTTTGCTGCAAGAGCGTATTTTGTTTTTCCCCATCAAGATGCGCATGGTGTTGGAGATGACGGAGCTGCCCAATCTTGGCACAGACTTTGTGCAGATCAGTGGCGAGGCCAAGTCGTACAAAGGCGCATGGCGCTTAGAGCAAGACGGCAATGGCACGCGGTTCAGGTACCGCACCGAATCTGAGCCAGATTCGATTCTCCCCATCGCGGTGATTGAGTATTTCATCAAGAACCGCTTGAACAGCAGTTTTGAAGCGATGGCCAAGGCAGGGGCTGAGCGCCTGAAACAGCCTTGCTGAGAATGTTTGGTCGCGTGTTAGGGCTGCGAATGCAACCAACCCAAGCCATCGTGCGTGCCATTGGCCACAGCACCTCGGGCAGGACGGTATTCGCAACCGATCCAACCTTCCCAGCCGCAAGCGGCGGCCACTTCGTCGATGACCTCAAAAAGGTAAGGGTGGTTCAACTCACCTAAATCGGGTTCATGGCGCATGGGCACGCCTGCAATTTGGAAATGGCCCACACGGCCAGTTGGCAGGTATTGGCGAATTTTGCTCGCCAAGTCACCTTCCATGATTTGGCAGTGGTAAAGATCCATTTGCACTTTGACGTTCGACGCGCCGATGTGTTGAACAATCTCGTGCGCTTGCGCTTGGTAGTTCAAGAAGAAGCCAGGAATGTCACGGGTGTTAATGGGTTCAATCAACACATCACAGCCAGATTTTTTAGCTTCAGTGGCGGCCCACGCGATGTTCTGAATGTAGGTTTTTTCTAGCGCGGCAGCGTCTGCACCATGGGGCTTCAAGCCCGCCATGACGTGGATGCGTGGGCAGTTCAACACATCGGCGTAGGTCAGCGCTTTGAGAAAGCCCGTTTGAAATTCGTTTTCGCGCCCGGGCAAGCAGGCCAAGCCGCGTTCGCCTGCATCCCAATCACCGGGAGGTGCATTGAAGAGCACTTGTTGCAAGCCGTTGTCGCTCAAGCGTTGCTTCAAGTCATGGGCATCGAAGGCGTAAGGGAACAAGTATTCAACAGCCTGAAAGCCGTCTTGGGCGGCTGCAGCAAAGCGGTCTAAAAATTCATGCTCGTTGTAGAGCATGCTGAGGTTGGCGGCGAAGCGTGGCATAGATGTGTCTTGAAAATGAAGGGTTACCAGAGCGCGCCAAAGCGCTCACGGAGTTCGTTGATTTGGGCCTCGCTCAGGGCGCTGGCTTGACGCGCTGACATGAGCCAGAGTTTGGCTGTCTCTTCGAGTTCTTCGAGGACGGCACTGGCCTCGGCAGGCGTTTGGTGCCACACCACAGGGCCAAGGCGTTCGAGCATGACGCCGCGAAGGGGCATGTGCTGTGTGTTGCTTTTGCCAATAAGGGATGCAACCTCTGCGGCCACCTCTGGTGCGCCGGGGCGTTGGTACGGCACCAAGGGGACGTGTCCCACTTTCATCACGTAGTAAGGCGTGATCGGTGGGACGATGTCTGAGGTGCGCCACACGCCTTGCAGGGTGAGGCTGACCAAATGCGTGGCATGGGTGTGAATGACGCAATGGGCTTGCGACGACGCATCGTAGATGCTGCGATGCAGGGTCAAAGTTTTCGAGGCGCGTGCGCCGCTGAGTTGTTCACCCTCAGCGCTGACGTGCGCCAATTCACTGGCAACCAAATTGCCGAGGCAAGCATCGGTGGGTGTGATTAAAAAGCTACCGTCTGGCAGCTTGACACTGATGTTGCCAGCGCTGGCATGCACATAGCCACGTGCATACAGCGAAGCGCCGACGCGGCAAATTTCTTGGCGAATTTCAAGTTCAGTCATGGGCGTGTCATTTCAGCAGCGAGAACGATTTTTCAAAAAAATCATGCGTGCCAAAGTTTCCAGATTTCAAAGTGACATGAACTGTATCGCCGTGGCAGACCTTGGATGTCACGGAGGTCCATGGCACGCCTGGGTCAATTTGTGGGCCAATGACCATGCGTTCGACGTCGAGGGCTTGCACCACGGCACCTGAGGTTTCGCCGCCCGCCACCACGAGTTGACGCACGCCGGCTTGCACCAAACCTTTGGCGATGTTCGAGAGGGTGTGCTCCACCAGTTCACCGGCTTGGGCCACACCCAGTTGGTTTTGAATGGCTTGGACGGCCGCAGGTTCTGCGGTGGCGTAAATCAACACGGGGCCGTCTTTGAGTTGAGGTGCGGCCCAGTTCAGGGCTTGTTGCACCACGTCTGTGCCAGAGGCCACAGCCAAAGGGTCCACGGCAAATGCGGGCTTGCCCGCTTGGCGCCAGTGCAGCACTTGGGCATTGGTGGCGACCGAGCAGCTGCCAGACACCACGGCTTGGTAGCCTGTGGCGGCAGGCAGTGTGTCTGCCGCTGCGTTGGCGGCTAAAACGCCACGCGCTTTCCAGTTTTGAGGCAGGCCAATGGCCACGCCCGAGCCTGCGGTGATAAGGGGCATGTCGGCCAAGGCTTGGCCCATGTGCATCAAGTCTTGGTTGCTGATGGCGTCCACCACGGCCACGCCAACGCCCTCGGCTTGCAGCGCTTGAAAGCGCGCACGAATGGCGTCAGGTCCGGCAGACACGCACGATTGCTCAACCAAACCCACCTTGCGTTGGGTTTGTGATTGCATGACGCGTACCAAGTTGGCATCCGTCATGGGGGTGAGTGGGTGGTTGCGCATGCCGCTGTCTGACAACAGCACATCGCCCACAAACAAGTGGCCTTTGAAAATGGTGCGGTTGTTTTCAGGGAAGGCGGGGCAAACGATGGTGAAGCCTTTGCCCGGGCCATCCATGGCGTCCATCAGGGCTTCGGTGACGGGGCCAATGTTGCCCTGCGGGGTGGAGTCAAAGGTCGAGCAGTATTTGAAATAAATCTGTTCGACGCCTTGCGCTTTCAACCACGCATAGGCTTGCAGCGATTGGGCGATGGCGTCTTTGGCGGGAATGGTGCGTGACTTGAGCGCCACCACGATGGCGTCTGCGTCAATGGGCTGGTTGTCCGTGGGCACGCCAATGGTTTGCACGGTGCGCATGCCGGCGCGAACCAAGTTGTTGGCCAGGTCTGTGGCCCCCGTAAAGTCGTCGGCAATGCAGCCCAGCAAAGGCTTTGTCAAATGGTGAGTCATGGGTGTGTTTAAAACTTCAGCGCACAGGTGATGGCGTGTGGGTGGCGCGCGGCATACGATTGAATGAGGCTTTTGACCGAGCTGTCTGCCTCAAGGCCAAGGCGCTTGGCGCGGTCGTTGTCAAACTGGCTGGGCCAGCCGCTGACGATGGCTTGTACTTTGGCGTCCACTTTCCAATCGAGCAAAGCAGCGCTTGCATCGCCTGCAATTTCTTTCAACGCTTGCGCCATCTCGCCCACCGTGGTGGTGAGTGCGGGCAGGTTCACGGCCGTGGGGGCGCCCCATGTCGCTGTGGGCGCGGTGAGGGCGCACATCAAGCCTTGCATGGTTTTGTCTGTCGATGCAAGGGCCACACGGGTGTCAGCAGGCACGGGGACGGTGCATGCTTGGCCTGCCAAGGGTTCGCGGAACATGCCGCTCAAAAAGCTGGAGGCCGCACCGTTGGGTTTGCCTGGGCGAACCGACACGGTCATCAATCGCACATTGCGTCCGTGAATCAAACCTTTGCGTGAAAAGTCGGCGACCAGCTGTTCGACCATGAATTTTTGAATGCCGTAGCTGCTTTGCGGCGTGGGTTGGTAGGTGTCGGAGATGCTGCTGGGTAGCTGTTGACCCGCCGACGCGCCAAACACAGCGACCGAGCTGGCAAACACAAACACGGGCTGCTTGGCTTGGTGACGCGCGGCTTGCAGCAAGTTCAAAGAGGTTTGCAAGTTACTTTGCAAACCCAAATCCAAATTGGCTTCGCATTCGCCGCTGACCGCCGCTGCCAAATGCACCACGGCATCGACACCGTCGAGCTTGAGGGTTTGTGTGTGGAGCAAGTCACTCAAATCGCCCACCACCGCGCGCACGCGGGTGTCTTGCTGCAAGTCAGCCGGTGGTGCGACGAGGTCGGTCAGCACCAATTCGGTGACAGGGCCTGAACCTTTGCCTTCGAGGTGAAGGGAGGGCTGCTGCAACAGTTCGCGCGCGAGGCTCGCGCCAAGAAAGCCGCTGCCGCCTGTGATGAGGATGCGCATTGCTTGACCTTTGACTCAGTGGGCTTGTGGCAACTCAATGCCAGGGAAAATTTTGATGACAGCCGAGTCGTCTTCGCGGCCATGTCCTGCCGTGGAGGCTTGCATGAACATTTGGTGGGCCGTGGCCGACAAGGGCAGAGGGAATTTGGTGGCGCGCGCGGTGTCGAGTACGAGTCCCAAATCTTTCACAAAAATGTCCACGGCTGACAGCGGGGTGTAGTCGCCCTTGAGCACGTGGGCCATGCGGTTTTCAAACATCCAGCTGTTGCCCGCGCTGTTGGTGATGACTTCGTACAAGGCGTCTGCCGCCACACCTTCGCGTAGACCTAAGGCCATGGCTTCGGCGGCTGCGGCAATGTGTACGCCGGCCAACAACTGGTTGATGATTTTGACTTTGCTGCCATAGCCCGCGCGGTCGCCAAGTTTGTACACATTGGCGGCCATGCTCTCGAGCGCGTTGCCCGCTTTGGTGTACGCGGCAGCTTGGCCTGAGGTCATCATGGTCATTTGGCCAGATGCAGCTTTGGCGGCACCACCCGAAATGGGGGCATCTAGATACAAGAGGCCCATGTCGTTGAGGCGCTTTTCCAATGCCACGGACCAATTGGGGTCCACGGTCGAGCACATGATGAACAAGCTGCCCGCTTTCATGTGCGCAGCAGCGCCGTTGGCACCAAACAAGACTTGCTCGGTTTGGTCAGCATTGACCACAACGCTGACGATGATGTCTGCCGCTTGCGCAAGCGCTGCGGGGGCCTTGTGGGCTGTGCCGCCTTCTTGTGCAAAGGCTTCGGCAGCTTCGTAGCGCACGTCGCACACGCTGACGTGGTGGCCCGCACGGCGCAGCGAGCTGGCCATGCCTTTGCCCATGGCTCCTAGGCCAATCACGCCAATCGACAGTGTGGTTTGGGTTTGAGTTGTCATAAAGTCAGTTCAGTGTTTATTGAAAACCAAAGGCATGCGGTGCCCATGTGCTCAAGGCCGGGATGAAAGTCAGCATGATCAAAATGATGGCGTGCGCAATCAAGAACGGTTTGAGCTCTCGTGTCAGCGCATCCAGAGGTACTTTGGCCACGTTGGAGGTGACGAACAGCAAGCCGCCAACAGGTGGCGTGATCATGCCCAGCGTCAAGTTGAAGATGACCACCATGGCAAAGTGAATCGGGTCAATGCCCAGCTTGGCAGCCACGGGGGCCAAGATTGGCACCAACACCATCACGCCTGGCAATGGCTCAATGAAGATGCCAAAGATCAGCAAGAAGATGTTCACAGCAATCAAGAACGTGAAGGCCGACATGTCTTGTCCGCCCATCCACTCAGCCAGTTTGATGGGCAAGCCATCGATGGTCAGAATCCAAGCAAAGGCGTTGGATGTGCCGATGATGATGAGCACCGAGGCTGTCATGAGGGCTGAGCGCGACAAGATGTCAGGCACCGCTTTCCATTCCAGCGTGCGGTAAATCCATTTGCCACACACCAAGGCGTAGAACACCGCCACCACCGAGGCTTCGGTGGGTGTGAACCAACCTGCGCGCATGCCGCCCAAAATGATCACGGGCAACATGAGTGCAGGAATGGCTTTCCAAGTGACCAGCATTTTTTCGGCAAATGTTTCGTTGCCGGGGATGCCTTTGTAGTTGCGCTGTTTAGAGATGTACCAGTTGACCGCGGCCATGCCGCCGGCAATCAAAATGCCGGGGATAAAACCTGCGACGAACAGCGCCCCCACGGAGACACGTTCATCTTGCAGCGCATAGATGATCATGATGATGGAGGGCGGAATGATGGGGCCGACGATGGCCGTTGCCGCGGTCAATGCTGCGGCGTATGAACGGTCGTAACCGGCTTTGTCCATCATGCGAATCATCATGGAGCCAGGGCCTGCGGCATCTGCCAAGGCTGAGCCAGAAATGCCTGAGAAGAAGGTGAGTGACGCCACGTTGGTGTAGCCCAAGCCGCCGCGTTTGTGGCCCACAAACTGCGCCGCAAACTTCAGCAGCACTTCGGTGAGTGAACCACCACTCATCAGTTCAGCCGCCAAGATGAAAAATGGCACCGCCATCAGCGGGAAACTGTCTACACCTTCGTAGGTTTGCTTGAGCAACACAAAGAGTGGGAAGTCCGCGCCAAACACCAAGGCGGTGAGTGTGGAAAAGCCGAGCGCAAACGCAACGGGCAAGCCAATTGCCAAATAGAAGCAACAGCTGAGTAAAAGAATTAGGCTGAGACTCATAGGGATGCGCTGGCGTTAGCGTCGAAGTGTGAATCGGAAGCGAAGGTGCGGGTGAGCACATAGTCGCGAACAATGATGAGCCAATGTGCAAGCAGCAAAGCGCCGCCTACAGGCATGGATGCATAGACCCATGACATGGAAACTTGTGTGGTCGGTGTCATTTGGTACTGAACACGGTCCACATAAATGAGGCCATACCAAATGATGAAGATGAAAAAGCCAGTGAGCATCACGGCAATCAAGACGCGAATGGCGCGTGCCCAAGCGATGGGCAAACTGTCTTGTAGGTTTTCGACGGCAATGTGGCCGCCGTAGCGCAGCACGGGGCCGGCACCCACGAAAGTGAGCCACACCATCATGTAGCGGGCCACTTCTTCGGCCCATTCGATGGATTGGTTGGTGGCGTAGCGCAAGACCACGTTAGAGAAGATGATGATGGCCATGGCAGCAAGCAAAGCGATCAACACGCTTCGGTTGGCGATCATTAAATATTTTTCGAAAAATTTCATGGTGTGTCCCATGCTCAACGAGCCAGCAAGCTGGCTCGTTGAAAGGTGAAGAAAACCCGATTACTTCACAGCTTGGATCGCTGCGAGCTTGTCTGCGCCAAATTCTTTGGCGTAGTTGGCGTAAGGGCCTTTGAGTGCATCGCTGAAGCTGGTGCTGTTGACCTTTTTCACCACTTGCATGCCTTCACGTTCGAGTTGGGCAATGCCATTGGCTTCGTCGTCATTGACTTTCTTACGTGTGGCGGCCACGCTCTTGGTCGCTGCGTCCATGAAAGCCTTTTTGTCAGCATCGCTGAGCTTGTTCATGATGCGTGGCGAGGTGATGATGAGCGCAGGTGAGTACACATGGCCTGTGAGTGACAAGTGCTTTTGTACTTGTGAAAACTTGGAAGCCAAGATGACCGGGATGGGGTTTTCTTGACCATCCACAACGCCTTGTTGCAAAGCACCAAACACTTCAGGAAATGCCATGGGGGTGGGTTGGATGCCGAATGAGCGATAGCCTTCCATGTGCACCTTGTTTTCCATGGTGCGCATCTTCAAGCCGCTGGCGTCCGAAGCACTGACGATGGGACGCTTGTTGTTGGTCATGTGACGGAAGCCGTTTTCGCTCCAAGCCAAAGCCACCAAGCCGTGGTTGCTGAACTTGGCCAACATGTCTTGACCAATTTTCCCGTCCAACACTTTGCGTGCGTGGTCGTAGTCACGGAACAAGAAGGGCACGTCCACGATTTTCATTTCAGGAACGAAGTTGCCGACGGGCCCTGTGGAGGTGATGACCAAGTCTTGTGTGCCGATTTGTACAGCTTCAATTTCTTCGCGTTCACCACCCAAAGCGCTGGCAGGGTAGACCTGGCACTTGTAGCGGCCTTGGGTATTTTTGTCGAGCGTGTCGCAAAACACATTGGCGCCCACATCGTAGTGAGAGCCTTTGGCCAGCACGTGACCCATTTTCAAAACGGTTTGGGCTTGTGTGGGAAATGCGGCAAATGCGGCAGTGGCGGCGAGTGCTGCCACCCATTTTTTGCTGAGAAAAGTCTTTGACATCGTGTCTCCTGATTGTTAAGAGCAGCAACCTGAATAGCAATCATGCTGTCAGGTTGTATGACAAATTATCTTGAACTAATCAGGCACTCAGCCTAGGGGGTAACCCGTGATGCAGGGGTTAGATTTTGGGTTTTGTCAGCTCGGTTCGCAGGGGTTTGGCCAGCGCGAGTCCTTGCGAGGTCCAAAAGACGGGGTCAGCCTTGCCAATGCGTTTGGCCGCGTTGAGCATGTGCTTGGTCCCTGCTTGGCGGGCGGCTTTGACGTCGCCAGCTTCAATGGCTTGCACGATGGCCTGGTGCTCGTCTCGCACCGCATCTTCTAAGTCTGCGCGCGTGGCTTCGTTGGCACGGGTGACGCGCGTGGCGTTTTCTAAAAATTGATTGAGGTAAGACAGGGTGTCTAAGAGAAAAGGGTTGTTCGCCGCTTGCGCAATGGCCGCATGAAAGGCGACATCCTCGCTCACGCCATCACCGCCGCTTGCCACGGCCTTGTCGAGCGCGCGCATGGCTTGTTTGATTTTTTGCAGTGACTTGGTGGTTCGGCGTTCGGCGGCGAGGGCTGCCGATTCAGCTTCGAGGGCACGTCTGACTTCGACGACTTTCAAGACCGCATCGACCGAGCCGTCTGGGATGAGTTTGAGTTTTCCGGTGTCTGGCGTTGGAAGCGCTTTCACAAAGGCGCCTGAGCCTTGTCGCGTTTCAATGAGCCCCAATGTTTTGAGCCGCGAAAACGCTTCACGTACCACGGTTCTGCTAACCCCATGCTTTTGCACCAACGCGTTTTCGGTGGGAAGTTTTTCACCCGTTTTGAGTTTGCCTTCTCGAATGCTTGTTTCCAAGGTCTGGGCTAGCTTTTCAGACAGCGAGGCACCTAATTGAATGCGGGGCATGGTGAAAAATGTTACTGGTGTGGCAGAGGGTTGCTTGTTAATAAATCATATGCGACAAATGAATCATGCAGAGATGTCACGTGTTGATTGATCTAGCGCATAGCCACGAGCTGCTGCAAAGCAGTAAATTCAAGACGTACCAACATTTGAAAGAGTGAGCGCCGAATGACGATGCAGTTTTTTAAATTTCGACATGCAATGGCCGTCGTTTTCTTTGTCGTCAGTGCATCTTCGGCTCCTGCCGCGAGTGCCAGTGCCGCTTTGGCGCTTGAACACGGTTGCTTCAGTTGTCATGGTGAACCGTCGCGCGGTGGCTCTCCAACATTTGCCCAGTTGTCACGGCATCTTGCGAAATACAAAGGGCAAACTGGTGCAGCTGCACGCAAGGGCGAGAAGCTGAAAACGGATGATGAGAGCCAAGGCATCACACCGCACCGCATGTTGAGTTCAGAAACAGCCACGCTGCTGTTGCAGTGGTTGATTGACGGTGCAGCACCTTGAGCACGGCAACATCACCGCAGCTCACAAGCCTTACATCTGAGCAGGCGCAGCAGCAGTTGGCCCGCGACGGCGCCAATGCGCTAGAGGCTGCACAGCGCCGAACCGTGTGGGGCAGGCTGTGGGCCATGTTGCGAGAGCCCATGTTTGCCTTGCTGGTGTTGGCCGCTTCGCTGTATCTGGTGTTGGGCGATTTGACCGAAGGCCTCACACTGTTTGTGTTTGTGTTGGCGGTGCTGGCTTTGACTTTTTACCAAGAGGGCAAGTCAGAGGCTGCCATTGATGCGTTGCGGCAATTGAGCCAACCTTTCGCGCAAGTGATGCGTGATGGCCAGCGCATCAACGTGCCTTCGAGTGATGTGGTGGTGGGAGACATGTTGTTCATCTCCGAGGGGGACCGCATTGCCGCCGACGCTTGGGTCTTGCAGGCCGATCAATTGCAAGTGGATGAGTCCTTGTTGACAGGCGAGTCATTGGCCGTGACCAAAGTGGGGGCAGCTTTCGATGAGGCCCTAGTGCATGGCCAGCAACCGGGGGGCGATGAGTTGGCGGCTGTGTTTGGCGGCACCTTTGTGGTTCGTGGTCAAGGGGTGGTGCGTGTCACAGCCACGGGCATGCGTGGTCAGATGGGGCGCATTGGTGCGTCATTGAACCAAATCGAAACCGCGCTGACGCCATTGCAAAAACAAACCGCCCAGTTGGTAAAGGTGTTGGCGTGGATCACATTTGGCTTGTGTGTGCTGATGATTCTCACCCTAGGGTTGCGCAATGGGGCGTGGTTGCCTGCGCTGTTGTCGGGCATTGCGTTGGCCATGGCGATCTTGCCCGAAGAGTACCCGGTGGTGATGGCCATTTTCCCGGCCTTGGGCGCACATCGCCTCGCGCAGGAGGGGGTGCTGACGCGACACATCAACGCGATTGAAACCTTGGGCGCCACCACGGTGTTGTGCACAGACAAAACGGGCACCTTGACTGAAAACCGCATGAAGGTGGCGGCCTTGGCGGTGGGGGAGGCGTCTACGCCACGCCTGTTCAACATCAATGGCGAATCGCTGCCAGACGATTTTCATGGCTTGGTCGAACACGCCATCTTGGCGAGTGCGCCTGAGCCGTTTGACCCCATGGAAGTTGCTTTTCATGCGCTGGGTCAAACGTGGCTCCACGACGAACATTTACATCCCGATTGGGATTTGGTGCAAACCTATGCCTTGAGTCCCGCTTTGCGTGCCATGTCGCATGTATGGCGTGCCAGTGAAGATGCCGCGCACATCGTGTCTGCCAAAGGTGCGCCAGAGGCGGTGATGGATTTGTGTCATTTGTCGCCCGCGTTGCAAGCGCAATGGGGTGAGGTGGTGCATGCGATGGCCTCTGAGGGCTTGCGCGTGTTGGCCGTGGCGCAGGGGCGGTTTGTGGGCGACGCATGGCCTAGCTCTGCGCATGGGTTTGATTTTGAGTGGCTAGGACTGATTGGTTTGAGCGATCCCTTGCGCGCTGAGATTCCGCAAGCCATTGCCGATTGCCATTCGGCCAGCATCAAAGTCATCATGATCACGGGTGACTACCCGCAAACGGCACGTGTCATTGCCAATCAAGCAGGCTTGCAGGGCGGTGAGACTTTGACGGGTGACACCATTGACGCCATGTCCGACGAGGCGCTGAGTGCTCACCTCAAAACCGTCAGCGTGTGCGCTCGCATTTCGCCGCATCAAAAGCTGCGCATCGTCCAAGCGCTCAAGCGCAGTGGCGAGGTGGTGGCGATGACGGGCGATGGCGTGAACGATGCACCTGCATTGCGCGCAGCCCATGTGGGGATTGCCATGGGGGCGCGGGGGACCGATGTGGCACGCGAAGCCTCGTCGCTGGTGTTGGTGGATGACAACTTTGCCTCCATCGTCAAAGGCATACGCTTAGGCCGTCGCATTTTTGGCAACCTCCAAAAATCAATGGCCTATATTTTTGCCATTCACATTCCTATTGCAGGTTTGGCGCTGGTGCCCATGTTGTTTGCCCTGCCACCTTTGTTGATGCCTTTGCATATCGCGCTGTTGGAGCTGGTGGTGGACCCCTCGTGTTCTATCGCCTTTGAAAACGAACCCGCCGAGGCTGATGTGATGCAGCGTCCGCCGCGTGACACTTTGGCGCCTATTTTTGGATTTCAGCAAATGCTGGCCTCTTTCTTTCAGGGGGCGTGTGTGTTGGTCGCGACAGGCGCTGCCTATTGGGTCTCTTTGGATTTTTCTGCTGAAGCGCAGCGCGCGATGGTGCTCATTACCTTGGTGGCAGCCAACGCCATGCTGATTTTTGTGAACCGTGCGCGCAATTGGGTCGCTGTCTGGGTGATGGTGGCGGCGCTGACCTTGGTCTTGTTCGGCATTTACGTGCCGTGGCTTGCCGCACCGCTTAATTTGGCGCCGCTTGATGTGTCGCAGCTGGCGACAGCTTTGGGTTTGGGTGCCGCAAGTGTCTTGGCAGCGTGGTTTTGCTTGGGTTTGCTTAGGTATGATGGGCCATTCAAAGGAGCAGAGCATGGCTGATATCAACCCAACCAACAACAACCTCGTGATCGGCGAGGGCGTCACTTTCAAAGGCTCTATCTCTGCGCCTGGCAAAGCCGTGATCAATGGCAACGTCACTGGCGAGCTGACCGCCGACGATTTGTTGATTGGCACCAAAGGTCAAGTGACTGGCACTGTGCGTGCCCGTGAAATTGATGTGCATGGCGAACTCAACGAAGACATCGTCTGCAAAGAACATCTGTTGATTCACAGCACAGGTAAAGTGTCAGGGACCTTGGAGTATCACGAGTTGGAAATCCAACGCGGCGGTAAGTTCAAAGGCAATATGAACCAGAAATGAATCGGTTCGCCAATCGGCGCGAAGCCTTTTGGCAGGGCATCCGCGATGCCTTGGGCGCGCCAGTTTTAGTTTTATTCGCAGGCATGGTTGGTTTCGGAGCCATGGGACATTCCCACGGCTTCGATGCTTGGATGACTGGCCTCACCAGTTTGCTGATGTTTGCGTTGCCCGGCCAGGTGGTGATGCTGGAGATGTTTATCTCTGGCTCCTCTTTGTTGGCCATTGGCTTTGCTGTCACGCTGACCTCGACCCGTTTTGTCACCATGGTGGTGACGCTCTTTCCCCAGCTCCACCGACGCGACCGCAACCCACTGCTGTATCTGTGGGTGCACATGCTGGCCATGACCGCATGGGCAGTGTCGATGCGCGAGTTTCCCCGCATGTCTCCACAGCACCGCTTGAATTACTTCATCGGTTTGGCTTTGCCTTGCTGGTTGATCTCCCCGCTGGGCACCGTGTTGGGTTATTTCGTGGCAGGCTGGGTGCCAGCTGCCGTCACATTGGGGTTGGTGTTCATCAACCCCTTGTTTTTTTTGCTCACCTTCACCGATGTGAAGCCTTGGGCTAACCGCTTGGCCATTGGCTTGGGCTGCCTGTTTGGCCCCGCGTTTTATGTGCTGGACGCTGACAGCAGCTTGCTTTTGACAGGTTTGGTGGCAGGCTCTTTGGCTTATGTCATTGACCGCCGATGGTTACGCCCACGTCCCACCGAGGTGCAAGCATGAATGCCGACATGCAAGGCTGGGGCGTTTGGCTAGCACTCAGTGCGGCCTGCGTGGGCACCTACGTTTGCCGTGCTGCGGGTGTCAAACTGTCGGGTCACATCCATCAAGACAGCGAAGTGTTTCGCTGGCTCTCCACGGTGACCTATGCCATGGTGGCGGCACTGACGGTTCGTATGATTTTGATGCCGCTTGGCTTGTTGGCCACGGTCCCTGTGTTGTTGCGCGTGGTGATCTGTGCGCTCAGCCTTGCGGTCATGGTTTCTAGCCCACAACGTCGCTTGGTGCCTGCATTGCTGACGGGGACGTTGTTGATGCTGGCTTACGGTGTATTTCGCGCAACCCCATAGCCGCTGAGGCCCAACCCTAAGGCATCATGAATATTCTGATCTCCAACGACGACGGCTTTCAAGCCCCGGGCATTGTGGCTTTGTACGAAGCGCTCAAAGACTTGGGCCGCGTCGAAGTGGTCGCGCCCGAGCACAACAACAGCGCCAAGTCCAACGCGCTCACCTTGCATTCACCGCTGTATGTGAGCCAAGCGAGCAATGGCTTTCGCTACGTGAACGGCACACCCGCCGATTGTGTGCACATCGCACTCACGGGCTTGTTGGACTACAAACCTGACCTCGTGGTGTCTGGCATTAATAACGGCGCCAACATGGGCGATGACACGATTTACTCGGGCACGGTTGGTGCGGCGATGGAAGGCTATTTGTTTGGCATTCCCGCCATTGCCTTTTCGCAAGTCGAAAAAGGCTGGGGCCACATTGATGCCGCAGCGGCCAAAGCCCGCGAGCTGGTGCAGCAAATGATGGCGCAACCTCAAGTGGCGGGCTCGCCTTGGTTGTTGAATGTGAACATTCCCAACCAGCCCGTTGCACACATCAAACCCTTGCGTGTCACGCGTTTGGGGCGACGCCATTCGGCAGAGCGTGTCATCACGCAAACCAGCCCACGCGGCGAAACCATGTATTGGATTGGCAGCGCTGGCGCTGCCAAAGACGACAGCGATGGCACCGACTTTCATGCCACGTTTGAAGGCCACATGTCTGTCACGCCCTTGCACGTGGACTTGACGGAACATGCCAGCGTGCCAGCGTGGACCAAGCGTTTGAGCGGAGCGCACGCATGAAGCAACGCCCCAGTTTTCCGGCGCGTTTAGATTCAGGCAAACCGCAAGCCGCGCCCAAAACTTTGCTGGGGGCCACGCGTGTGGTGACGCCACAGTCCCCCGCCCGCGCCAAACCTGTGGGCATGGCCAGCCCCACGGGCGTGGGTTTGGACTCGTCGGCGATTCGCGCGCGCATGGTGAAAAAACTGGCAGAGCAGGGCATTGACGATGCGGTGGTGCTCGAAGCCATGGGCCGCGTGGAGCGGCATCGTTTTGTTGACAGTGCTTTGGTCAACCAAGCCTACGAAGACACGAGTTTGCCGATTGGCCTTGGA
Source organism: Limnohabitans sp. INBF002 (assembly GCF_027924905.1). Lineage (NCBI taxonomy): Bacteria > Pseudomonadati > Pseudomonadota > Betaproteobacteria > Burkholderiales > Comamonadaceae > Limnohabitans > Limnohabitans sp. INBF002. Next base: position 922,002 of record NZ_AP027055.1, read on the forward strand.
CAAACCATTTCCAAGCCCAACGTGGTGGCCCGCATGATTGCCTTGTTGCGCGAAGCGCCGGGTTTGCAAGGTGCACCGCTGATGGGCCGCGTGTTAGAGATTGGCACAGGCTGCGGCTACCAAGCGGCGGTGCTGGCTTGTGTGGCGCGTGAGGTCTACAGCATTGAGCGCTTGCGTGGCCTGCATGACAAAGCGCGTGAGAATCTACGCCCCATGCGTTTGCCCAATGTCCACATGATTTTTGGTGACGGCATGCTGGGCTACGCACAAGGCGCGCCCTACAGCGCCATCATCTCTGCTGCGGGCGGCGAAAACGTGCCGCAAGCTTGGATGGACCAGCTCGCCATGGGGGGGCGGTTGGTCGCGCCGACGCATACCCAAAGCGGTCAACAAGCTTTGGTTGTGATCGACAAAACGCCTCAAGGCTTTCAACAAATGCTTCTCGAACCCGTGAACTTTGTACCTCTAAAATCAGGCATTGCTTGAATACAGGGAATTCAGAATGTTTCGTGTCGGAATGTGGGGACTTGCCGCCCTCGTGGCAGCTTTAGCGCTGTCGGGTTGCTCTAACAAAGGCCGCCTCGCCCCCGTGGATGACCACTCGATTGGCGGTGTACGTGGCGCCACGCGTGTGTTGCCGGGGGCTGAAAACGCAGGCAAGCCCGGTTACTACACCGTCAAGCCCGGTGACACCTTGATTCGCATTGGCATGGACAACGGCCAAAGCTGGCGCGACATCCTCCGTTGGAACAAGTTGGACAACCCCAACTTGATCGAAACAGGTCAAGTGTTGCGTGTGGCCCCGCCAGCACCTGACGTGGCTGTGGCACGTCCTGCCACATCGCCTGCCGCCGCGCCAGCGTCTGCCCCTGTTGCATCGGCGCCAGCCCCGTTGCCAGCGCCTTCGGCTGCAGAGGATGCGATCAGCTTTCAATGGCCCGCCCGCGGCAACCTCATTTCTGGTTTTGACGAGTCTAAAAACAAAGGCTTGGACATTGGTGGCAAAGTGGGCGACCCCGTGTTGGCCGCCGCAGATGGTCGTGTGGTGTACGCCGGCGCAGGTTTACGCGGCTACGGCAACCTCATCATCTTGAAACACAACAACACGTATTTGACGGCTTACGCGCACAACCAAACTTTGTTGGTCAAAGAAGACCAAGCCATCAAACGTGGCCAAAAAATTGCCGAGATGGGCAACAGCGACGCCGACCAAGTAAAACTGCATTTTGAAATTCGCCGTCAAGGCAAGCCGGTTGATCCTGCTAAGTATTTGCAGGGCAACTGATGACCGAGATCACGACAGAAAAACAATGGCCGGATAACGCGCTGCCCATCGAATCGATGGACATGGACGCGCAAGGCGTGGGCCACCGCGCCGATGGCAAAGTGGTGTTTGTGGATGGCGCCTTGCCCTTTGAGGTGGTGCGCGCCAATGTGCATCGCAAAAAAGACAACTGGGAAAAAGCCTCCTTGCTGGAAGTGCTGCACGAATCGTCGCAGCGTGTCACCCCCGGTTGTCCGCACTTTGGCTTGCACGCCGGTGCGTGCGGCGGCTGCAAGATGCAGCACTTGGATGCGGCTGCGCAAATCGCGGTCAAGCAGCGCGCCTTAGAAGACAACCTGTGGCACTTGGGCAAGGTCAAGGCCGAAACTATTCTTCGTCCCATCCAAGGCCCAGCATGGGGCTACCGTTATCGCGCCCGTTTGTCGGTGCGCTATGTGGTGAAAAAGGGCGAAGTGCTGGTGGGCTTTCACGAGCGCAAGAGCCGCTATGTGGCCGACATGCGCCAATGTCCCATCTTGCCGCCGCATGTCAACGCCATGCTCATGCCGCTGCGCAAGCTCATTGGCAGCATGGAAGCGCGCGAGACTTTGCCGCAAATCGAATTGGCCTGTGGCGATCACGTGACCGCGATGGTGTTGCGTCACATGGAACCTTTGAGCGCGCATGACATGGATGCTTTGCGCGCTTTTGCTGTTCAACACAAGGTCCAGTGGTGGTTGCAATCCAAAGGTCCAGACACGGTGTGTTTGATGGACGGCGCCTTGGGTGAGCCACTGTCTTACGCCTTGCCTGAGTTTGGCATCACCATGCCGTTCAAGCCCACCGACTTCACGCAGGTCAACCCGCACATCAACCGTGTGCTGGTCACGCGTGCCCTGCGTTTGCTGGATGTGCAGCCGACCGAGCGTGTCATTGACTGGTTCTGCGGTTTGGGTAACTTCACGCTGCCATTGGCCACACTCGCCCGCGAGGTGTTGGGCATTGAGGGCAGCGAGGCTTTGGTGGCCCGTTCGGGCGAGAACTATGTGTTCAATCAAGCCAACCGCGACAAGCCTTTGGCACCTACACGCTTTGTGGCGCGTAACTTGTTTGAAATGACACCTGAGTTGTTGTGCCAAGACGGTTCAGCAGATAAGTGGTTGGTCGATCCCCCTCGTGAGGGGGCGTTCTCGTTGGTGCAGGCCTTGGCTGAACTGCATCAGCAGCCTGAGCTTCGCCAGGGCTGGACACCTCCGAAGCGCATTGTGTATGTGAGCTGCAACCCTGCGACCTTGGCGCGTGACGCGGGCGTGTTGGTCAATTCAGCAGGCTATCGCATGTCGTTTGCTGGCGCGGTGAATATGTTCCCGCACACGGCGCACGTCGAGAGCATGGCTGTGTTCGATTTGATCTAAACATCAGAGCTCATAAAACTGCAGACGTAAAAAAGGGACCGTGAGGTCCCTTTTTTGTTGGCGCTTCAAACGCTTATTCGCGCTCGCCACCAAAGATGCCGAGCAAGGACAACAAGCTTTGGAACACGTTGATGATGTCCAAGTACAAGGTCAGCGTGGCGCTGATGTAGTTGGTTTCGCCGCCATCCATCACTTGTTTCAAGTCATACAGCATGAAGGCGCTGAAGATGGCCATGGACAACATGGAAATCACCATCATGCCTGCCGATGAACCGACGAACACGTTGATGATGCTGCCCACCATCAAAACGACAGCGCCCACCATCAGCCATTTGCCCATCCCAGATAAGTCGCGTTTGATGACGGTGGCCAAGCTGGCCATCACAAAGAACACACCTGCGGTGCCTGCGAACGCAGTCATCACCAGTTCAGATCCGTTCTTAAAGCCCAACACCATGGCGATCATGCGCGAGAGCATGAGGCCCATGAAGAAGGTGAAACCCAGCAGCACGTACACGCCGGTGGCACTTTCTTTGGTGCGCTCAATGGCGTAGATGAAGCCAAAGGCGCCAGCCACCATCAAAATCATGCCCATCACGCCAGAGATGGCGTAGCTGATGCCGGTGGCCACGCCAACCCACGCACCCAACACGGTGGGCAACATGCTCAGTGCAAGCAGCCAATAGGTATTGCGTACCACGCGGTTGCGTTCTTGCGTCGGCAAGACGTAGTAGTCAACGGTTTGAATGTGTTCATTCATGTTTAGCTCTCCAGATAAAACCTGATCATTCAGATGAGGCGCATTCTAGAGGTTTCAAGTGTGGTGACTCTATCGCTTACTTTTATTGAGGTTTCTTTTGTCTTGGGCGAGGGTAGTGGGGCGTTCAGAGTCGGTATGCTTGGGGTTTTCTTACTTTTCAAACTCGCTTCACATGAAAACCAAACACTTTCTCGAATCCGCAGATGTCAAAGCCATTGCCGCAGCCGCTGAAGCGGAAGCTTTGAAAAACAACTGGCCCGTGACCATCGCCATCGTGGATGACGGCGGCCACTTGTTGAATCTGCAGCGTTTGGATGGTGCCGCGCCTATTTCTTCGCACATCGCCCCAGCCAAAGCCCACACAGCAGCGTTGGGTCGTCGCGAAAGCAAGATTTACGAAGACGTCATCAACGGCGGCCGTACTTCTTTCTTGAGCGCGCCTGAAATCAAAGGCATGCTCGAAGGTGGTGTTCCCATCATGAAAGATGGCCAGTGCATTGGCGCTGTGGGCGTGAGCGGCGTCAAATCCAACGAAGACGCGCAAATTGCCAAGGCAGGCATTGCGGCCATCGGTCTGTAAATCGGAGCGCTGTCAAAGAAAAGCCCCGCAGTTTTAGAAGCTGCGGGGCTTTTTTGTGGGCGTTTGAAATTTAGTAAATCAGACGCTCAGGGTTGATTTCTTGAAGGATGGTGGTGGCAATTTCTTCAATGCTCTTGTGGGTGGTGGACAACCAGCGAATGCCCGCACGGCGCATCATGGCCTCTGCTTCGGCCACTTCGTGGCGGCAGTTGGCCAAGCTGGCGTATTTGGAGTCAGGGCGGCGTTCGTTGCGAATTTCGCTCAGGCGCTCGGGTTGAATGGTCAGTCCAAAGATTTTCTTTTTGTGTGGCATCAGGGCAGGGGGCAACTGGCGGCGCTCAAAGTCTTCGGGGATGAGCGGGTAGTTGGAGGCTTTCAAGCCGTGTTGCATGGCCAAATACAAGCTGGTGGGGGTTTTGCCGCTGCGGCTCACGCCCACCAAGATCACGTCAGACAACTCCAAATCGCGGTTGAGTTGACCATCGTCATGCGCCAAACTGAAGTTGATGGCCTCGATGCGATCCCGGTACTCCTGGCTCTTGCTCGCATCAGAGAAACGTCCCACACGGTGGTTTGACTTGATGCCCAGTTCTTTTTCGAGTGGGTTCACAAAGATGCTGAACATGTCCATCAGCATGGTTTTTTCTTTGCAGCCTTCCAAGATGACGCTCAACACCTCCATGTTCACCAGTGTGGTGAACACAATCGGCTTACGGCCTTCGACTTCACCCGTGTGAAGGATTTGACGCACAGCCTGGTGGGCTTTGTCCACCGAGTCCACAAACGGAATCCGGATGTGGCGAAACTTCACTTCGAACTGCGCCAAGATGGCGTTGCCAAAGGTTTCTGCGGTGATGCCGGTGCCGTCAGACACAAAGAAAACGCTGGGATTGGGCATGAAAAACTTTCAAAGTGGGTAAAGCCAAAAAGACAGGTTTTGGCGGGCGAGGCGCCATATCGGCCACCTACAATGTTGCATTATCCGAATTTCGCCACGCAGACTGTTCGACCCATTCAAAAAACTACAAAGTCGCCGCGCTGCATGGTCGCACCCGTTTTAACTTTTGGAGCTTGTCTATGACTGCACTTTTCAGCCCTACCGCTTTGGTGGTTCCTTTCGAAAAACTTCGAATGACTGACGTCGAATCCGTTGGCGGTAAAAACGCCAGCCTCGGCGAAATGATTTCGCAATTGCCCACAGGCGTTCGCGTGCCCACCGGCTTTGCCACCACGGCCCATGCCTTCCGTGAGTTTTTGGCTTACGACGGCTTGGTCGACAAAATCAACGCCCGTTTGGACAAACTCGACACCGAAGACGTGCGAGCCTTGGCTGAGGCCGGTGCCGAAATTCGCGCCATGGTGGAAGCTCAGCCTTTCCCCGCTGACTTGCAAAAAGCGATTGCTGAAGCCTTTGCCACCTTGTCTGCTGGCAATGCAGCAGCCACATTTGCGGTGCGCTCATCGGCCACTGCCGAAGATTTGCCTGACGCATCGTTTGCTGGCCAGCAAGAAACCTTCCTCAACGTGCACGGCATTGACGAAGTGCTGCACAAGATGAAGGAAGTGTTTGCCTCGTTGTACAACGACCGCGCCATCAGCTACCGCGTGCACAAGGGCTTTGCCCATGCCGATGTGGCTTTGTCTGCCGGCGTGCAACGCATGGTGCGCTCTGACTTGGGTGCTGCTGGTGTGATGTTCACCATCGACACCGAATCTGGTTTTGAAGACGTGGTGTTCATCACATCAAGCTATGGCCTCGGTGAAACCGTGGTGCAAGGCGCTGTGAACCCTGACGAGTTCTATGTGCACAAGCCAACCCTCAAAGCAGGCAAGCGCGCCGTGATTCGCCGCAACTTGGGCTCCAAGCTCTTGCAGATGGAGTTCTCGACGGCCGAAGAGAAAAAAGCCACTGGCAAATTGGTCAAGACCACCGATGTGCCCACAGAGCTGCGCAACCGTTATTCATTGACCGACGCTGACGTCGAACAATTGGCCCACTACGCCATGGTGATTGAGGCCCATTACGGCCGCCCGATGGACATCGAATGGGGCAAAGACGGCACAGACGGTTTGCTGTACATCTTGCAAGCACGCCCAGAAACTGTGAAGAGCCAAGCCAAAGGCCAATCTGAATTCCGCTACAAGCTCAAAGGCCACAGCACCGTGCTGGCCGAAGGCCGCGCGATTGGCCAAAAAATTGGTACCGGCCCTGTGCGCTTGGTGCACAACATCAGCGAGATGGACACCGTTCAGCCCGGCGATGTGTTGGTGACCGACATGACAGACCCCAACTGGGAACCCGTGATGAAGCGTGCCAGCGCCATCGTGACCAACCGTGGTGGCCGTACGTGCCACGCCGCCATCATTGCGCGTGAGTTGGGCATTCCTGCGGTGGTGGGTTGCGGCGACGCGACCGAGCGCTTGAAAGACGGCACCTTGGTGACCGTGAGCTGCTCTGAAGGCGACACGGGTTTGATCTATGACGGCTTGCTCGAAACCGAAGTGACCGAAGTGCAACGCGGCGAAATGCCCAAGATCAAAACCAAGATCATGATGAACGTGGGTAACCCACAGTTGGCGTTTGACTTCTGCCAATTGCCCAACGACGGCGTGGGTTTGGCCCGCTTGGAGTTCATCATCAACAACAACATTGGCGTGCACCCTAAGGCTATCTTGGACTACCCCAATGTGGATGCCGACTTGAAAAAGGCGGTGGAGTCTGTGGCTCGTGGCCATGCATCACCTCGCGCGTTCTACGTGGACAAAGTGGCCGAAGGCATTGCGACCATCGCGGCTGCGTTCTATCCAAAGCCAGTCATCGTGCGTATGTCGGACTTCAAGTCCAACGAGTACCGCAAACTCATTGGTGGCAGCCGCTACGAGCCAGAGGAAGAAAACCCAATGCTCGGCTTCCGTGGTGCTGCGCGCTACATCAGCGAAGACTTCGGCGAAGCCTTTGCGATGGAATGCGAAGCCATGCGTCGCGTGCGCGAAGACATGGGCTTGACCAACGTGCAAGTCATGGTGCCTTTCGTGCGCACCTTGGGCCAAGCCGAGCGCGTGACCAACTTGTTGGCCGAGCACGGTTTGAAGCGCGGAGAGAACGACCTCAAGGTCATCATGATGTGCGAAGTGCCGAGCAACGCCATCCTCGCCGACGATTTCTTGAAGTTCTTCGACGGTTTCTCCATCGGTTCCAACGATTTGACCCAACTCACCTTGGGTCTGGACCGTGATTCCGGTTTGGAGTTGTTGGCCGCTGACTTTGACGAGCGCGACCCTGCTGTGAAAGCTTTGCTCAGCAAAGCGATTGCCGCATGTTTGGCGCAAGGCAAGTACGTGGGCATCTGTGGCCAAGGCCCCAGCGACCACCCCGACTTTGCGCACTGGTTGGCAGACGAGGGCATCAGCTCCATCTCGCTCAACCCAGACAGCGTGATTGACACTTGGAAGTCATTGGCTAAATAAACAGCCTTGATGCAGCAACCTCCAGAACGCATCAGTTCAGCCAGCTTGCCCCTTCGCTCTCGGTGGGGCTTGCTGGCTTTGGTTGTGCTGACAATTGGATCGTTGGCGGTGGCTTGGCTGTTGCCAGACATGACGATGCTGCATTTTTTGTGGGTCGCGCAAGCCGTTCCCATTCTTTATTTCCTTTTGGCTTGGTGGGGCACGCAAGCGTCCGAGCGTGATGACCATGCGCCTTAAGTCCTGGCCGTGGCCTTTGCTGTTGGGTGGCTTTGCTGGCTTGGTTGTGCTCACGCTGCTGTTGCTGTTGGCCGACTTTGCTGGCGTGCCTCGGGCCTTGGTGAATGGGTTTTTCTTGGTCTTGTCGATCATCGGTTATGCCGTGATCGGCATGTTCTGTCGAACGACCGTGCCTGAGGAGTACTTCGTTGCCGGGCGGCGCATCAGCGCACCACTGAATGGCATGGCAACGGCGGCAGACTGGATTTCTGCCGCCTCTTTTTTGGGTTTAACGGGGTTGTTGTTGTCCGACGGTTTTGTGGGCGATGGTCAGCACCCCGGTGGTTTGGCTTATTTGTTGGGTTGGACGGGCGGCTTTTGCATCTTGGGTTTTCTATTCGCAGCCAAGCTCAACCGCTCGCAATCGATCACCATTCCTGAATTTCTAGGTCGCCGCTTCAACAGCGATGCTGTGCGCTGGTTGGCCGCTTGGGGGGCTATTTTGTGTTCCAGCATTTACCTGGTGGCACAAATTTACGGCATTGGCTTGGTAGCCTCGATGTTGTCTGGTTTGACGTTTGAGCTCGGCGTGTTCTTGGCTTTGGGGGGCGTGCTCTTGTGCTCGTTCTTAGGCGGCATGCGCGCCGTGACGTGGACCCAAGGTGTGCAGTGCGTGGTGATCGTTGTCTCGATGGTCGTGTTGAGCATGGCGGTGTCGTTCAAAACACAAGGCCATCCATTTGTCACGATTGCAGCGGCGCAGTCGCTGCCGCAAATTCAAGCGCGCGCTAAACAAATTGAAGCGGATCCCGCCGAGCAATCCACACGTGAAGTGATCAGCCTGCGCATGAGTAACTTGGACGCGAAGATTGCCGATCCCGTCAACGCACGTGAAATCGAACGTCAAACAGTGATGCGCCAAGTGGCGAGGGCGAAGGCTGACAATGCGCCGCTGCGTGAAATACAACGCTTAGAAGCGAACTCCGCATGGCGTGAACCCACCGTGGACCGCTTGGTGGGGGCTTGGCAGGCCGAACGAGAGGTGTTTGAGCAAGCCATCAGTCGACCTGTAGGCTTTCAGGCGCCTTATTTGGCGGGATGGAACCAAGGGTGGTTCAACAGCCTCGCCTTGGTTTTTTGCTTGATGCTGGGGTCCGCTGCGTTGCCTCATGTGTTGGTGCGCTCCTTCACCACGGCAACGCCAGCAGAAGCGCAACGCTCCATCGTTTGGGCGTTGTTCTTCATCGTGATCGTGTACTTGTGCGCTTCTGCCTTGGCCGTCTTGCTGAAATCATTCGTGTTGAACGAGTTGGTCGGTGCGCATTTAGACCAGCTTCCCGATTGGGCGGACCGTTTGAAATTGCGAAAGCTGGCGCTTTTGAGCATTCAGGATCACAACCAAGATGGCATCGTGCAGTTTGCAGACATTCGCTTGTTCAATGACTACTTGGTGCTGGGCGTGCCTGAGATGACGCACATTTCATCGGTGTTCACAGGCTTGCTCGCAGCAGGGGCCTTGGCCGCTGCCTTGTCGACAGCGGATGGGTTGCTGTTGACCATTTCGAACGCCTTGGCGCAAGACTTGTATTTTCAGACGGCGGACCCACACGCGCCACCACTGCGACGTGTCATGTTGTCGAAAATTTTGCTGATGGTTGTGGCTTTGATAGCAGCCTGGTTTGCCACGAACCGTCCTGTGAGCATTTTGTTTTGGGTGACTTGTGCTTTTTCTTTGGCTGCTTCCACTTTTTTCCCTGTGCTGCTGCTGGGGCTTTACTGGCGTGGCATGACGCGTTTAGGCGCCATTGCTGCGATGGTGTCGGGTTTGGCGGTGAGTCTATACTACATCGCTTCTAACCACCCATGGGTGCAGATGCGTCTTCAATTGCAAGCGGTCAATACCTTGTGGTGGGATTTGGACCCAGTTTGCTCAGGCGTTTTTGGCGTTCCGGTGGGGCTGTGCTTTGGCATTTTGGTGAGCCAGTTTTGCCGCGATAAAAATTGACTATAATCGTGGGCTTTTCCCTTGCTGCCCGCGTCAGACGCCGTAGGCAGCTTCACATCCACAAGGAGTGTCCATGCGTCATTACGAAATCATTTTGTTGATCCATCCGGATCAAAGCGAACAAGTTCCAGCCATGCTGGAGCGTTACAAAGGCATGATCACCGCAGGTGGTGGTGCTATTCATCGTACGGAAGACTGGGGTCGCCGCCAGTTGGCCTACATGATCAACAAGCTTGCCAAAGCTCACTACATTTGCTTGAACATCGAAGCTAGCCAAGCTGTGATGTCTGAACTCGAACACGCGTTCAAGTTCAACGATGCTGTGTTGCGCCACATGACTGTCTTGCGTAAGAAGGCCGACACCGCGCCTTCCATCATGATGAAGACAGTTGAGCGCGAAGAAGCTCGCAAGAACCAGCAAGCTGAGTTCGCGGGCTAATTGCTGACTTACTACAAGGTTTGAACCACGTTGTTTTGAATGCTTGTGTTGTGGAGGCTTCGGCCCTGCGATACACCCCAGCCGGTTTACCCGCCATTGATCTAAGCCTCGAACACGAGTCTGACATTCAAGAAGCAGGGCAAAAGCGACAAGTCAAAGCAACCGTCAAAACAGTCGCCTTGGGATCTTTGGCTGAGCGTCTCGCTCAACTTCCCCTCGGTAGCCTTTGGCAGTTCAGTGGCTTTTTAGCCTCACCTCGTAACAGCAAAAACGTCGTTTTTCATATTCAAGATTTTCAGCAAATTTCATAGGAGGCCCAGATCATGGCCACATTCAAGAAATTCAACAAAGACAAGCGCCCAAAGCGCAACACGCAATCATTGCTTTTCAAGCGCAAGCGCTTCTGCCGCTTCACCGTCACTGGCGTTGAAGAAATCGACTACAAAGACGTCGACACATTGCGTGACTTCATTGCCGAAAACGGCAAGATCATTCCCGCACGCCTGACTGGCACACGCGCTATTTATCAACGTCAGCTGAACACTGCCATCAAGCGCGCACGCTTCTTGGCCTTGGTGCCATACAGCGACCAGCACAAGATCTAAGGAGACCGACCATGCAAATTATTCTGCTCGACAAGGTCGTGAACCTCGGCAACCTCGGCGAAATCGTCCGTGTGAAAGATGGTTACGCCCGTAACTTTTTGATCCCATCAGGCCGTGCACGTCGCGCCACTGAGACAGCGATCAAAGAATTCGAAGTTCGCCGCGCTGAACTCGAAAAAACTGCTGCTGAAAAATTGGCTGCTGCACAAGCTCAAGGCGAGAAGTTGACTGGCAAAGTCATCAAGCTCAGCCAAAAAGCGGGTGTGGACGGTCGTTTGTTCGGCTCTGTGACCAACCACGACATCGCTGAAGCGTTGACGAAAGAAGGTTTCCCAGTAGCGAAAGCTCAAATCCGCATGCCTCATGGCCCGATCAAAACAGTCAGCGAAAGCGCTGTTGGCGTGGCATTGCACACGGACGTGATTGTTGAAATCACTGTCAACGTGCAAGGCGAGACTGCTTAAGTTTCCCCGCACCTGAAAAGCCGCTCTTCGGAGCGGCTTTTTTATTTGTTCTTTGCATTTCCCCAGCTAACCCACCTCTTATCCACAGAGTTATCCCAAGCGTTTGGCGCCTCTGGGCTTAGGATGTGTGTTTTACAGGATCACCATGTCAGCCGCTACTACCAGCTTTGATGAGAGCTTCTCTCACGACCAGCAAATTGCACAACTGCGCATTCCTCCGCACTCCATCGAGGCCGAGTCCAGCGTATTGGGCGGCTTGCTGCTGGACAACGGCGCGTGGGATCGCGTGGGGGATTTGTTGGTGGACGGTGACTTCTACCGTTACGAACACAAACAGGTGTACGCCGCCATTGGCGCATTGGTGAACACCAGCCGTCCGGCTGACGTGATCACGGTCTACGAGCATTTGCAAGCACTTGGCAAGGCCGAAGAAATCGGTGGCTTGGGCTACCTCAATGCCTTGGCCCAATATGTGCCAAGCGCGAGCAACATTCGTCGCTATGCCGAAATCGTGCGCGAACGCTCGATTCTGCGCAAGTTGGTGACAGCCAGCGACGAAATCGCCACCAACGCCTTCAACACACAGGGCAGGGCAGTCGCCCAGATCTTGGACGAAGCTGAGCAAAAAATCTTCAACATCGGTGAAGAAGGCTCACGCATGAAGCAGGGTTTCCAAGCCATGCCGCAGTTGGTGGTGGACTTGCTCGACCGCGTGCAAGAAATGGCGGACAACCAAAACGACATCACCGGCGTGCCCACAGGCTTTATCGACTTTGACCGCATGACCTCAGGCTTGCAGCCGGGTGACTTGATTGTGTTGGCGGCGCGTCCTTCCATGGGTAAAACGGCGCTGGCGATCAACATTGCCGAGCACGTGGCTTTGAACGAAGGTCTGCCTGTCGCTGTGTTCTCGATGGAGATGGGCGCTTCGCAACTGGCGGTTCGTATCGTGGGTTCGATTGGTCGTGTGGACCAAGGTCATTTGCGTACGGGCAAGCTGAGCGATGACGAATGGCCGCGTTTGACCGAAGCCATTGAGAAGCTGCGCAATGTGTCGCTGCACATCGACGAAACGCCGGGCTTGACCCCCAGTGAGTTGCGTGCCAACGCCCGTCGTTTGTCGCGTCAGTGCGGCAAGCTCGGCCTCATCGTGGTCGACTATTTGCAGCTCATGAGCGGCTCAAGCAGCAGCGGTGGCGACAACCGTGCTACCGAGATTGGCGAGATTTCGCGGGGTTTGAAAATGCTGGCCAAAGAGCTGCAATGCCCGGTCATTGCCTTGTCTCAGCTCAACCGAAGCGTGGAACAACGCACTGACAAGCGCCCCATGATGAGTGACTTGCGAGAGTCCGGCGCTATTGAGCAGGACGCGGACGTGATCATGTTCATTTACCGCGATGACTACTACAACAAAGAGTCCAAAGAGCCGGGCGTGGCCGAGGTCATCATCGGCAAGCAGCGTAACGGCCCCACTGGGACCGTCAAGCTGGCCTTCTTGAAACCACTCACCAAGTTCGAAAGCTTGGCCAGTGGCTACAGCAGTGGCGGCGACTATTAACGCTGGCTAGGCGTCAAAGCACTTCGCTGGCAAAGTCAGCGAGTCGCGAGCGCTCGCCACGGGCCAAGGTGATGTGGCCGCCATGTGGCCAGCCTTTGAAGCGGTCCACCGCGTACGTCAAGCCAGATGAGCCTTCGGTGAGGTAGGGCGTGTCAATCTGTGCCAAGTTTCCCATGCACACAATCTTGGTGCCGGGGCCCGCGCGCGTGATGAGTGTTTTCATTTGCTTGGGCGTCAAGTTTTGCGCTTCATCAATGATGAGGTACTTGTTCAAAAAAGTACGTCCGCGCATGAAGTTCAGGCTCTTGATCTTGATGCGGCTACGAATTAAATCATTCGTGGCAGCACGGCCCCATTCGCCAGCATTGGTTTCAGTTTTTGCCAACACTTCGAGGTTGTCGTCCAATGCGCCCATCCACGGACCCATTTTTTCTTCTTCTGTGCCTGGCAAGAAGCCAATGTCTTCGCCCACGCTCACAGTGGCGCGGGTCATGATGATTTCGGTGTAACGGCGGTCGTCCAACACTTGTGTGAGACCCGCGGCCAAAGCCATCAAGGTTTTACCGGTCCCTGCGGTGCCGGTCAGCGTGACAAAGTCAATCTCGGGATCTGTGAGCAAGTTCATTGCGAAGTTTTGCTCGCGGTTGCGGGTGCTCACGCCCCACACGGCATTTTTGAGGTGCGTGAAGTCCTTGAGTGTTTTCAGCACCACGGTTTTGCCGCGAATCTCAGTCACACGGGCATAGAGGCTAGGCTCACCCGCTGCTTCGTAATACACGAACTGGTTGATGTGCAAGTCGGGTACCAAGGGGCCACTCAAACGGTAATAAGTGTTGCTGCCGCTTTGCCAGCTCTCAACCGATTTGGCATGCTTGATCCAGAAGTCTTCTGGCAAAGCCATGGCGCCTGAATAGAGTAAGTCGCCGTCTTCAAGGGTTTTGTCGTTTTGGTAGTCTTCAGCAGCCAAGCCCAAGGCGCGGGCTTTGACGCGCATGTTGATGTCTTTGGAGACCAACACCACTTCACGCGGTGCGTGCTTGATGCGAAGGGCTTCTACGACGCCCAAAATTTGGTTGTCGGCCTTGCCTTGCGGCAGGCTCGAGGGCAGTGTGAAATCGAGTGGCTCGGTTTGAAAGAACAAACGCCCGCCCACTTCGATGTGACCGGTGCCATCGAGCTTGATGCCTGTGATGATGTCAGCGTTGTGCGACGCGACCAACGCATCAAGGGAGCGGCTCGTTTGACGGGCATTGCGCGCCACTTCGGTCATGCCTTTTTTGTGACCATCCAACTCTTCCAGGACGATCATGGGCAAGAACACATCGTGTTCTTCAAAGCGGAACAAACACATGGGATCGTGCATCAACACGTTGGTGTCGAGCACAAACAGCTTTGTTGGCCCCGTGTGCTTGGCCTTTTTGGGGGCTGCCGTGCGTGCGGGTGCAGCTTTGCGTTCGCCTTTGTACGCGGGGATCGCCTCATGTTTTTGGGTCACTGCGGCTGATGCTTCGCGCGACTGGGGAGGCATGCGTTCTTCGGCGACGTGTTCCTCGTGTCGTGGCGCCGATTTGCGTGTGCTGCGCGATTTGGCGGGTGCCGTATCTAATCCCTCGGTGTTCAACAAGGCGGCGCGTTTGGCTGGGGCTGGAGGCAGTGGCATAGATGAAACTTAAAGAGTTGAAACGCAAAAGACGGACTTAAAAAGCGAAAAAGCCGCCTGGAGGCCAAGGCGGCTTTTCGTTGGAAACGTGTTCGCTTCTGTCAATGTCATGGAGCCACTATAACCGAGCTCTGTGACACTTTATGTGGCTTGTTTCAGGCTGCAGCTTTCTTCAAGGCTTTGACAGCTTTCAATACTTCGTCCACATGGCCCGGTACTTTGAGCCCACGCCATTCTTCTTTGAGCAGGCCATCTGCACCTACCAAAAACGTGCTGCGCTCAATGCCTTTGACTTTTTTGCCGTACATGATTTTGTTTTTCACGACGCCAAACATGTGACACATTTTTTCTTCTGTGTCGGCAATCAACTCAAACGGCAATTCGAGCTTGGTCTTGAACTCGTCGTGCGACTTCATGTTGTCGCGTGACACGCCAAATACCAAGGCACCCGCTTTGACAAAGTCTTTGTACTTGTCGCGGAACTGCATGGCTTCGGTGGTGCAGCCAGGGGTGTTGTCCTTTGGGTAAAAGTACAAGACCATCATTTGGCCTGTGTGCGAGTTGTTGGTAACCTTGATGCCGCCTGTTGCATTGGCTTCAAATTCGGGGAGGGGTTTGTTGACAACAATTGCCATAGCGCTCAATCAGGTGTGACAGTGAAGACAGCCGGATGAAGGAGGCGACTGTCGAGACAGCCTCCTTCCGGCAACCCGCTATTTTAACTTAGAAACCTCGTCTCGATGCGGTTCTTCATGCAGCCATCGTTGCAAAGCGAAGCGTGTTCTTAATCATTACTTGTGACGCTTTCGATGAGCAGCGCTGCAGCAACCTTGCGGCCTTCACCGGCCAAGATGTTGTAGGTGCGGCACGCGGCCTGTGTGTCCATGGTCTCTAGGCCCACACGGCGTTGCATCAGACCCACTTGCCATTCGGGCCTAGGGAAGCGCAAACGTTCGCCGCTGCCGAAGATGACCAACTCAACGTCTAACTCAGCCAGTTGTGCAAAGTGTTGTGGGCCCAAATCTTCAAAATTTTGGCAATGCCAGTCAAGGCGTACGCCTTCAGAGGTGATCAGCACACTGTGCGTGATTTTTTCGCCTTGGATGGCCACCCATCCTGGGCCATAAGCCGTGACGGACTGGGTCTCGATGCGATCGGGTTGTAATTTCATAAATGCCTTGAGATCTGTGGTCAAATTATAGGTTTCACCCCGTAAAAGAGCCCTCGGAGGGACTTTGAAGAAGATCCAAAAATCCAACAAGCTGTCCAACGTCTGTTATGACATTCGCGGTCCCATCATGGACCGAGCGCGTCAAATGGAGGAGGAAGGCCACAAGATCATCAAACTCAACATCGGCAACTTGGCCGTGTTTGGCTTTGATGCGCCTGAAGAAATTCAGCAAGACATGATCCGCAACCTGCCCACCTCGGCGGGCTATTCGGACAGCAAAGGCATTTTTGGCGCCCGCAAAGCGGTGATGCACGAGACGCAAAAGCAAGGCATCAAAGGCGTCACGCTCGATGACATCTACCTTGGCAATGGCGCGAGCGAGCTCATCGTCATGGCCACCAATGGCTTGCTTAACAACGGCGATGAGTTGCTGTTGCCTGCGCCCGACTATCCCTTGTGGACAGCGGCGGTCAGCTTGTCTGGCGGTACGCCTGTGCATTATTTGTGTGACGAAGCGAATGGTTGGATGCCTGACATCGACGACATTCGCTCCAAGATCACCAAGAACACCAAGGGCATTGTGGTCATCAACCCCAATAACCCCACGGGTGCTTTGTACTCAGATGAATTGCTGATGCAAATCGTTGAGCTCGCGCGCAAACACGGCTTGATCATTTTTGCTGACGAGGTTTATGACAAGGTGTTGTACGACGGCGTCAAACACACGCCCATCGCCAGCTTGAGCGAAGACGTGTTGACGCTCACCTTCAACTCGCTGTCCAAGAGCTATCGCTCATGCGGCTACCGCGCAGGTTGGTTGGTGGTGTCGGGCGACAAAAAGCCTGCGGCCGATTACATCGAGGGCCTCAATATGCTCTCGAACATGCGCCTGTGCGCCAACGTGCCAGGGCAATGGGCGATTCAAACCGCCTTGGGTGGCTACCAAAGCATCAACGATTTGGTGGGTGAGGGTGGTCGTTTGCGCAAGCAACGTGACTTGGCCTATGAACTCATCACGGCCATTCCTGGCGTCACGTGCGTGAAGCCGCAAGCCGCGTTGTACATGTTCCCTCGCTTGGACCCCAAGGTGTACCCCATCAAAGACGACCAACAGTTTTTCTTGGAGTTGCTCCAAGAAACCAAGGTCATGTTGGTGCAGGGCACGGGCTTTAACTGGAAGACCACGGACCACTTCCGTATTGTGTTCTTACCCCACGAAGACGACTTGCGTGAGGCCATCTCACGCATCGCAAAATTCTTAGAAAACTACCGAAATAGAAAAGCATGAAACCGATTCAAGTAGGCCTGTTAGGCATTGGCACTGTGGGCAGCGGCACTTATGAAGTGCTCAAACGTAACCAAGAAGAAATCCAACGTCGCGCCGGTCGCGGCATTGAAGTCACCATGGTGGCTGACCTCGATGTGGCACGCGCCAAAAGCATCGTGGGTGCGAATGTGCAAGTGGTGGACGATGCGCGCAAGATCATCGCCAACCCTGACATCGACATCGTGGTCGAACTCATTGGCGGCTACGGCATTGCCAAACAACTCGTGCTCGAAGCCATCGAAGCGGGCAAACATGTGGTCACGGCCAACAAGGCTTTGCTGGCTGTGCACGGCACAGAAATCTTTGCAGCCGCCCACAAAAAGGGCGTGATGGTCGCATTTGAAGCCGCTGTGGCCGGTGGTATTCCGATCATCAAAGCTTTGCGCGAAGGCCTGACGGCCAACCGCATTCAGTGGCTGGCCGGCATCATCAACGGCACGACCAACTTCATCTTGTCTGAGATGCGCGACAAAGGCTTGACCTTTGGCGACGTGCTCAAGCAAGCACAAGCCTTGGGCTATGCCGAAGCTGACCCGACCTTCGACATCGAAGGGGTGGACGCGGCGCACAAAGCCACGCTCATGTCTGCCATTGCGTTTGGCGTGCCTGTGCAGTTTGACAAGGCCTATGTCGAAGGCATCACCAAACTTGAATCACAAGACATCAAATACGCCGAACAACTCGGTTACCGCATCAAGCTGTTGGGTATTTCCAAGCGCACCGCTGCAGGCATTGAACTGCGCGTGCACCCTTGCTTGGTGCCCGCCAAGCGTTTGATTGCCAACGTTGAAGGCGCGATGAATGCGGTGATGGTGCACGCCGATGCCGTGGGCACCACGCTGTACTACGGCAAAGGCGCGGGCAGCGAGCCCACCGCCAGCGCCGTGATTGCAGACTTGGTGGACATCACACGTTTGCACACCGCAGACCCACTCAACCGCGTGCCGCATTTGGCCTTCCAGCCCGACGCGATGAGCAGCTTGCCTATTTTGCCGATGGCTCAAGTGGTCACCAGCTATTACCTGCGTTTGCGCGTGGCCGACCAAGCGGGCGTGCTCGCCAAGGTCACCGGCATTTTGGCCAGCGCCGACATCAGCATTGATGCCGTGTTGCAGCGTGAAGCCGGTGAGGGCGAGAGCCACACCGACCTCATCATCTTGACCCACGATTGCGTGGAAGCCAAGATGAACCAAGCCATCGCTGAGATGCAACAGCTCAGCACCGTGTTGGCCCCGATCACCCGCATCCGCAAAGAAGAGTTGAACTGATGCTGTATTTGTCCACGCGCGGCCATGCCGAGCGCAAGCGTTTTTGTGAAATCCTCCTCGAGGGCTTGGCCCCCGATGGCGGTTTGTATTTGCCCGAGCACTACCCACAGGTGGACGATGCAGCGCTCACGCGTTTGCGCCACACGTTCAACACCCAAGGCTACGCAGCCTTGGCGTTTGAAGTGCTGTCTCTCTACATCGACGACATTCCTGCGGCTGACCTGAAAGCCTTGTGCGCCAAGACCTACACCAAAGATGTGTACGGTACCGAGGCCATCGTGCCGGTGCGCACGTTGGAAGACGGCTTGTTGGTGGAAGCTTTGTCCAACGGCCCCACGCTCGCGTTCAAAGACATGGCCATGCAACTGTTGGGCAACTTGTTTGAGTACGAGTTGGCACGCCGTGGCGAAGAGCTGAATATTTTTGGTGCCACCAGTGGTGACACCGGCAGCGCCGCCGAATACGCCATGCGTGGCAAAAAAGGTGTGCGCGTGTTCATGACCAGCCCACACGGCCGCATGAGCCCCTTCCAGCAAGCGCAAATGTTCAGCTTGATGGACGAGAACATCCACAACATCGCCATCGAAGGTGTGTTTGACGATTGCCAAGATTTGGTCAAAGCCGTGTCCAACGATTTGGACTTCAAAACCAAATACAAAATTGGCACCGTCAACTCCATCAACTGGGCGCGTTTGTTGGCGCAGGTGGTGTACTACTTCGCAGGCTATTTCCAAGCGACCAAGACCAACAGCCAAAAGGTGAGCTTCACTGTGCCCAGTGGCAACTTTGGCAACGTGTGTGCTGGCCATGTGGCCCGCATGATGGGCTTGCCTGTGGACACCCTAGTGGCAGCCACCAACGAAAACGATGTGCTGGACGAGTTCTTCCGCACCGGCGTGTACCGCGTGCGCGGCAGCGCCGACACGCACGAAACCTCTAGCCCGTCGATGGACATTTCCAAGGCCAGCAACTTTGAGCGCTTTGTGTTCGATCTGCTCGGTCGTGATGCCGCGTTGACCAAAGACTTGTTTGGCGCGCAAATCTTGAAGAACGGGAAGTTCGACCTGAGTGGCAACCCGCATTTCGCAGAAGCTGCCACGCGCTACGGTTTTGCCAGCGGCAAGAGCACACACGCCAACCGTTTGGCCACCATCCAAGACGTGCACAAGCGCTTTGGTGAAATGATCGACACGCACACGGCTGACGGCGTGAAAGTGGCGCGTGAGCACCTCAAGGCTGGTGTGCCCATGATTGTTTTGGAAACTGCGTTGCCCATCAAATTTGCCGCCACCATCGTGGAAGCCTTGGGTCAAGAGCCCCATCGCCCAGCCAAGTTTGAAGGCATCGAAGCTTTGCCAAAGCGTGTGCAGGTGATGAAGGCAGATGTGGCGCAAATCAAAGCCTACATCGCCAAGCACTGCGACCTCGCATGAAGGTCGTCGCCTTTGCCGGTTATTCCGGCTCAGGAAAAACCACCTTGGTGGAGCAGTTGATTGGTTGCATGCGCATGCGTGGGCTTCGCGTGTCGGTGGTCAAACACGCGCACCACAACTTTGACATCGACAAGCCCGGCAAGGACAGCTGGCGTCACCGCGAAGCGGGCGCGTTTGAGGTGCTGGTGGCATCCAACCAACGTTTGGTGTTGCAGCGACAGTTTGAGCAGCCTGCGCAGCTCTCTGTGCACCACCTGTTGGCCGAGGTGTACGACGGCGTGGATTGGGTCTTGGTCGAAGGCTTTAAGAAGAGCGATTTGCTCAAGGTCGAGGTCTGGCGCAAAGCCTCTGAGCAGCCCGTGCGCTACCCCGAGGACGACTTTGTGGTGGCCATCGCCACCGATTCGCCACAAGATCTGCCAGAGGCCACGCAACGTCCTGTGCTCGACTTGAACGATGCCTACGCCATCACTGAGTGGCTGGTCGCCAACCAAGACCGTTTCGAATACAACCCGCCTTTGCTATGACCCGTCCTGCTTTGCTTTCACTCGATGACGCGTTGCCGCAATTGCTGGCGCAAGCTCAAGTATTGACAGGCGTGCAATCGGTTTCTACCTTTGAAGCCGATGGCCGCGTGCTGGCGCAAGACGTGGTTGCTGCCTTGCAAGTCCCGCCTCAGGACAACAGCTCGATGGACGGCTATGCGTTGCGTGCAACAGATTGCGCGCAAGCAGGCGCGGTGCTACGCGTGACGCAGCGCATTCCAGCGGGCACATACGGCACGCAGCTCCATGCAGGCGAGGCCGCGCGCATCTTCACGGGCGCCCCCATTCCCCCCGGTGCCGATGCCGTGGTGATGCAAGAAGACTGTGAAGCCTTAGAAGGCGAACACGTCAAAGTGAACAAGGCCGTGCCCGCAGGGCAGTGGGTTCGACGCTCGGGTGAGGATGTCACACGCGGCGCCACGGTGCTCACCCAAGGCACGCGCTTGACGCCCGCTGAGTTGGGTTTGGCAGCCAGCATTGGTTTGGCACAGTTGCAAGTGTCTGCGCGTCCACGCGTGGCCTTGTTCTCGACGGGCGATGAGTTAGTCATGCCCGGCGATGTGGCCCCTGAAGCCATGCCTGCTGGTGCGATTTACAACTCCAACCGTTTCTTCTTGCGCGCCATGTTGCAGCGCTTGGGTTGCGAGGTGACCGATCTGGGCATCGTGCCCGACAAGCGCGACGCCACCATTGCCGCTTTGCGTGATGCAGCTTTGCACCACGATTTGATTTTGACCAGCGGTGGTGTGTCGGTGGGTGAAGAAGATCACATCAAAC
Source organism: Limnohabitans sp. INBF002 (assembly GCF_027924905.1). Lineage (NCBI taxonomy): Bacteria > Pseudomonadati > Pseudomonadota > Betaproteobacteria > Burkholderiales > Comamonadaceae > Limnohabitans > Limnohabitans sp. INBF002. Next base: position 942,957 of record NZ_AP027055.1, read on the forward strand.
CCGCGGTGGAGAGCTTGGGCGAGTTGAAGCTGTGGCAACTGGCCATCAAGCCCGGCAAGCCCTTTGCTTACGGCAAGGTGAACCGTGATGGTGACGCTTGTCACTTCATGGGCTTACCCGGCAACCCCGTGTCTAGCTTTGTGACGTTTTTATTGTTGGTTCGTCCGTTTGTGTTGGCCTTGCAAGGCGTGACGCAGACAGACGTGAAGCGCACCGAAATGACGGCCCATTTCGATTGGCCCCGCGCTGACAAGCGCCGCGAGTTCTTGCGTGTCAAACGCAACGCGCAAGGCGGCTTGGATTTGTTCCCCAACCAAAGCTCTGGCGTGCTCACTTCCGCTGTGTGGGGCGATGGCGTGGTGGATAACCCTGCTGGGCAAACCATTTCAAAAGGCGATACCGTTCGCTTTATTTCCTTTGCGGAGTGGCTGGCATGAAGGTCAATCTCAAATACTTTGCATCCATTCGCGAAGCCATCGGACAGGGCAGCGAAAGCGTGGGTACACAAGCTGCCACGCTTCAAGCTTTGCGCGACGAGCTGATTGCTCGTGGGGGTGCCTACGCCGAAGTGCTGGCCCATGGCCGCGCCGTGCGCATGGCCTTGAACCAGGACCTGTGTGATGCGTCTGCCGCATTGAGCGACGGTTGCGAAGTGGCCTTCTTTCCGCCTGTCACCGGCGGCTAAACCCAGAGGCGCGCCATGTCATTCACCGTCAGCATCCAAACCCAAGACTTTGATGTGAGCCAAGAACTTGCCTCCTTGCGTGCGTGCGATGCCCGCGTGGGGGCGGTGTGTTCGTTTTTAGGCACGGTGCGCGAGCGTAATGACGGAAGCTCGGTGGCCAGCATGGAGCTGGAACACTACCCAGGCATGACTGAAAAATCCATCGCGGCCATGATGGACGAGGCTAAGACGCGCTTTGATATTTTCGCTGCCCGCGTGATTCACCGCGTGGGTTTGCTGCATCCTGAAGACCAAATTGTGTTTGTGGCCGTCACATCAGCCCACCGCGGCGAGAGCTTCAAGGCCTGCGAGTTTTTGATGGATTACCTCAAGACCCAAGCGCCGTTCTGGAAAAAAGAAGTCACGCCCGAAGGCGCACGCTGGGTCGATGCCCGCGTGAGCGACGACCAAGCTTTGGCGCGCTGGGGTATTAAAGCGAGCAATTCCGCTACGCCCTAAAGACGTGCGCCACCGCACTGACGGATGTGTGAGTGGATGGTTGAATCTGTGCTGCTTTGACCCATGTCAAAGTCGCCAGCAGCACGGCCACTTGAAATAGTCGGCAGCAGCCTCAAATACTGGCTAATTCAACAAATTTCTCGGAGTTTCCATGCGTATTGACAAACTCACCACCAAGTTCCAAGAAGCCTTGGGCGACGCACAGTCGCTCGCGCTTGGGGGCGATCACGCTTACATCGAACCTTCCCATGTGTTAGTCGCCATGTTGCGCCAAGACGATGGCCCTAAATCGCTCTTGCAACGTGCGGGCGCCAATGTGTCGGGCTTGTTGTCTGCTGCGGAAGACGCCATGAACCGCTTGCCCAAGGTCGAAGGCCAGGACCAGGTGCAAGTGGGACGCGACACCGTGTCCTTGGTTCAAGCGGCTGAAAAAGAAGCGATTAAGCGGGGCGACCAATTCGTGGCCAGTGAGTTGTTTTTGCTTGCCATGTGCGACAACAAAGGTCACTGGGGCAAGCTGGCGACTCAAAACGGTTTGAGCCGTAAGTCTTTAGAGGCAGCGGTCACGGCGGTGCGCGGCGGCCAAAAAGTAGACAACGCGGAGAGCGAAGGCCAACGCGAGTCCTTGAAAAAATACTGCATGGACCTGACCGAGCGTGCGCGTCAAGGCAAGCTCGACCCTGTGATTGGTCGTGACGATGAAATTCGCCGTGCCATTCAGGTGCTGCAGCGTCGCAGCAAAAACAACCCTGTTCTCATCGGTGAGCCAGGGGTGGGCAAGACCGCGATTGTGGAGGGCTTGGCCCAACGGATCGTGGCAGGCGAGGTGCCCGATTCCCTCAAAGGCAAGCGTGTGTTGTCGCTGGACATGGCCGCTTTGTTGGCCGGTGCGAAATACCGCGGCGAGTTTGAAGAGCGTCTGAAAAGCGTGCTCAAAGAACTGGCGCAAGACGAAGGCCAAACCATTGTGTTCATCGATGAGCTGCACACCATGGTGGGCGCTGGCAAGGCCGATGGCGCGATGGATGCAGGCAACATGCTCAAGCCCGCCTTGGCGCGTGGCGAATTGCATTGCGTGGGTGCGACCACCCTAGACGAATACCGTAAGTACATCGAAAAAGATGCGGCCTTAGAGCGTCGTTTCCAAAAAATCATCGTCGGCGAACCCACCGTCGAAGCCACGATTGCGATTTTGCGTGGCTTGCAAGAGAAGTATGAAGTGCACCATGGTGTAGAAATTACCGACCCCGCCATCGTGGCGGCAGCCGAGTTGAGCCATCGCTACATCACTGACCGTTTCTTGCCTGACAAAGCGATTGATTTGATTGACGAGGCTGCCGCCAAAATCAAAATTGAAATCGACTCCAAGCCCGAGGTGATGGACAAGCTAGACCGTCGCCTGATTCAGCTCAAGATTGAGCGCGAAGCTGTGCGCAAAGAAAAAGACGAAGCTTCGCAAAAGCGCATGGAGTTGCTCGAAGAAGAGATTGAAAAGATTGGCAAAGAGTACGCCGACTTGGACGAGATTTGGAAGGCTGAAAAGTCTTCTGCTCACGGCGGTGCGCAAATCAAAGAAGAGATTGACCGTCTGCGCCATCAAATTGAAGAACTCACCCGCAAGGGCGATTTCAACAAAGTGGCCGAATTGCAATACGGCAAGTTGCCCGAGCTTGAAAAGCGGATGAAAGAAGCCAACGCCCGCGAAAGCGGCAAGACGGCTGCGGCCGGCGGCCATCGCTTGCTGCGCACACAAGTGGGCGCTGAAGAAATTGCCGAAGTCGTGGCGCGTGCCACGGGCATTCCTGTGTCCAAGCTGATGCAAGGCGAACGCGACAAACTCTTGCAGATGGAAGACAAGTTGCATGACCGCGTGGTGGGCCAAGAAGAAGCCATCACCGCCGTGGCCAATGCCATCCGTCGCTCGCGTGCAGGCTTGGGCGACCCCAACCGCCCTACAGGTTCGTTCTTGTTCCTCGGCCCAACGGGTGTGGGTAAAACCGAGCTGTGCAAGGCCTTGGCAGGTTTCTTGTTTGACAGCGAAGACCACATGATCCGCATCGACATGAGTGAGTTCATGGAGAAGCACTCGGTCAGTCGCTTGGTAGGCGCGCCCCCCGGCTACGTGGGCTATGACGAGGGTGGTTACTTGACCGAAGCCGTGCGCCGTAACCCCTACAGCGTGCTGTTGCTGGACGAGGTGGAGAAGGCGCATCCCGATGTGTTCAACATCTTGTTGCAGGTGCTCGACGATGGCCGCTTGACCGATGGCCAAGGCCGCACGGTGGACTTTAAAAACACCGTCATCGTGATGACGTCCAACATTGGCTCGCCCATCATTCAGAGCATGGTGGGCCAAGACGCGCAAGACATCAAAGACGCGGTGTGGGATGAACTCAAGTCGCACTTCCGTCCTGAGTTTTTGAACCGCATTGACGAGACCGTGGTGTTCCACGCTTTGGATGCCGAGCACATTGCCAGCATCGCGGGCATTCAGCTCAAGATTTTGGGTGCGCGTTTGACCAAGATGGACTTGACCTTGGATGTGTCGCCTGCCGCTTTGGCTGAACTGGCGAAGGTAGGCTTTGACCCCGTGTTTGGTGCGCGTCCTCTGAAGCGCGCCATTCAGCAGCGCATCGAAAACCCGTTGTCCAAATTGTTATTGGAGGGCAAGTTCTTGCCCAAAGACACGATTGCGGTCAACGTCGATCCCGTGCGTGCGCCCGGCGAGTTTGCGTTCACCAAAGCAGAGGTTTGACCCCAGGCAGGTGAGGGGACTTGTCCCCCAGTCGACGACCTTAGTCAAGCGCAGCAGTTAGGATAGATGCTCCTCAGTTGCTGCGCTTTTCTGTATCTGTTTATGTCTACCCTGACTCAAATCTCAAGACCTTGGCGTGACGACGCAACCGTGATCGGTTTGGTAGGCATTGCTCATGCCAGCTCGCATTTTTCACACTTGCTGTTGCCGCTGATGTTTCCGGTTTTCATGACCACTTTTGGTCTGAGTTACTCGGAACTCGGCTTTTTGATGACTGTATTTTTTGTCGTCTCGGGGATGGGGCAAGCTTCCGCGGGCTTTGTGGTGGATCGATTTGGCGCACGTCCTGTGCTGTTTGCTTCATTGGTCATCTTGGCCTTGGGCTGCTTGGCAGTTGCGGCAGCGCAAAGCTATTTGGGCCTGATGATGGGGGCTGCTTGTTTGGGGCTTGGCAACTGTGCGTTCCACCCGGTTGATTTCACTATTTTGAATCAGAAGGTGTCTGCCCCACGCTTGGGCTATGCATTCAGTGCGCACGGATTGACAGGCAATTTGGGCTGGGCCCTTGCGCCTGTCTTTATGGTGGGCTTGAGTGCGGCATTCGGGTGGCGCACAGCTTATGTAGGGGCGGCTGGCTTGTTTTTGGCCATCTTTGTGTTGCTGGTTTGGCAGCGCGAGCTCTTACTGGCTGAGGTGGTTGATCACAAGCAAGATGCTGCGGGCGTTAGCACACTGGCGTTTTTAAAAATTCCCGTGGTGTGGTGGTGCTTTGGTTTCTTTTTGTTGTCCACCATGACGTTGGCTGTGGTGCAAAGCTTTGCTGTTTCGATTCTGCAAGCCATGCACAGTGTGACGTTTGAAGCAGCCACTTTTACTTTGACAGCGTACATGTTGTGTGCGGCTGCAGGCATGTTTGTTGGTGGTTTTGTAGCGGCGCGCTGGCCGCGCCACAGCGACAAAGTGGTTGCCAGTTGTATGACGGTTGCCGCTTTATTCATGGCCCTGTGTGGTAGCGGCATCTTTGACGCCACGGCCACAATGACCATCTTGGCGGCTACAGGCTTGGCGATTGGTGTGGGCGGGCCTTCGCGCGACATGATGATCAAAAAGGCGACACCGAAAGGCGCCACAGGTCGGGTTTACGGCATGGTGTATTCAGGCTTAGATGTGGGCTTTGCGATTTCGCCGTTGATTTTTGGTGTGTTCATGGACCATGGCTGGTATGGTGCGACCCTATTGGGCGCTGCCTTGGTGTTGCTGCTGAGTGTGGTGGTCGCTTTAGGCGTGGGACGTCGAACTGTGCAGGCATGAGTTGATCTTTATGCATAAAAAAAGGGACCGTCAGGTCCCTTTTTTGTTTCAGCAAAACTGAATTACTTCAGGTGTTTGCCGATCAAGCCAGCCAATTCAAACATCGTGACTTGAGCTTTGCCGAACACGGACTTGAGCTTCTCGTCAGCGTTGATGTTGCGCTTGTTCACGCTGTCTTGCAGGCCATGCTTTTTGATGTATGTCCACATCTTGCTGACCACTTCAGTACGTGGCACGGGTGTGCTGCCAATCACAGCAGCCAAAGCGGCGCTAGGTGTGAGCGCTTTCATGAACGCTGCGTTAGGCGTACGCTTTTTAGCAGGTGCTTTTTTGGCTGCAACTTTTTTCGCTGGGGCTTTTTTAGCAACAACTTTTTTAGCTGCTACTTTCTTAGCGGGAGCAGCTTTCTTAGCTGCAACCTTTTTTGCAGGAGCCGCTTTTTTAGCTGCTACTTTCTTAGCGGGAGCAGCTTTCTTTGCTGCTACTTTTTTAGCCGGAGCTTTTTTTGCAGTTGCCATGGTTGATTTCCTTCTAGAAGTGTTTGTTATCAAGCCTTAGAGATATCGCTCTAGACCAATGCGGATGCTAATTGAGAACGCGCGTCTTTCCAAGCTAAAAACGACTTTTTTCTCTGGAGAATGTTGTTTTTTGTGAGTGTGCTTTGCTGCGCACCGAGTTGATGCGCTCGCACGCCTTATTTGTGATCGAGAGGCACATCGCCTTAATGTCGAAAATGATTTTCACATTGCGGTAAATTGACTTGCTGCACTGCAATAATTTTTCTTGATATGAGAAATTGAATTTCATAATTCAGAATATGTTTTGTAACTTGTTGTTTTAATTGAGAATAAATATATTCTTATATAAGACATAAGATGCGAATCAACTCTTATAGAAGACTTATAGTTGATCCATCGTCAACCACTTAACTTCCTGGAGTGAACCATGCCTCAATCACTGAACGAACAACTCAGCCGCGAACAACAAATTGCCGCCCTCGAAAAAGACTGGGCCACCAACCCACGCTGGAAAGGCGTGAAGCGTGGTTACTCTGCTGCTGACGTTGTGCGTTTGCGCGGCAGCATGCCTATCGAGCACACACTCGCCAAGCGCGGTGCTGAAAAGCTCTGGGAAAAAGTCAACGGCGGCGCCAAGAAAGGCTACGTCAACGCATTCGGCGCCATCTCTGCAGGTCAAGCCATGCAACAAGCCAAAGCGGGTTTGGAAGCTGTGTACTTGTCAGGCTGGCAAGTTGCTGCTGACGGCAACACGTCAGAGACCATGTACCCAGACCAATCGCTCTACGCGTATGACTCGGTGCCCACCATGGTTCGCCGCATCAACAACACCTTCAAGCGTGCTGACGAAATTCAATGGGGCCGTGGCGTCAACCCAGGCGACAAAGAATTCATCGACTACTTCTTGCCCATCGTGGCTGACGCTGAAGCCGGTTTCGGCGGCGTGTTGAACGCTTTCGAGTTGATGAAGAACATGATCTCTGCTGGCGCTGCTGGCGTTCACTTCGAAGACCAATTGGCTGCTGTGAAGAAATGCGGTCACATGGGCGGCAAAGTGTTGGTGCCCACACAAGAAGCTTGCGAGAAATTGATCTCTGCACGTTTCGCAGCTGACGTCATGGGTACATCCACCATCGTGTTGGCCCGTACCGATGCTGAAGCCGCTAACTTGATCACTTCTGATCACGATGCCAACGACAAGCCTTTCTTGACTGGCGAGCGCACACAAGAAGGTTTCTACCGCGTCAAAAACGGTTTGGAACAAGCCATCAGCCGCGGCGTTGCATACGCGCCTTACGCTGACTTGGTGTGGTGCGAAACAGGCGTGCCAGACATTGGCTTCGCTCGCGAATTCGCACAAGCTGTGCACGCTGCATGCCCAGGCAAGCTGTTGTCTTACAACTGCTCACCTTCTTTCAACTGGAAGAAGAACCTCAACGACAGCCAAATCGCTTCGTTCCAAGAAGACTTGTCAGCATTGGGCTACAAGTACCAGTTCATCACCTTGGCTGGTATCCACATCAACTGGTACAACACCTTCCAGTTCGCCAATGCATACGCCAACGGCGAAGGCATGAAGCACTACGTCAACATGGTGCAAGAGCCTGAATTCGCAGCGCGCGACAAGGGTTACACCTTCGTGTCACACCAACAAGAAGTGGGCGCAGGCTACTTCGACGACGTGACGACTGTGATCCAAGGCGGTTCATCTTCTGTGAAAGCCCTCACAGGTTCTACGGAAGAAGAGCAGTTCCACTAAGCACTTCAATTGAGAGATGGCCTGAGAAGGCTGTCTCTTGGTTTGAATAGGGTTGAAACCACTCAACGCGCGAGCGTTGGGTGGTTTTTTTATTTAGGCGATCAGCGCTTGCATTTGTAGACAGCAAATATCTGCTTGCCAAATTCAGGCGCGGCATCTTTCACCAGTGTGTCGCCGCCTAATTCCACCGCATTGTTTTGCCCAAGCTGCAGCAAGTTGGCCTCTACGGCATCCGCGTCGCGGTTGTAGATGCCCACTTTGGTGACGACGTTCACATTGACTTTGCCAAGTGACTGACAGTGCGTCACTTGATTGCTTTTCATGAGCAGCACGCGTTCAGAGCCTGCGGCTGGTTTGAGGAAGCTGTTGGCGCACCCCATCAACAAGGATGTCGAGATGATGCAGCCACTGAGAAGCTTCAACTTCGTTGTGCATATTCCTGCATTGAGTGTCATGTGGTGAATAGCCTCTTATTTTGAATTAATGTGCATATCAATTGGTGCTAACAGCATCCATGGCTCAACGCCTAAAGTTTCGGCGAGGCGTTCGATATTAGCCAACGACACGTTCCAAACACTTCGCTCGACCGCTGACACATAAGTTCTGTCGAGATCGCAGGAGAGGGCTAGTTTTTCTTGCGACCATCCTTTTTCAACCCGCAGCGTCCGGATATGCCATGCAAGTACTCCGCGGAGGTCATTTTTCGCGGGTTTCTTTTTGGGGGGAGTTGGTTTGGCTGACACCCTAGAAGCATCCCAATATGCTAAGCTTGCATCTACGGAGTTTGCTTCTCAAATGAAGGTGTCCGTTTAAAACGAAATGAACTTTTTAAAGAATTTGGAAAAAATATGAAAAATACATACCTTTTTTTGTTGGTAGTTGTTGCGTCATTGATCGGTTGCGCGTCACCAACGGTTGTTCAGAGTATGAAACCTGGTGACGCGGGTTTGTCTTGTGCTCAATTGCAAAATGAATACTCAGATGCAGATCGCTTCAAAAAAGAAGCAGAGGGCGAAAAGGGCGTAACGGGTGGTAACGCAGCGCGCTTGCTGTTTTGGCCAGCCATCATCGGCACATATATGAATGCAAACGAAGCGATTGCAGCGGCGGAAAACCGTAAGGTTAATTTGGCTAATTTGATGAATCAAAAGAGTTGCCAAGTACCTGGTTCGTACCAAAGTCAGAAGTGAGAAATTTTTTGTAACCTGCATCTGTGAGGCTCAGCGCTAAAATCATCGCTTAGCGTTTAGGCACTCATTCCAAGCGCGGCCTTTGCCGCGCTTTTTTCATTGAAAACACATGGTTCAAATTACTCTTCCCGACGGTTCGCAACGTGAATTTCCAGGCCCCGTGACGGTGGCCGAAGTGGCTGCGTCGATTGGCGCTGGCTTGGCCAAGGCAGCTTTGGCTGGCAAGGTCGATGGCAAGGTGGTGGACACCAGCTACACGATGAGCAGCAATGCGAGCTTGGCCATCATCACAGCCAAAGACGCTGAAGGCTTGGAGGTGATTCGTCACTCCACCGCCCATTTGTTGGCCTATGCGGTGAAGGAACTGTTCCCCGAGGCGCAAGTCACCATTGGCCCTGTCATTGACGACGGTTTCTTTTACGACTTTTCATTCACCCGTGGTTTCACGCCTGAAGACTTGGCCGCCATTGAAAAGCGCATGACCGAGTTGGCCAACAAAGACGAGGCCGTGGTGCGTCGTGTGTTGCCGCGCGACGAAGCCGTGGCTTATTTCAAGGGCTTGGGCGAGCACTACAAAGCCGAAATCATTGCCAGCATTCCTCGCAACGAAGACGTGAGCTTGTATCGCGAAGGCAATTTTGAAGACTTGTGTCGTGGCCCGCACGTGCCCAGCACCGGCAAGCTCAAGCATTTCAAGCTCATGAAAGTGGCTGGTGCCTACTGGCGCGGCGACAGCAAAAACGAAATGCTGCAACGCATTTACGGCACAGCTTGGGCCAGCAAAGACGATTTGCCGCTATACCTGAAACGCTTGGAAGAAGCTGAAAAGCGCGACCACCGCAAGCTGGGCCGCGAACTTGATTTGTTCCACATCGACGAACACGCCCCTGGCTTGGTGTTCTGGCACCCCAAGGGTTGGAGCGTGTGGCAAACCATCGAGCAGTACATGCGTCAGGTTTACCGCGACAACGGTTACCTTGAAGTCAAAGGCCCGCAGATCATTGACAAGTCTTTGTGGGAAAAAACGGGTCACTGGGACAAGTACCGCGACAACATGTTCACCACCGAGTCTGAAAAGCGTGACTACGCTTTGAAGCCAATGAACTGCCCCGGCCACATCTTGATCTTCAAGCAAGGCATCAAGAGCTACCGCGACCTGCCACTGCGCTACGGCGAGTTTGGCCAATGCCACCGCAACGAGCCATCTGGCGGCTTGCACGGCATCATGCGCGTGCGTGGATTTACGCAGGATGACGGCCACATCTTCTGTACCGAAGACCAAATCTTGCCTGAGTGCGACACCTTCACCAAGGTGCTCAAGAAGGTGTACGAAGACTTTGGCTTCACCAACATCTTGTACAAAGTCTCCACACGCCCCGAGGCCCGCATTGGCTCCGACGATTTGTGGGACAAGGCTGAAAAGGCTTTGATGGATAGCTTGACTGCGGCCGGTTGCGAGTACGTCATCTCTGAAGGCGACGGCGCTTTCTACGGCCCCAAGATTGAATACACCCTCAAAGACGCGATTGGTCGTGAGTGGCAGTGCGGCACGATTCAGGTCGACTTCAACCTGTCCGAGCGCTTGGATGCCGAGTACACGGCAGAAGACGGTTCACGCCAACGCCCCGTCATCTTGCACCGCGCCATCGTGGGCAGTATGGAGCGTTTCATCGGAATTTTGATCGAACAGCACGCTGGCGCCTTGCCCACTTGGCTGGCACCAACCCAAGTTTCGGTGCTCAATATCACCGATTCACAGGCCGAATATGCCCAAGAAGTTGCGAAAACGCTGCGAAATCAAGGGCTTAGGGTCGATTTAGACCTCCGCAACGAGAAAATCACGTATAAAATACGCGAGCATTCAATGCAAAAGCTTCCCTACATCTTGGTCGTAGGCGACAAAGAGAAGGAAGCTGGCGCCGTCGCAGTGCGCGCCCGAGGCAATCAAGACCTCGGTGTGATGTCCCTCGAAGCCTTCTCTCAAAAGATTGCCTCCGACATCGCTCTCAAAAGCTGATTTCATTGAGAAATTGCCAAGAGTTGTGCGTCGCACACGTGTGTCGGTTTGTTTTTGATTTTTAAGGATAGTCACCATCGCTACAGAATTTCGCGACCGCCGCCAGCGCGAGGAACGCAAACACCGCCTTAACCGGGAAATCATGGCCCCGGAAGTCCGCCTTTCAGGTCCTGACAACGAACCCCTCGGTATCGTGAGCTTGGCTGATGCCTTGCGCATGGCCGGTGAGATTGACGTTGACTTGGTTGAAATTGCCGCCACGGCTGTGCCGCCGGTGTGCCGTTTGATGGATTACGGTAAGTTCAAGTACCAAGAGCAAAAGAAGGCTGCTGAAGCGAAGTCCAAGCAAAAGGTCATCGAGGTCAAGGAAATCAAGTTCCGTCCCGGTACCGATGATGGTGACTACAACATCAAGATGCGCAACATCAAGCGCTTCTTAGATGACGGTGACAAATGCAAGATCACGCTGCGCTTTCGTGGCCGCGAGATCACGCATCAAGAAATTGGTATGGCGCTGTTGCAGCGCATCCGTGATGAGTTGGCGGACCTGATCGTTGTTGAGCAGTTCCCCAAACTCGAAGGGCGTCAAATGATCATGATGATCGCGCCTGGTAAGAAGAAATCAGGTGGCGCCGCCAAACCTGCTGCAGAATCCGCTCCGGCAGCCTCTGCATAAATTGGTAGCGCAGCGTGCTGCTGCGCTTTGAAGGTAAGCAAATTCGTGTCTCGGGGCTAACAAGACTGCACATCGGTGTGTGGGCGCCTCACGAGCACAAATAAAGGAGCATCTAAATGCCCAAAATGAAGACCAAAAGCAGCGCTAAAAAGCGCTTCCGCGTTCGTCCAGGCGGTACCGTTAAACGCGGTCAAGCCTTCAAACGTCACATCTTGACCAAGAAGACGACCAAGAACAAGCGTCACTTGCGTGGTGCAGTGAATGTGCATGAGACCAACATGGGTCACATGGCGCAAATGCTGCCCAAGTGCGGCCTGTAATTAACTGACGAACAAGGAGAAAAAATATGCCTCGCGTTAAACGTGGTGTTACGGCCCGTGCCCGTCACAAAAAAGTTCTGGCTTTAGCCAAAGGTTTCCGCGGTCGCCGCGGTAACGTCTTCCGCATCGCTAAACAAGCGGTGATGAAGGCTGGTCAATATGCTTACCGCGACCGCCGCACTAAAAAGCGCGTGTTCCGTCAGCTGTGGATCGCTCGTATCAATGCTGCCGCACGTCAATGCGGTCTGACATACAGCCAATTCGCCAACGGCCTGAAAAAGGCAGCGATCGAAATCGACCGCAAGATGTTGGCCGACTTGGCCGTTCACGACATGGCTGCTTTCACCAGCATCGTGAATCAAGTCAAAGCCAAATTGGCCGCTTGATAGCCAAGGGTTAACCACCCACGAGTAAAGGGGTTGGGGCTACACAGCTTCAATCCCTTTTTTGTTTTCTCATTCCCCGAATTCTTATGAACGAGTTGGACTCTCTGGTCGCCAGTGCCCAGGCCCTGTTTGCACAAAGCACCACACCGGCTGATCTTGAAAACGCCAAAGCCCAGTTCTTGGGCAAGTCAGGCCGCATCACCGAGATGATGAAGGGCATGGCCGCACTGAGCGTCGAAGAAAAGAAATCGACCGGTGCCGCCATCAACGTGGCCAAGCAAGCGATTGAAGCAGCCCTCACGGCACGTCGCCAAGCCTTGGCCGATGCCGAACTCGAGACCCAACTCAAAGCCGAAGCCTTGGATGTGACCTTGCCCGGTCGCGCTCGCATGGCTGGCGGTTTGCACCCCGTGACCATCACGCTCGAACGTGTCGAAGCCATTTTTGGCTCGATGGGTTTTGAAGTGGCCCAAGGCCCAGAGATTGAAACCGACTGGTTCAACTTCACCGCGCTCAACACGCCTGAAGACCATCCCGCGCGCTCCATGCACGACACCTTCTATGTGGAAGGTGGCAGTGCCGAAGCGCCTAACTTGTTGCGCACACACACCAGTCCCATGCAAGTGCGCCACGCGGTGCAACACGTCAAGCGCTACCAAGCGCGTTTGGATGCCGGTCAAGGCATGCCCGAAATTCGCGTCATCGCCCCAGGCCGTACGTACCGTGTAGACAGCGATGCCACACACTCGCCCATGTTCCACCAATGCGAAGGCTTGTGGATCGGCGAGAACGTGAGCTTCAAAGACCTCAAAGTGGTCATCACCGATTTCTGCCGCACGTATTTTGAGAGCGACGATTTGGTGTTGCGCTTCCGTCCCAGCTTTTTCCCATTCACCGAGCCCAGCGCTGAGATTGACATCCAGTTCCAAAGCGGCGCTTTGGCGGGCCGTTGGCTCGAAGTGGGGGGCTCAGGCCAAGTGCACCCGAACGTGGTGCGCAACATGGGCCTCGACCCCGAGCGCTTCATCGGCTTTGCCTTTGGCATGGGCATGGACCGTTTCACCATGCTGCGTTACGGCGTGAACGATTTGCGCTTGTTCTTCGATGGCGATATTCGCTTCTTGAGCCAGTTCCAATAACTTCACGCACACACGAGATTCATCATGCAATTCCCCGAATCCTGGTTGCGCGAATTCTGCAACCCCTCACTCACCACCCAAGCGCTGGCCGACACCTTGACCATGGCCGGTTTGGAAGTGGAAGAACTCCAACCCGTCGCACCGCCTTTCACTGGCATCGTCGTCGGTGAAATCAAAGAAGCTGTGCAGCACCCAGACGCTGACCGCTTGCGTATTTGCAAAGTGGACGTGGGGCAGGGCGCTTTGCTCAACATCGTGTGCGGTGCACCCAATGCACGTGTGGGCATCAAAATCCCATGTGCCACCGTGGGCGCAGAGTTGCCACCCGGCGAAGACGGCAAGCCTTTCAAAATCAAAGTGGGCAAGCTGCGTGGCGTGGAAAGCCAAGGCATGTTGTGCTCGGCCAAAGAACTCAAAATTGCCGACGACAACGGTGGCTTGCTTGAGTTGCCAGCCGATGCACCTTTGGGTCAGAACATCCGCGAATACCTGAACCTCGACGACACCTTGATGACGTTGAAGCTCACGCCTAACTTGGCGCATTGCTTGAGCGTGTATGGCATTGCTCGAGAAGTATCAGCCCTCACAGGCGCGCCTTTGAAGGCCCCGACTTTCCCTGCCGTTGCCGCGACCAACCAAGACACCTTGGCTGTGAAAATCAGCGCGCCTGATTTGTGCGGTCGTTTTTCTGGCCGCGTGGTGCGTGGCGTGAACACCAAGGCACAAACGCCTGCATGGATGGTGAACCACTTGGCCCGTTGCGGCCAGCGCAGTGTGAGCCCCTTGGTCGACATCTCCAACTACGTGATGTTCGAGTTGGGCCGTCCTTCGCATATCTTTGACCTCGACAAAATCCAAGGTGGCTTGGATGTGCGTTGGGGCAAAGTGGGTGAACAGCTCAAGCTCTTGAATGGCAACACCGTCACCGTGGACGACAAAGTGGGCGTCATCGCTGACGCGCATCAAGTTGAATCGCTGGCAGGCATCATGGGTGGCGACGCCACCGCCGTGAACGACGACACGCAAAACATTTACATCGAAGCTGCTTTCTGGTGGCCCTCAGCCATCGCAGGTCGCTCACGCCGCTTCAACTTCAGCACCGATGCGGGCCACCGCTTTGAGCGTGGTGTGGACCCCGAGTTGACCGTTGAGCACATTGAGCGCATCACCCAGTTGGTGATTGATATTTGCGGCACACCCAACACAACCGTGGGCCCCATCGACGACCAACGCGTGAACATGCCCGTGGCCAAGCCTGTCACGTTGCGTGTGGCCCGTGCTGAGAAAGTCATCGGTATGCCACTCACGCAACAACGCGTGGCAGATGCTTTGCGTGGCTTGGGCTTGCCTGTCATCGAGGGGGAGGGCGTTGTCACCGTCCAGCCCCCATCCTTCCGTTTCGATTTGCAAATCGAAGAAGACCTGATTGAAGAAGTGGCACGCATGGTGGGTTACAACAACCTGCCCACCACACCACCTTTGGCCCCCATCACGGCCAGTGTGTGCCAAGAAGCACAACGCAGCCCACACGCCTTGCGCCATCACTTGGCGGCCTTGGGCTACCAAGAAACCATCAACTACAGCTTTGTGGATGAGCGTTGGGAACACGAGTTGGCCGGTAACGCCAATCCCATCAAATTGCTCAACCCCATCGCCAGCCAAATGAGCGTGATGCGCTCTACCTTGTTGGGCTCTTTGCTCAACGTGGTGAAGTTCAACGTGGACCGTAAGGCATCACGCGTGCGCGTGTTTGAATTGGGTCGCGTGTTCCACAAAGATGCATCCGTGCAAAACACAGACACCACCGTGCAAGGCTTTGACCAGCCCATGCACGTGGCAGGCATTGCTTTTGGCAGCGCTGCACCTTTGCAATGGGGCACCAAAGAGCAAGCCGCAGACTTCTTCGACGTGAAAGCGGATGTGGAAGCTTTGTTGGCCCCCGCTGTGCCGCAATTTGAAGCGGCTGAGCACCCAGCCATGCACCCTGGCCGCTGTGCCAAAGTATTGGTCAATGGTCAAGCCGTGGGCCATGTGGGCGAGTTGCACCCACGCTGGCGTCAAGGTTGGGACTTAGCCCAAGCCCCCGTGATGTTTGAACTCTCACTCGATGCCGTGTTGCGCCGCGATGTGCCCAAGTCCACCGGTGTGGCCAAGTTCCCCAACGTCGAGCGCGACATTGCCGTCATCGTCAAAGACAGCGTCACGCACGCCCAATTAATGGCTGCTGTACATGCCGCCAAAACACAAGGCTTGCTGCGCAATGCTGTGTTGTTTGACGTGTATCGCCCCAAGGCTGAAAGCGCAGCCATGGCGATGGACGAAAAGAGCTTGGCTGTGCGCTTGACGCTCAACAGCGATGAAGCCACTTTGAACGAAGCCCAAATCGAAGGCGTGGTGCAAGCCGTGTTGGCTGAGTTGGCCGCCCAAGTGTCTGCGCGTTTGCGCGCTTGATGTTCACACGTTAAAGAGAACCGTATGGAACTTTCTTTTGAGAGCCTAGAAACGCCCGCGCTGACCAAAGCGCAGTTGGCTGATTTGTTGTTTGACCAAATTGGTCTGAACAAGCGTGAGTCCAAAGACATGATTGATGCCTTCTTTGACCTCATTGCACAAAGCTTGGTCGATGGCACCGATGTGAAAATTTCAAGCTTTGGCAATTTTCAAATTCGCACCAAGGCACCACGACCTGGCCGCAACCCACGCACAGGGGAAGCGATTCCAATTGAGGCACGACGTGCAGTGACTTTCCATGCGAGTCACAAATTGAAAGAACAAATACAGGGCGTCAGTAATCCCAAAGTTGACAACTGATTGAAAAAGAGGCCAACCAGGCCTCTTTTTTTTGGCAAATTTATCATGGCTTGTGATTCAAGGCTGATCTTCGTGTAACCTCTGCGGTCCCGTTTACAAGCCCCTGATTTTCATGGAGAAATCCCTCCCCCCCATTCCAGCCAAACGCTATTTCACCATTGGTGAAGTGAGCGAGTTGTGTGGCGTCAAGCCGCACGTGCTGCGCTATTGGGAGCAGGAGTTCACGCAGCTGCGTCCCATGAAGCGTCGCGGCAATCGCCGCTATTACCAGCGCCACGAAGTGCTGATGATTCGCCGAATCCGCGACCTCTTGTATGACCAAGGTTTCACCATCACCGGCGCACGCAACAAGCTGCAAGAGTTGGTGCAATCTGAGCGTGAACGTCGCCGTGTTGGTGGCGAGTTGATCGATGTCGATTTGCCCGATGACGATGGGTTCGAGGATGACTTAGATATCGACGTTGACCATGCGCTTGAGCTGCCACCGCTTGCGCTGAGCAGCAGCGATGAAGCGCTGCAAACCTTGCGAAAAGAACTCACACAAATTCGCGACCTGCTTTCTGAGCCGCACTGAGTGGCGCTATAATTTGACTCTGATTCGGTGTGTGGCGCAGCCTGGTAGCGCACTTGCATGGGGTGCAAGGGGTCGAAGGTTCGAATCCTTTCACACCGACCAAAATGACCAAGGGTTAGCAACGCAAGTTGCTAACCCTTTTGTCTTTTCTGGCGTCGTTTAAATCGCTTTAAACAATGTCCACGTGGTGCAGTTCAAACTTACCCGTCTTTGCATCAGCAAAATAGTGCTGCAAGGTTTCTTTGACGGTGCGAAACGCAATCTCGTCCCACGGTATTTCGTGCTCGGCAAACAAGCGCGCTTCTTGCGTTTCGTGGCCAGGGTCAAACGCATCGCTGGTGAGTTGGGCTCGGTAAAAGAAATGCACTTGGCCCACGCGTGTGACGTTCATCAGCGTGAAGAGTTCTTGCATTTCAAACTGCGCACCAGCTTCTTCCACTGTTTCACGCGCAGCGCCTTGGGCCACGGTTTCATTCAGTTCCATAAAGCCTGCGGGTAAGGTCCACTTACCCAAGCGCGGTTCGATGTTGCGTTTGCACAGCAGCACTTTGTCGCCCCACACAGGCACGGTGCCCACCACATTGAGCGGATTTTCGTAATGGATGGTGTGACAGTCGTTGCATACCGCACGCTCACGTGTGTCGCCATCGTCAGGCATGCGGTAGGTCACCGCGCTGCCGCAGGATTTGCAATGTTGAATGAGAGGGCGGTGCAGCATGGTTTTAAACCACGCGCACTGTGAGTTGGCCCAAGCCAGCCACGGCACCCACCATGGTGTCGCCCGCCACCACCGCACCCACGCCTTCGGGCGTGCCGGTGTAAATCAGGTCACCCGGTTGCAGTTCCCACGCGGCAGACACGTGCTCGATGGTTTCAGCGATGTTCCAAATGAGTTGGCTCACGTTGCTACGTTGGCGGTCTTGGCCGTTGACTTGCACATAAATTTCAGCGTTGGCCACATCACCCGCAAGTGCTGCGGGTGTGATGGGGCCAATCGGTGCGCTGTGGTCAAAGCCTTTGCCAATGCACCAAGGGCGGCCTTGCTTTTTCATGTCGTTTTGCAAGTCGCGGCGTGTCATGTCTAGGCCTACGGCGTAGCCGTAAATGTGGCTCATGGCATCGGCAGCTTGGATGTTCTTGCCACCTTTGCCAATGGCCACCACCAACTCAATTTCGTGGTGCAAGTTTTTGGTGAGGCTGGGGTAGGGCATGTCGCCCGTTTCACCCGCGTTGACCACCAGCACGCTGTCAGCGGGCTTCATGAAGAAGAAGGGCGGTTCGCGGCCTGTGAAGCCCATCTCTTTGGCGTGCTCTTCGTAGTTGCGGCCCACGCAGTAAATGCGGTGCACCGGAAAACGCTCGGCTTTGCCCACCACGGGCACTGACACAACGGGGGAGGGGTCAAACGTGTAGCTCATGAGCGTGGGTCTCCAGTTGCAAAGGCTTAGCCGTGTGACTTGCTCACGAGTTCAAAGTGTTCCACCACGGGCGGCTGTGCGAAGAAGGGGCCAACGATGGCGCGCCATTCGGCGAAGGCAGGGGACTCGCGGAAGTCCACGGTGTGGTTTTCCAGCGTGGTCCAGAAGATTTGCAACACGTAGCGCTCGGGCGACTCGATGCCACGGTTGATTTTGAAACCCTCAAAACCTTTGGCTTTGGAGATGACGGTGTCCACGCCATGTTGGATGGCTTGGTCAAAAGCGGCTTGTTGGCCAGGTTGGATGCGGATGTCAGCGAGTTCGAGAATCATGGTGGGTAGGTGTCGAGTTAAAACTGGCCTCAAGTCTACCGTTACCTCACATCGCCAGCCGTCGCGTTCGGGATATCCTTAGACGCTATGAGTCACCGCCCGCAACCCCCACATTCGCCTTTGCTTTGGCCCATGGATTGGCCATTGCCTGTTGGCGTGCATGCTATGTGCACCACACGCGTGGGCGGTGTGTCACAAGCCCCGTTTGATGGCTTCAATTTAGGCGACCACGTGCAAGACGACCCGCACGCCGTGGCCCAAAACCGCGCCTTGCTACAGGCGCAGCTGGGCGGGGCGCGGCCTGTGTTTTTAACGCAGGTGCATGGCGTGGATGTGGCTCAGGTGAATGCAGCCACGCCCGATGGCACCACGGCAGACGCATGCATCACCCAAGAGCCCCAAGTGGCATGCACCATCATGGTGGCGGACTGTTTGCCTTTGATGTTCACCGATGATGTGGGGCGCGTGGTGGCCGCGGCACATGCGGGTTGGCGTGGCTTGGCGGCCGGTGTGCTGGAGCGAACGGTGCATGGGGTGTGCGAGCAAGCGGGCGTGGCCCCCGCGCAGGTTCGTGTGTGGTTGGGCCCCTGCATTGGTCCCGATGCGTTTGAAGTTGGAGACGATGTGCGCCAAGCGTTCACCGCCCTCGACGCACCTCAAGCGGACAAGGCTGCTGGGTACTTCAAACCGCACCCATCCCATCCGAACAAATGGCTGGCTGACCTTGCAGGTTTGGCGCGGCTGCGCTTGGCGGCTTTAGGTGTGACCTCGGTGGCTGGCAACGACAGCAGCCCCGAATGGTGCACGGTCTCGCAGCGATCACGGCTCTTTTCGTACCGGCGCGATGGCGTCACCGGACGCTTCGCGGTGTGCATCTGGCGCAGCTGAGCCTGGGCTTTGGCTGGTTGACGCGAGCGCTTGTTCGCGCTCTGCTGCTTCTTTGGCTTTGATGGCGCGGCGTCTGGCAGGTGTGCCCATGATGTAGGCCACCACGCTCATGGGCAACACGCCATAGAGCAAGAAAGTAAACACTGCGCCGAGCAAAGAGCCCACGGGGCTTGTCGCTTCGGCCACTGCCATCATGAAAGCCACGTAAATCCACGCGATCAGGACTAAATACATCTAGGGGTTTTCGCTTGAGTTTGATATCCGTCAGAAATTTGAAGGGAATTCGCTGACATACTGGAGACAGTTAAGAAGACAACAGCGACTGTATAGGAGATGTGCGATGGATCAGAATGCGGCCCTCAAGAGCCTGGGGGATAGCTGGCTCAAAGCTTTGGCCTCATTTCAAACAATCGGTGGAGGGGACGCACAGACGCCCTCGTTGAGCTTCTCGCCAGACAAACTCGAGGCCTTGCAGAAACAGTACATCGCTGAAGCCACCGAGCTGTGGAACCAAAGCTTGCACGGCAAGCCCGAGGTGAAAGACCGCCGTTTCAAAGGCGAAGCTTGGGGGCAAAACCCCATGGCGGCATTCACCGCAGCGGCTTACTTGCTCAATACCCGCACCATGATGGCGCTCACCGAAGCCGCCGAAACAGACGCCAAAACCAAAGCGCGTATTCAATTCGCTGTCGAGCAATGGGCGGCGGCCTCTGCCCCCAGCAACTATTTGGCGCTCAACGCCGAAGCGCAACAAAAAGCGATTGAGACCAAGGGCGAAAGCATTTCCAAAGGCATTCAAAACTTGTTGCACGATCTGCAACAAGGCCATGTGTCGATGACCGATGAAAGCTTGTTTGAGGTCGGCAAAAACGTCGCCACCACCGAAGGCAAAGTGGTGTTTGAAAACGAGTTCTTCCAATTGCTCGAATACAAACCGCTCACTGCCAAGGTCTACGAACGCCCGTTCTTGTTGATTCCGCCTTGCATCAACAAGTTCTACATTCTCGATTTACAACCCGAAAACTCACTCATTCGTTATGCCGTGAGCCAAGGCCACCGCACGTTTGTGGTCAGCTGGCGCAACCCCGATGAGTCGCTGAAAAACACCACGTGGGATGACTATGTGGAGCAGGTGGCGATCAAAGCCATTTCTGTGGTGCAAGAAATTGGTGCCACCAAGCAAATCAATGCTCTGGGTTTTTGTGTTGGTGGAACGATTTTGTCCAACGCACTGGCGGTGTTGGCAGCGCGTGGCGAAAAGCCTGTGGCCAGTGCCACCTTCCTCACGACCTTGATTGACTTCACCGACACCGGCGTGTTGGATGTGTTCATCGACGAAGGATTTGTGAAATACCGCGAAGGTCAGTTTGCGAAGGGTGGTCTGATGAAGGGCAAAGACATGGCGTCGACCTTCAGCTTTTTGCGCCCCAACGATTTGGTGTGGAACTACGTGGTGGGCAACTACCTCAAAGGCGAAACACCGCCGCCGTTTGATTTGTTGTATTGGAACAGCGACTCGACCAATTTGCCTGGCCCCATGTATGCCTGGTATTTGCGCAACACCTACCTTGAAAACAACCTCATCAAGCCAGGCAAAACCACCGTGTGCGGCGAAAAAATTGACTTCCGCAAAGTGGATCTGCCCGTGTACATCTACGGTTCACGCGAAGACCACATCGTGCCGATCGGCGGCGCTTACGCCACCACGCAAGTGTTCCCAGGCAAAAAGCGTTTTGTCATGGGTGCGTCAGGCCACATAGCCGGCGTGATTAACCCGCCTGCAGCCAATAAACGCTGCTTTTGGACGGGCAGCGAGACTACATTTCCTAGCGACGCCAATCAGTGGATTGGCAAAGCCAAAGAACATGCGGGCAGCTGGTGGACGGATTGGTCAACTTGGCTCAAATCGCATGCTGGAAAGCAAATCCCCGCGCCCAAGACATACGGCAAAGGCAAATACAAAGCGATCGAGAACGCACCCGGTCGCTATGTGAAACAACGCGCAAGCAATTAATTTTCAAACCTTTCAAATCATTAGTTGGAGACTTTCATGGAAGACATCGTCATCGTTTCAGCCGCTCGCACTGCTGTGGGTAAGTTTGGCGGTTCACTCGCCAAAGTGGCTGCCACCGAGTTGGGCTCAATCGTGATTCGCGAAGCCTTGGCACGTGCCAACGTGGACCCCGCCTTGGTGGGCGAAGTGATCATGGGCCAAGTGCTGGCAGCGGGTGCTGGCCAAAACCCAGCCCGTCAAGCCTTGATGAAGTCTGGCATTTCTAACGCTGTGCCGGCGCTGACCATCAACGCCGTGTGTGGCTCTGGTTTGAAGTCAGTCATGTTGGCTGCGCAAGCGGTTGCGTATGGCGACAGCGAGATCGTGGTGGCCGGTGGCCAAGAAAACATGAGCGCTTCAGGCCATGTGCTGTTGGGTTCGCGTGACGGCCAACGCATGGGTAACTGGAACATGATCGACACCATGATCGTCGACGGTTTGTGGGATGCATACAACCAGTACCACATGGGCATCACGGCTGAAAACGTGGCCAAAGAATTCAACATCACCCGTGACATGCAAGACGCTTTGGCTTTGGCGAGCCAACAAAAAGCGTCTGCTGCACAAGATGCTGGCAAGTTCAAAGATGAAATCGTGTCGGTCAATATCCCACAACGCAAG
Organism: Limnohabitans sp. INBF002; assembly: GCF_027924905.1. NCBI lineage: Bacteria > Pseudomonadati > Pseudomonadota > Betaproteobacteria > Burkholderiales > Comamonadaceae > Limnohabitans > Limnohabitans sp. INBF002. The sequence continues at coordinate 964,908 of NZ_AP027055.1, forward strand.
GGCGACCCTGTGGTGTTCAACACCGACGAATACATCAATAAGAAAACCACGGCCGACGCGCTGGCGGGTTTGCGTCCTGCCTTCGACAAAGCAGGCTCAGTGACCGCCGGCAACGCATCAGGCATCAACGACGGCGCAGCTGCGGTCGTTGTGATGACAGCCAAGAAAGCGGCTGCTTTGGGCCTCACGCCTTTGGCTCGCATTGCGGCTTTCGGTACCAGCGGCTTGGATCCAAAAATCATGGGCATGGGCCCTGTGTCGGCTTCACGCAAAGCTTTGCAACGTGCCGGCTGGAAAGCCTCTGACATTGACTTGTTCGAACTCAACGAGGCCTTTGCCGCACAAGCCTGCGCGGTGAACCAGCAGTTGGACATCGACCCAGCCAAAGTCAACGTCAACGGTGGCGCGATTGCCATCGGTCACCCCATCGGTGCATCAGGCTGTCGCATCTTGGTGACCTTGCTGCACGAAATGCAACGCACCAATGCCAAGAAGGGCTTGGCGGCACTGTGTATCGGTGGTGGCATGGGCGTGTCATTGGCTTTGGAGCGTTGATACAACGCCGCTTTCATTTTGTAAATTTCATTCACTAAAACTCATAAATCAGGAGACAAAAAATGAGCAAAAAAGTAGCGTACGTCACAGGTGGTATGGGTGGTATCGGAACCGCGATTTGCCAACGCCTTCACAAAGAAGGCTTCAAGGTCATCGCCGGTTGTGGTCCAACACGAGACTTCAACAAATGGCTCGACGAGCAAAAAGCGCTGGGCTACACCTTCTACGCGTCCGTGGGTAACGTGGGCGATTGGGAGTCAACGGTCGAAGCTTTTACCAAGACCAGGGCCGAACACGGCCCCATCGACGTGTTGGTCAACAACGCAGGCATCACCAAGGACCGCATGTTCTTGAAGATGACCCGTGAAGACTGGAGCGCCGTGATGAGCACCAACCTCGACTCCATGTTCAACGTGACCAAGCAAGTCGTGCCAGACATGGTCGAGCGCGGCTGGGGTCGCATCATCAACATCTCGTCGGTAAACGGTGAAAAAGGCCAAGCCGGTCAAACCAACTACTCGGCTGCCAAAGCCGGCATGCACGGTTTCTCCATGGCTTTGGCCCAAGAGTTGGCCACCAAAGGCGTGACGGTCAACACCGTGTCGCCTGGCTACATCGGCACCGACATGGTCAACGCCATCCGTCCTGACGTGTTGGAAAAGATTGTGGCCACCGTGCCCGTCAAGCGTTTGGGCAAACCCAGCGAAATCGCGTCCATCATCGCGTGGATGGCCAGTGAAGATGGTGGCTACACCACCGGCGCTGACTTTGCGGTGAACGGCGGTTTGCACATGGGCTAAGCCTTTGTGGCACCCATGAAAAAGCCCGCTTCAAGCGGGCTTTTTCACGTCAGCTTGCGCCGCTTATTTGTCCAGCTTCACCATCTGCATGGCTGAGGCAATCAGGCCCGACACCTCGGTCATGTTGCTGGGCACGATGAGCGTGGTCTTGGCATCTGACGCCACCTTGGCGTAGGCCTGCACCGCTTGTTCGGCCACTTTGAGTTGCACGGCTTGTTCGCCGCCGGGTTGGCGAATGGCCGCTGCAATGCGCTCAATCGCTTGGGCGGTGGCGTCGGCCACGGCGGTGATGGAGGCGGCTTCGCCTTGGGCTTTGTTGATGGCGGCTTGTTTCTCGCCTTCTGAGCGGGCAATGAAGGCTTCGCGCTCGCCGGTGGCAATGTTGATTTGCTCTTGGCGACGGCCTTCAGAGGCTGCGATCAGGGCGCGCTTTTCACGCTCTGCCGTGATTTGCGCTTGCATGGCATGCAAGATTTCGGCGGGTGGTGTGAGGTCTTTGATTTCGTAGCGCAGCACTTTCACGCCCCAGTTCAGCGCGGCTTCGTCAATGGCTGCCACCACTTGCGCGTTGATGATGTCGCGCTCTTCAAAGGTTTTGTCGAGTTCCAACTTGCCAATCACGCTGCGCAAGCTGGTTTGTGCCAGCTGCGTGACGGCCATGATGTAGTTGGACGAGCCGTAGCTGGCCAGGCGCGGGTCGGTCACTTGGAAATACAAAATGCCATCGACTTGCAGCTGCGTGTTGTCGCGCGTGATGCAAATTTGGCTAGGCACGTCGAGTGGAATTTCTTTGAGGCTGTGCTTTTGAATCACGTTGTCGATGAAGGGCACCACAAAGTTCAAGCCGGGTGTGAGGCTGGCGTGGTACTTGCCCAGCCGTTCCACCACCCACGCGTTTTGTTGGGGCACGACTTTGACGGTTTTGACGATGAACAAAACGGCAATGGCTAAAAGGAGGAGAGCGATTTCCATGTGTGACCTTTGGAGAAGTTAGATTTTTTCAAGCACCAAGCGGTTACCTTGCATCTCAATGATGCGGTGCAAGCCCGGTTCATGTGTGATGTCTTGCGCGCAAACGGCGGCCCATTGTGTGCCTCGGTGTTTGACTTGGGCGTGGCCTTGCGCGTCCCAGGCTTCGACCGTGACGATTTCGCCAATGTCCAGATGAATGTTGCTGTCTTGCGCATCGTTGCTCGGCGTTTGCTTGATGTTCCACAGCACGACCGCCGCGCCTCCGACCACAGCTGCCGTGACGATTTGCACGGTCAGCGAGCCACCGGCGTAGGCGGCCAGTGCAGCGACTGCCGCACCGAGGGAGAGCATGAGCAAATAAAACGTGCCGGTTAGCAGTTCAGCCACCACGAGACCGCCTGCGACGAGCCACCAGAGGGTTGGGTTATCCATCGTCAAGCCCTTTGAAATGAATGTTTTTCGGTACATCGCCATTGTGCCTAATCTGGCCGCGAGGGCGCGGGATAATTGCCACATGAATTTTCCTGATGCCGCGTTTTGGCGCACCTCGGTTGCCCCCATGATGGATTGGACGGACCGCCACTGCCGTTACTTTCACCGTCTGCTTAGCCGCAACACCTTGCTCTACACAGAAATGGTCACCACCGGCGCTCTGCGCCATGGCGATACGCAGCGACATTTGCGTTTCAATACCGAAGAGCATCCCGTGGCTTTGCAGCTCGGCGGCAGCGATGCGGCAGACTTGGCCCATGGCGCCAAGCTCGGTGAACAGTGGGGCTACGACGAAATCAACCTCAACTGTGGTTGCCCGTCTGACCGCGTGCAGCGCGGCGCATTTGGTGCGTGCTTGATGAATGACCCACACACCGTAGCGGACGGTGTCAAAGCCATGTTGGATGTAGTGAGCGTGCCCGTGTCTGTCAAGCACCGCATTGGCATTGACCGTATTGAAAGCTACGACTTTGTGCGCGACTTTGTGGGCACGGTCAGCGATGCAGGTTGCAAGGTGTTCATCGTGCATGCGCGCAACGCGTGGCTCGATGGTTTAAGCCCCAAAGAAAACCGGGAAATTCCACCCCTGCGCTACGAGCTGGGCTATCAGTTGAAAAAAGACTTTCCGAATTTGGTCATTGCGATCAACGGCGGCATCACCACCAATGCCCAAATGACCGAGCACTTGCAGCATGTAGATGGTGTGATGTTGGGGCGTGAGGCGTATTACAACCCTTGGCTTTTGACCACTTGGGATGCCGAGTTCTACAGTGATTTCCATGACATCCCAACCCGTGAAGCGGTAGAGGAGTCTATGGTCGCTTACATGGAGCGGGCCAACGTCGAAGACGGTTGTCCTTGGTATCCCATTGCCCGTCACATGCTAGGCCTGTACCACGGCCAACGTGGTGCGCGTTTATGGCGTCAGGTGTGGAGCAACCACAAGCTCAAACCTTTGCCGCCGCGCGACGTGTTGAATATTGCACGTGAGGCCCTGGCCCGAGGCGCAGAAAAGCCCAACGAGATGCCACACGATGCCGTCTGAATTGGGCACGGTGCGCATGCGCCGTTGGGCGGTGGCGTTGATTTGGCTCATTCCTTTGCTTTGGACGGTCAACATCGTGGTGGCGCGACAGGCGCCGGGTGTGGTGTCAGCCCATGTGTTGGCTTTGGGCCGTTGGGGAATTGCTGGCGCCATCTTGGCGGCGTTCAGTTACCGTGAGCTGTGGGCGCAGCGTGCTTATGTTTGGCAACACCGCTGGCGCTATGTGGCCTTGGGCGGGTGCGGCATGTGGATTTGCGGGGCTTGGGTGTACCTGGCGGGTGAGAGCACGGTGGGGATGAATATTTCGCTCATTTATGCATCTTCGCCCGTGTTGATCGCGTTGGGCTCTGTGATTTGGTTGGGTGAGCGATTTTCTAAGCGTCAAATCCTCGGTGTCATTCTGGCCATGACGGGTGTGGTGCATGTGGTGGTGAAAGGTGAGTGGGTGCATTTGTCGAACGTGCACTTAGTGCCTGGCGATTTGTGGATCGTGGCTACTTCTGTGTCATGGGCGGCATATGCGCTGTTGCAAAAACGCTGGCCTAGTCCGTTGGGTTCAACGGCCCAGTTGGCAGCTGCTTGTATAGGCGGTGTGGCGGTGTTGTTGCCGTTTGCGGTGTGGGAGCTATATCAAGCCAGTACACCAGAAGTTGGTACACATGCTTTGTGGATGATGGTCGCTACCGCTTTGTTCCCTGGTGTGGGCGCTTATTGGATTTATGGCTGGACACAAAAGATTTTGGGTGCCAGTCGTGTGGCAATGACCTTGTACCTTGGACCGCTTTATACCGCTGCGGTGGGTTGGCTGGTGCTTGACGAGCCTTTGGGATTGCATCACTTGGCTGGTGGTGTGTTGATTTTGTCTGGCGTGGCGTTGGTCATGGCCGTGCAGGGGGTCTTGAGTCGCCAAGACGTTAGCGAAGGCTGAGTCAGCTTGCCGCTTCCAAGCCGTTGGCGAAGTGGGCGTTCATGCACTGCACACTCATGGCCACGTTGCGCGCCATCAGCGCATCCATGATGGCTTGGTGCTCTTTCAACGACTCTTCCAAACGGCCAGTCTTGAGCAGTGAGTTGTGGCGGTTGAGCTTCATCACCTTGCGCAAGTCAGCCACCATTTGGTCGCGCCAACGGTTGTTGGCAATTTCCAGCAAGCGCATGTGAAAGCGCTCGTTGATTTCAAAGAACTTTTCGCGGTCAGCCACGGCGGCTGTTAGCTCTGCGTGCAGGGCTTGCAAATCTTGCAGTTGTTCAACCGTAGCGTCTTTGGCCACTACGCCAGCAGCATCTGACTCAAGCAAAGAGAGCAGGTGGTACACATCGCGCTGGTCTTTCTCGTTGACCTCGGTCACATACGCGCCGCGACGCACCTTCATGGTCACCAAGCCTTCGGCAGCCAGCACCTTGAGGGCTTCGCGCATGGGGGTGCGGCTGATGCCATATTCCTCGGCCAGGCGCATCTCGTCAATCCAGCTGCCTGGCTCTAACTCGCTCGCAAAAATGCGCTGACGAAGCAGTTCGGCTACTTCTTCATACAGGGCGCGAGGCGTGAGGGTGACGGCAGACATGGGCTTGAATTGTAAGACTAAATAAGATTTTGCATCAATAATTATGAATGATATGATGCCCAAAGCACATAGCCCATGGGGTTAACCTTGGGTTTGTTCGATAGCTGAAAACACCTTTCACGAGTGATTTGCCATGAGCCAAAAGCCAACCGAATTCAACGCCGCTAACTTAGAAGCATGGGCCAAAGCAGCCGCCAAGTCTGCGCCAGGCGGCGACCTCAACGCCCTGAACTGGAAAACCTTGGACGGGATCAGCGTCAAACCGCTGTACACCGCCGAAGACACGCAAGACCTGCCTTACGCCAACACCTTGCCCGGCTTTGAGCCCTACTTGCGCGGCCCCCAAGCCACCATGTATTCGGTGCGCCCTTGGACGATTCGCCAATACGCAGGCTTCTCTACCGCTGAAGAATCCAACGCGTTTTACCGCAAGGCTTTGGCAGCCGGTGGCCAAGGCGTGTCGGTGGCGTTTGACTTGGCCACGCACCGCGGCTACGACTCTGACCATCCCCGTGTGACGGGCGACGTGGGCAAGGCCGGTGTGGCCATTGACTCGGTGGAAGACATGAAGATTTTGTTCAACGAAATTCCGTTGGACAAAGTGTCGGTCTCCATGACCATGAACGGCGCTGTGCTGCCTGTGTTGGCAGGCTACGTGGTGGCCGCTGAAGAGCAGGGCGTCAGCCAAGAGTTGCTGTCTGGAACGATTCAGAACGACATTCTGAAAGAGTTCATGGTGCGCAACACCTACATCTACCCGCCAGAGCCGTCGATGAAGATCATTGGCGACATCATTGGCTACACCGCCAAGCACATGCCCAAGTTCAACTCGATCTCGATTTCGGGTTACCACATGCAAGAGGCGGGTGCCAACCAAGCTTTGGAATTGGCTTTCACCTTGGCTGACGGCAAAGAGTATGTGAAGACCGCCATTGCCTCCGGTTTGGACGTGGACGCCTTCGCGGGCCGCTTGTCGTTCTTCTGGGCGGTGGGCATGAACTTCTATTTGGAAATCGCCAAGATGCGCGCCGCTCGTTTGCTGTGGTGCCGCATCATGAAGGGCTTTGACGCCAAGAACCCCAAGAGCCTCATGCTGCGCACGCACAGCCAAACTTCGGGCTGGTCGCTCACCGAGCAAGACCCGTACAACAACGTGGTGCGTACCACCATCGAAGCGATGGCGGCGGTGTTTGGTGGCACGCAGTCGCTGCACACCAACTCGTTTGACGAAGCGATCGCTCTGCCCACCGAGTTCTCGGCACGCATTGCGCGCAACACGCAGCTCATCATCCAAGAAGAAACCCATATCACCAACGTGATCGACCCATGGGCCGGTTCGTACATGATGGAGTCACTCACCCAAGAAATGGCCGACAAAGCCTGGGCCATCATCGAAGAAGTCGAAGCCATGGGCGGCATGACCAAAGCCGTGGACAGCGGCTGGGCCAAGTTGAAGATCGAAGCTGCCGCCGCGGAAAAGCAAGCGCGCATCGACTCTGGCAAAGACGTGATCGTGGGCGTGAACAAATACAAACTTGCCAAAGAAGACCCCATCGAAATTTTGGCCATCGACAACGTGCGCGTGCGCGACGGTCAGATTGAGCGTTTGCAAAAAATCAAAGCCACACGCGACACCGCCAAGGTGGAAGCCGCATTGGCCGCGTTGACGCAATCTGCTGAAACCGGCGAAGGCAATTTGCTTGATTTGTCCATCAAAGCCATTCGCCTGCGCGCCACGGTGGGCGAGGTGAGCGATGCCCTTGAGAAAGTGTTTGGCCGCCACCGTGCCGACACGCAAAAGGTCACCGGCGTGTACGCTGCTGCGTATGACGATGGCGAAAACGTGGGAGACACCATGGAATATTGGAACGCCCTCAAGGCAGACATTGCCGAGTTCGCCGAAAGCCATGGCCGCCGTCCTCGCGTGATGATTTCTAAGCTGGGCCAAGACGGCCACGACCGTGGCGCCAAAGTGGTGGCCACCGCGTTTGCTGACCTCGGCTACGACGTGGACATGGGCCCCTTGTTCCAAACGCCTGAAGAGTGCGCGCGCCAAGCCATCGAAAACGACGTCCACGCGGTGGGTGTGTCCACCCTCGCGGCAGGCCACAAAACCTTGGTGCCCGCCATCATTGCCGAGCTGAAGAAGCAAGGCGCAGACGACATCATCGTGTTCGTGGGTGGTGTGATTCCACGCCAAGACTACGACTTCTTGTACGAAGCGGGCGTCAAGGGCATCTACGGCCCAGGCACCCCTATTCCAGCCAGCGCCAAAGACGTGTTGGAGCAAATCAAAAAGGCCATCGGGTGACACCTGAGCAGTTGCTCGACGGCTTGCTGCGCGGCAACGCTGCCGTGCAGCGTCGTGCCATGGCCAAAGCCATCACGCTTTTAGAGTCGACGCGCACCGATCACCGGGCCTTGGCCGATGACTTGCTCACGGCCATGCTGCCGCACACGGGCAAGTCGTTTCGCTTAGGC